>JBNLGI010000121.1:0-15504 GCA_050305975.1 Sedimenticolaceae bacterium | reverse complement strand
GCAGTCCGCCGTCGATACGGTAGCGGTAGCGGCTGCCCGCTTTCGCCCGATCGGTGACGAGGCGGAACCAGCCCGCCTCCTGCGGGACCATCGGCAACAGGGTCTCCCCGCCGGCCTGTTCCAGCGCGAGCTCCACCCGCTGCGCCGCGGGAGCCCAGAGCGCGAAGCGCACGGCGCCGTCCTGCCGGACCTCGGCGCCGAAGGGCATGGAGTGCGCTCTTCTCAAGGCGTCACTCACCGAAATCGGGCAGGGGTGAATGCAGCATCTGCAGAAGTCCCGCCAGCGGTATCCCCACCCAGTCGGGGCGGTGGCTCAGCTCGTAGCGCAGCTCGTAGAGGGCCTTCTCCATGAGAAACAGGCCGATCAGCTGGCGGGCCTGGTGGGGATCGCCGGGCCAGGAGGGGCAGTCGGCAATGCCTTCCCGGTATCCCGAGAGGAAGGACTCGGTGGAGAACCGGATCCACTCATTCAGGTAGGGCATCAGCTGTTCTCTGTCCCCGGGGCGCTCCTCGGTGCAGCGGCCGAGGGCCACCGCGGCGGCATAGTCGAAGGAGCGCAACATGCCCGCCACGTCTCGCAGCGGCGAGTGTTTGACGCGGCGTGCTTCGAGGGGCCGGGCCGGTTCGCCCTCGAAATCGAAGATCACGAAATCGTTTTCGCTGAGCAGCACCTGTCCCAGGTGGTAGTCACCGTGATAGCGGGTCTTGACCGCATCGATGCTGGCCGGGGTCAGCTCGGCGATGCTCTGCAGCAGGGCATCCCGGGCCTGCTGCAGCTGTGCGACGGATGCGCCATGGCGCTCCTCGATGCGTTCGCGGTGGGTCTCCAGCAGCCCCAGGGTCTCATCCAGATCCATGCGCACTTGATCGCCCCAGGCGCGCAGATCCTCGGCATCTACAGGTTCGGGATCGAAGGCGGGATCGCCGCTGACCGTGGCCAGGGCCTGGTGCATCTCGCCGGTGCGAAGTCCCAGGGTGTGGATCATCCAGAGGTAGTCGGCGTAGCGTTCGGCGGGCACCGCCGAAATCGACTGCGGCTTGGTCAGGCAGTCGTCGAAAAAACGATCCAGGTAGTCGACACTGAAGCCCCAGCCGTCACCCTGGTTGTCCACATGGCCCAGCAGCAGGGCGATGCTGCTGACCTGGCCGTCGCCGGCGTGGAATTCGATGCTGCCGGCCAGTGGAGGGATATGGGGGAAGGGTACTGCCTCGGTCAGGAAGCGCGTCATTTCCAGTTCCGGATTGATGCCTCGACGGATGTGCCGGTAGAGCTTGAGGAACAGGCGTTGGCCGATGATGGCGGCGCTGTTGCTGCCTTCCGCGCTCGGCCTTGTGACGCCCTGGAGCGGGGCCTCTCCGACCAGGCGGTGATAGGCGGCTGTGGCGCTGAAGCGGAGCAAGCCGCTACCGAATGGCAGCTCCAACTGAGCGTCCATGGCCTGGATGAGATTGCTCAGGAAGGCTTCGTCGAACATGGCGTCGTAGAGGATGCCCATTCTCGCCTGCTGGCGCACCTTGGCGAGGGTGATAGGCAACAGCGGCCGGATGAGATCTTCATCGAGTTCGCCCCAGGCGATGGCCAGGGGCAGGGTGTAGCTTTGCCGCAGCCCGGAAGCGAACCGCGCCTCGATCCACAGCAACAGCCAGTGTTCCTGCGCCTCCGACCAGGCAGTGCTTTCCAGCACCGCCACGCTCTCCAGTTGCTCCGCCTTGGCGGCGTACCAGCGCCGGCTGGGCAGGTAGCGAGGCAGGATCTCCCGCTCCAGTTGGCCGATAAGCTGCTTCGCCATCGGCTTGCGCTGTGGTTCCACCATGCTGGGGAAGAAACTGCGCCAGGCCTCGAACAAGACCAGCATGGGCAGTTCCAGGGGCGGCAGACCCTCGGTGTGCCATGCCGGCACCTCGCTCTCGGTGGCCAGCCGGAACCAGTAGAAGTCGTGTCCCGGCAGGGTCAACAGATAAGGGAGCTCACCGATGGGGGGGAAGGGGGTACGGCCCAGCATCTCGATGGGGACCCTGCCATTGAACGGGCTCAGATCGAGTTCAACCGGCTGCGCGGTGCGCGCGAGGTTGGCTACGCAGAGGATGGACTCGCCGGCGTATTCACGGACGTAGGCGAGGATCTTGCGATTGCCCGGGGAGAGGAACTTCAAGCTGCCGCGCCCGAAGGCGGGATGCGCCTTGCGCACGGCGATCAGGCGCTTCATCCAGTTGAGCAGCGAGGCCGGTTCACGCTCCTGGGTTTCGACGTTCAACGCCTCGTAGCCGTAGATCGGATCCATGATCGGGGGCAGATAGAGGTATTGCGGGTCCACCTTGGAGAAACCGCCGTTGCGATCGGGGGTCCACTGCATGGGTGTGCGCACTCCGTTGCGGTCGCCGAGGAAGAAGTTGTCGCCCATGCCGATCTCATCGCCATAGTAGATGATGGGTGAACCCGGCATCGACATGAGCAGGCTGTTCATCAGCTTGATCTTGCCGGGTTCGTTGTCCATGAGCGGCGCCAGCCGACGACGGATACCCACGTTGAGGCGCATGCGGGGGTCCGCCGCGTAGCGCTGGTACATGTAGTCGCGCTCCCGGTCGGTGACCATTTCCAGGGTGAGTTCGTCGTGGTTGCGCAGGAAGACCGCCCACTGGCAGGTCTCGGGGATCGCCGGGGTCTGCTGCATGATCTCCACGATGGGGTAACGGTCCTCCTGGGCCACGGCCATGTACATGCGCGGCATCAATGGGAAGTGGTAGGCCATGTGGCACTCGTCGCCCTGGCCGAAGTACTCCTGGGCGTCTTCCGGCCACTGGTTGGCCTCGGCCAGAAAGACGCGGTTGCGGTAGTGGTTGTCCACCACCGCACGCATCTGCTTGAGCACGGCATGGCTCTCGGGCAGGTTCTCATTGTTGGTGCCCTCGCGCACGCAGAGGTAGGGAATGGCGTCGAGACGCAGGCCGTCCACCCCCATGTCGAGCCAGAACCGCATAAGCCGAATCACGGCCTGGACCACCTCGGGATTGTTGTGGTTGAGGTCCGGCTGGTGGTGGAAAAAGCGGTGCCAATAGTAGGCCTGGGCGGCGTCATCCCAAGTCCAGTTTGAGGTCTCGCTGTCGGTGAAGATGATCCGCGTCTCGGGGAACTTACGATTGGTTTTGCTCCAAACGTAGAAATTGCGCTTGCGACTGCCTTCCGGCGCGGTGCGCGCGGCCTGGAACCAGGGATGCTGGTCCGAGGTGTGGTTGATGACCAGTTCGGTGATCACCCGCAGGCCGCGCCGGTGGGCCTCGCGCATGAAGGCGCGGAAGTCTTTCCGGGTGCCGTAGTCGGGGTGAACGTTGCGGTAGTCGGAAATGTCGTAGCCGTCGTCGCGCTGGGGCGAGGGGTAGAAAGGCAGCAGCCAAAGGGTGTTGACGCCCAGATCCCGAATATAGTCGAGCTTCTCCTTCAGACCCTGGAAATCCCCGATGCCGTCATCGTTGCCATCCTTGAAGGCCTTGACGTGCAACTCGTAGATAATGGCATCTTTGTACCAGAGCGGATCTCCGTTGGTCTCGGCGTTCTGTGAAAGCATGCGCTAGTCCTTTGGTGATTTCCGGCGGCCTATCTTTCGATCTACAAACATCCGACAAGTCTTTCCGAGACGCGTTGTGAATACCCCCCTATACTCACTTGTAAATATAGATGAATTCGTACGTTGCCGGGCGACTCGATCCGCGCTTGACGCGTCGGCGTGCGACAAGCGCCCGTCAGGGTCGCTGACACAAAAATACTATACTGAACAGATCTACCGCCCGGACCATGCTTTGGCCGAGCGGCGTCCGGTCCTGGCAAGGCAATAGATTGCGTAAGCATAGAACGTATGGAAGAGCATCGAAAATCGGACAAAATCGTGGCGTTTGTGATGGCGGGAGGCGAGGGCAAGCGGCTCAGGCCGCTGACCACCGAACGCTGCAAACCGGCCGTGCCGTTTGGCGGGCGTTATCGCATTGTGGATTTTGTCCTGAGTAATCTGGTCAACTCCGGAATCCGTTCCATCTATCTGCTGGTGCAATACAAAGCGCAATCGTTGATTGAGCACGTACGCAAAGGCTGGACCATTTCACCCTTGCTGCCAGACCAGTTCGTCAGCGTCGTGCCGCCGCAAATGCATGAGGGAAAAATGTTGTACCGCGGAACTGCCGATGCCGTTTTTCAAAGCCTCAACCTGCTAAAGATACATCGACCGGACATCGTGGCTGTTTTCGGCGCCGATCACATCTACCGCATGGACGTACGGCAGATGGTGCGATTTCACCGGGAACGCCAAGCGGACGTCAGCATAGCCGCGCTGCCCATACCGATCGATCAGACTGCGAACTTTGGCATTATCGAGGCAGACACTGATGGCCGTATTCGCGCTTTCGAGGAAAAACCGATACATGGCAAACCCATGCCTTCAAATCCAACGCGTGCTTATGCCTCCATGGGCAATTACCTGTTTCAAAGCGAAGTACTGATTGAAGCGCTTGAAGAAGCCTACCGAAAAGGCGACACGGATTTCGGTTACGAAGTGTTACCTCGGATATTGCGCTCTCATCGTCTCTACGCCTATGACTTTTTGGATAACAAGGTGCCGGGCATCAAAGCCTACGAAGAGGCGGGATACTGGCGGGATGTCGGGGATTTGACCACCTATTTTCAAACTCACAAGGATTTTCTTGGCTTGAAGCCGCGCTTTGACGCCTTCAATCCCCAGTGGCCCATCTTCTCCAGTCACTATCAGGGACCCGTAAGCAGTATCTTCAACAGTACAATCGATAACAGCTTGATCGGCGCTGGCGCTGTCGTGATCGATGCGTCGATTCGCAACAGCATAATACGTCGAGAATCAGTGGTTGAATCGGATGTTGAAATTGAAGATTGCATCATCATGGATTATGTAAGGATATGCCGAGGCTCGCGATTACGACGCGTTATCGTTGATCGCCACAACATCATCGAGCCGGGTACGGTACTGGGTTTCGATATCGAGGCGGATCGAGCGCGCTATGACGTGACGCCGGAGGGTATCGTAGTGGTGCCCAAGGGCAGTCCGGATTACTATGCCCGCGAGTCACGGGGGCGTGGCTTTGGCTACGCTGAGTAGAGTTACGGCAGTTGTCGTGCAGGGATGCGGCGAGAACACCTTCCTCTACAGCTTTTTCAACATCGGCACCAAGTCCTCTCCCGTCAATGATTACTATCACATTGCTGGCAAGCTGCTGCTGCTACCCACACTGACTGGCAGCTGTACAGCATTGTTTACTGAGCACACCTGTATGTTGCGGCAGTATGTTTGTGGCCAATGTCTTACGTTTTTCACTGACTGGCTCTCATCTGCAGTCCGCATGGTACGCATCAAGCGAAAGGCATTGCGATATAGATTGATATATGCAATTTCTCGTGGGTCGCTGGCGCAGCAGAATCAAGGCATGCCCACCTGGAGGCAAATCACATACAGTGCAATACGCTACACCAGCGCACCTTATGCGATAACCTGAAGATGATGCAGATTGTTGCGCTTGCGTTTAGATTGATTCACTCGTCTCGAAACTGCCTATTTTATGGCGCGCTTCCGTTCTCACCGAAGGAGCGCGCCCTAGTGCTTCCCGCTACATCTTCACAACAGCGATCACTGTGTTGAATATCGCTTCCCCGATTCCGCTACCACTCGAGGATATTGGGCACACGATGGGGTCACCCTCTGCCACCTCGATTGTCGCGTCAGCATCACAATTCACACCTCCAGCCGGCGCCAGGGTGTTCGTGCCTTCTGCGATTCGGCGCAGATCCGCCAGCGCCGAAGTACCCGCACCGATGCCAATCATTTTGATGTCCTTGTCGTTCAAAGCATCGATGGTCTCCGCAAAAGCAGGCCCAGGGTACCCAATGACCGGCTCGTCGGACGAGTTGGAGTCGTTCTTGGTATGAAACTGGGCATCGGTCCAAAGAATTATCATGCGGACCGGACTCAAACTCGCAGCCGGCGTGCTACGAAAGGTTGCTCCCTGTCCAGCGGGGATGTTGGCAACCGCATGCCCGGGCACCTCCTGTCCGTCACCGGTTGCCCCCTGTATCAAGGCGACAAGCTGACTCTCCGGCGAGTCAAAACCGTTTCGCGTCGTCAGGGCATTGATAGCATTGACTATCGGTTTGTTACCGGTACCGTCATCGATGCTTTGGATATCAAGTACTCGTTCGTAGGCGCGATCCGCACTGTCGGCCCAACCCCAAGGAACGATTGGATAGTCCTCGAACCGGGCCAGTCCCATATGGATGTTGAGCCCGCTATCATCGAGAGCGTTTACTAAAGAATTGGCCTCCGCTCGGAATGACTCAAGGTCATCATAGAAACTGCCAGATGTATCGACGATCAGGAATACGTCAACCGGCACGAGGAGAAACTCGATGGCAGAGCCAAGATCGACAATCTTTCCGCTAATCGAACTGACTGCAGCGTTCTTCGTTGCAGTGGCAAGGAGTATCTTCCTAATTTGTTCAGGATTCAGTGTTCCATCTGTCGCCAGCATCAGACCAATGGAGCCCGCCGTTAATGGCGCGGAAAACGACGTTCCACTCACGCGTCTATAGTCGTCTGCGTTCAGCGGCGCTGTGAAGTCTGTTGGTGCATATACGGCTACACCTGGCGCTGCAATATCAACACTGGCACCGGTATTGGTGAACTCTGTTGCGGCGCCTGCGGTTGCGGCATCGCTCGAACCGTCACTCGCCCCCACCGTCAAAACATTGATTGCGTCGATATTCGAGGGGAACGAGTCAGAGACGTCGATCTTACTATTACCAGCAGACAGTACAAACATAACATCAGGATGACCCAAAAAACGCGCTCTGTATAAGTCTGTCAACGCCGCGAAGTCTGCATCCGAAGCCCCGAAACATTGTCGTTCCGTTTTTGCGCTCGCAACCGTCGCCACAGCTCGCAGTGTGTCGGCGACAGCTTCCGCCTCCGCTTCGCTGGTCGCAGGCACTCGCATCACGACGCGTTCACCGCTCTGACGCAGAACTGTCCCGCCAACCAACATGGCCAACTCATCCGCTGTACCCGCTGGTGCGCCTGGAGTCAAGAACAGGATGAGGGTATCAACTGGCAGCGCGCTCTTTCGCGAGCCGCCGAAGCTCATGTTGATGACCTTGGCACCGGCTGCGACCATGCGAGAGATCAGTGTTTGGTCTTCCATGAGCGAGTCGCCGACTCGCCGTGTGTCAAGCTTATAGGGAACACTCGATCCATCCGCGGACCCATCGGTGACACCACCGAGTATGCCGTTGGTCTGAAACACGCCGCCACCACCGGCCGTGTTTCCCGCTCCAATCAAACCTGCAACAGCAGTGCCATGATCGGTACTTCCGGAGCGGCACCCCGGATTTGGTGGCCAACCGGCGTCGGTACGTGTGGAGCCGGGCGTGAATTCCACTCCGTCGAACTCTCCGTGATTCTGGAATCCCCGATCGAGCACGCCGACCACCACAGGCGAGAAGCTATGCCCAACATCGAATAATAGATCCCATGCATCAAAGGCTTTGATCTGGTCGAAGGCGGCTCGGTCCCCCGCAGGCAACGCTTCAGCGTCGTTTCCCGAGGCGTCAGGCATGAGTACTGAGTCGGTCGTGAAGTTGCGGATGGCCAGCGTGACTCGCGGATCCTCAAGTAAACTGCTGATGACACTATCGAGGGCTTCGATGGTCGTGGTCGGTACCCTGAACTGATAGAGATTCCCCGTTGGTGCAAAACCGACGACCTCACCACCCACGCTAGCTGCAAGTGCCTCAGCCGTGCTGAGGCCCTCGCTGTCTATGAGCCCAACAAGCACTTCGTTGACTGCGAACTGTGCGCCTTCATCGACGACGAGCGACTCCGCAGGAGTCGGGCTGAAGAACGGCTCGAGGTCGGTGCGAACGAGAACGATATCAGACAGGGTCCGTCGCATAGTTCGCAGGTAGGCAACTGACACCCGATAGCGCAGGATGCTCGGCTCCGAGACCAGTAGGGGAACCTCAGCAGTGAAGATGAGGTCGCCCGGCGTCGTATCTCCGTTGGTCCCGTCGTCAAACATCGTAGCCTCGACGGAAACAGGACGGCCATCCTCGGTCACGCGTACTAACCGAACGCTTGTAGCGATTAGGTTGTCGTCGGGCGCGACTCTGGCAGCGAATCTTACCGTCGTTGGTGTGTCGACGAACAAGAGCGCCGGCGTGGCAACGACGGATTCGACGCGCTGGACGGCGTGAGCCGGAGACAACGCTAGAGCGCCGACTGCTAGAACGACCAGGGACAGCCAGACGTGGTGCACGGGCCGTCTACGACGCCCTCCGAGCAAGAACAGCAACCCGCTCATCATCATGGCAATGACAGGCGGTTCCGGGATGGGTATCGTCAAAGGGGTGACATCTAGATTGTCGAGCACGAATGACGCGCCGAAAAGATCCCCTTCGAAGACCACGCGAGAGATTCCGGCGCCAGAGCTCAGCATCAGCAGTTCGTTTGGCAAAGAGCCAGCGTTACCGCTGAGCGCTAGATTGCTGAAGAAATTCGATGTATCGGTATCCACTATCGCGGAGGTTTCGTCGAACGCAGTGGCAGTAAGCTCTGCCGCGTACGTGAACAAACCCGAGACACTGAGCACTGGCACGTCGAACACAATCTCGATCGGCCCGAACTCGTCGAATACAACCTTGTCTCCCGATGCTGGGGGAAACTCGAACTCGTTCAACGAGATGCCGGCGGTCAAGACCGTTGCCCCGGAGAACGTCAGACCCGGAAGCTGGCTCGTTACCGGCTCTAGGTCAGAAAGTGTGTCAAATGTGATCGGCACCGCGCAGACATATGCCGAGGTGGTCAGCATCAGTGATGCAAGAATGACTCGAATAAATCGATTCATGGCAGAACCTCCTTGTTGCTAACTTGCCGGCAATCGAAGTGCCGTGTTGCCGGCGATTCCTTTCAGGGTGGGAGAGCAATAGTTCCTTTACGGAAAGAGCAAGAATTGTACCCGCCCATCTTTTCCACTTTTACTCAATGAGTTAACGAAATAGGCTCCGAAAAATAATCGGAACTGTAAAACTTACTGACAGGTGTTCTCTAAAGCGCCCAAACCCTCATATGCCAGGATTCACGCTCAAAAACAATTGCATATGTATATCTAAGCCAGGATGCACGAGACAAAATGCATGTAAAGTTTACCGACAGATATATACGGCGCGTGGTCATTCGATCGTTGCTCAGGGTAGTCCTTGCATAATACTCGGATAACCGGGTAGAACATTCCGCAATTCCCAAACACTAGCATCCGACATATATAGATCCTTATAATAATTTGAGTTTGTACCAATCGGAACTGCGGTTCAGGTGTGCAATACCTATTGGTGGAATCCATCGAACCAATTCCATAACGAGGGAGTAAAGGGCGTCCCTACAGGGCCCTATCAACCCTTCGAGTGCCTGGGGAAGGCACTCATAAAGTCGTTTCGACGTGCAACTCCTCGCTCACCTGCTGTATGCGAGACGGCACGATTTCAATAAAGACTGTAGTGGTGGAAGTCCACTTCAAGAATGCCCGAATGGCAGCTGGGTAACAGGCGAGGGCGAAGTGGAGCTAAATCCCGGTGAAACGCAATCACTGACACGGACGAATCAGGCACAGGCACTTCTGAAACAGGGAATCAGGATGGATCCACAACAACTACTTCGAGGACTTCGACAACCGAAATGACTGTGGACACTAGTGATGGTTCAGCGACAACACAAACAACCACCAGCGAAGCTCCCATCGAATGGGAACCAGCATAGCCCAAGTGCCTTTTCCTCGTTGCAGTATCCGCGTAACGCTGACCAACCAAAGGAGTCAACCGAGCGATTGTCGTATTGTTATGTCTAAGATCTCTGGCCAGTCCTCAATAGGCGAGATTCTCCACTTTTGCGACAAGCTGCCCGCCGCGGATGCGCTCCAGCATGGCGGTGACGACCACGACATCATTGTCGAACGAGCCGTGTGCAAGCCGGATGCGGCCGGACCCGCCGGTAGAGACGTATTCACGGCGCTTGCCGTGAACTTTGGTCGCTATGCCGGCGGCCAATCCTGACCATTCATCGATGGCTTCCTCTATGTCACGGTCTTTCGACCACTGTCCTTCGGGGGCGGATTTCCAGGCCCGCTCCATGCCGAGCAGCGGCATCTTGTGCCTGATCTCGAGGGCGCGGCTCACCAGATAGAGTAACGATTTGCCATATGGGCCAACGGTATCGGCGCGCTCGCGCTCGTCGTCCATGATGTCCACATGCACACTGTCGGGGCTGAGTTTGCCGTTGCGCAAGGCTGCGCCATAGTACTGGTTGGCAAAGCCGACTGTGCAGGCAGGGGCAAACAGGGTAAGACTGGCGGGTGCGACTCGTTTGTTCAGCAGCGGCAAGAGATGCCCGAGTACGATGGAACCGGCGGAGTGACCCGCCAGATGGATCTCCAGCTTGGGGATGCGCTTTTCAAGCGTTTGCAGATGCCCGGCCAGCAGTGACAGACCTGCGTCCGAATCCTTGGCTGAGGCGGCATTCTGTTTCATTTCAGACCACAAGGCCTTGACCAACAGGTACTCGCAGGCCACCTCGATCGAGCGGTCGCGCGCCTCGGCCATCGCCTCTTTGATCCTGTCGAAAACGCCTTCGTCCCGCATCTCGGGGAGGCCGCGAAAGATATCCCGAACCGAGTCCTGGAGGATACCGATGATGCTTTCCATCGCGCCGGTTTTCCAGGTGATGAACAGGGGGTAGATGCCGTTCTCGCGGAAATAGGGCGCCATCATGCGGATTCGGATGAGGGAGTCGGACTCGCTGTTGAGGCCACCGTGGACATAGAGTGCCAGTTTCCGTGGCGCGTTCTTCGGAAGTTTGTCAAACCACTCCAGGGGTTGATCCATGCAGACCAGTTTGACCGCCGTGCGGGCATTCTCGGCGCCGACGATTCGATTGATAGGACGGCCGTTATTGCTCAATACCAGCGTGTGCAAGTAGGCATCGCCCTCGCTCAGTGGACGCACATTGTCATTCCGGTAGTTGAAATCCTGACCGGGCACAGGTTCCTTGCCTTTCGCGCGGCCGGGGCGCGCTGCTGACTGCTGCAGCGGCTGTTTGGTGAAGGTGACGGGGGCAGCAGCTGTGCGTATGGGCGCTCCCATGACCGCCACCCAGGCATCGCTGCCGTTGCTGAGCCAGTCTTCGTAGCTGAGGATGGCGAAGCCGTGAAAACCCCAATCCGGTCCCCAGGAGTTCTGCACGATAAATCCGTCTGCGGTGTAGCCGATCAATGCAAAGGCGTGACCGCCGACATTCTGGGTATGCAGGGGAATGAGGATCGGCTGCTTGGTCTTCTTCAGATACCACCCCTTATGCACATTGGCGGAGCAGTAAATGGCACCGACTTCGTGGAGCGCGGATTGCAGGTCACTGATACTGTGCTTCTCTATGCGGTAATAGGCACCCAGCGGGCGAGTCGCGGCATCCTGATCCCAGCCTTCCTTGGGGGAGACGAAAGCTATTTTGCCGTTGCTGTTGCGGTATGGCCATGAGCGGTCCGTGCACACGCCGTGGCGATGCCAGCCTTTCATAGCGCCCCGGCAGCTCGAGCCCTCGTAGTCCTCACCTGGCCATTCGTCATACATCCGCGCCATGTGGTAGAGCATGCGCGGGCTGACCGTTTTCAAACCCTCGGTCTGATAGGCGTTGTTGCGCCACTGCAGAAAGTTGATCACCGCCGCCAGCCCGAAGCCGGTACAGGCGCCTTCATCCCCCTGGTCCAGGACCAGCGCCTTGGCGTAGGCCGGAAGATAGCGTTCGATGTTTTCGAGATCCGGGAGGTGTGAAGGCAGCGAAACCAGCTGTGGCTGATAAACACGATCACGCAGATCGATACGATCGGTACGCGCATCGAAGGTATGCTGTTTGTAGGTCTGTGTGGGCACGACGGGCCTCCCTGTCTTGTTGTTCGTTCTCTACGATCTTTTGTGCCCCAACGGCACCCGCTGCCGTCTAGAGCAGGATATTAGCGGCATCTTATATGGAACCACCTGGTTATGGTTGAGTATAGACCGTGAGTTGGAGTTGGACCTGAGTGATAAGACTTGCCGGCCCCGGCGCAGTTTGCGGCCTGGTTGAATTCGTAGCAGCGGGACCAGGCTCCGCTGCAGGCCCTGGTCCAGCAGCCCAAGCGTCTTCCGTTTACGGTCTTTCCAGTTACCCGCGTCTGAAGCATCCCCGCTATGACCAGCCCGAGGCCCGATTTACAGGTTGAATATTCCAATATTGAAATAAGTAAACTGTCCCCGTAATTCCTCAACTGCCAGTTTGCAATAATAATGTGTCTTGTTCGGGAATTTCTGCGGTTAGTCTGTCATCGAGAGCCAATGTCTCCAAGGTATAACGTCGTACGGCATGAACCAGGTCGAGATCATCGTCCAAAGAGTGACCATAGGATGGAATCAACTCTTTCAGGCGTTGTCCTGCTTCACCCTGAACCAATTCAGGGAGACAGCTCTCGATAACATCCAACATGGCTGAGACGCTGACGGAGGCTCCGGGGGAAGCGCCCAACAGGGCTGCCAGGGAGCGATCGGCTGTTTTGATAACCTCGGTACCGAACTGCAACTTGCCACGTCCCTGCTCATCCAGTTTGATAATCTGAACCCGCTGACCCGCGGGACGAAGATGCCATTCTCCCGGTTGCACCGAAGGCATAAACGTGCGCAGCTGTTCGAGTCGCTGGTCACCAGAGCTCATGGCCTCTTTGATGAGATAACGCGTCAACGCCCAATGTTCTCTGGCCACCTCCATCATGGGCTTGAGATTGTGAGCTCGAATCGAATTGATCAAGTCAAAGAGACTGCTCTTTTTCATAAAGCGTGTGGTGAAACCGGCAAAGGGTCCGAAGAGCAGGGCGGGGCGTCCACCGATGACGCGAGTATCGAGATGCGGTACCGACATTGGGGGCGCACCCACGGGTGGCATGCCATAGACCTTGGCATTATGGATCGCTGCGGCTTTTATGTTTTCACTGGCGAGCCAGATGCCTGAAACGGGGAAACCGCCATAACCTCGCACCTCATCCACGCCTGCCTTTTGCATCAGGGACAAAGCACACCCACCCGCGCCAACAAATACGAAACGCGCCTCGATGGTTCGTGTTCCTGCCAGCGCGTGCTTGGTTGTCACATGCCAGCGATCGCCAACCTTCTTCAATCCCGAGACCGTTGTTGAGAGCCAATAGTCAACGGAGTCCTCATGCGCCAAATACTCACCCATCGAGCGAGTAAGCTCCCCGAAGTTGATGTCTGTTCCGTGTGCCACACGTGTTGCGGCCATGGGCTGCCTCATATCACGCTCAGCCATCATCAGGGGCAACCACTCCTTCAGGGTGGCTGGATCATCCGCATATTCCATCTCTTCGAAGAGTGGATGAGTTACCAGTGCTTGCTGACGATTCTTGAGGAAACTGACATTCTGCTTACCCTTTACCCAGCTCATATGAGGTACGGGATTGATAAAGGACGAAGGGTTCGATAGGGCGCCTTTGCGAACCAGTCCACTCCAAAACTGCAGGGACTCCTCGAAGCGGGCGTTTATCCCCAACGCTCTTTCAATGGAGATGTCACCATTACTCTGCTGTGGGGTGTAATTGAGTTCGCAGTAACCTGCATGACCGGTGCCGGCATTGTTCCAGGCATGGGTGCTTTCGGTGGCCAATGATGACGCTTGCTCGACGACAGTGATATGACGAGAGGAATCGAGCTGCGTCACCAGCATGGCCAGTGTCTTGCTCATAATGCCGCCGCCTATCAAAAGCACATCTGTCTTATGCATCGTCATACAGCTCTGCCTCCAGATTCAACAAACGGTAACCTGGCCCAGTCTACAGATGCTGCACCGCAATACAAAGTAAAATTGTCGACAATATTCTTCAATACTCACTATTGATAAAGACAAACACGGCAATACAAGGATTATTTGTCGACATTTTGCGTAAAGTTCAGCTATGACAGCGGTTTTCTACCGAACTATACCTTCCTGTCGGCATGGTTATTTGGTTGGTCTTCCGTCATGACGCCGGTGACGGTCTGGGTGTGGCCTCGGTGGTGAGCTACGGGAACAAGAGCTGGTTTCTGACCCCCCACGGTCAACCTGCAGGGCCGATGATTCGTTCTGCGCAGTGATACGGCAATCCTGTTGACCCCGTATTTATATTCAATCCCGTTTTTCAAACACGATTACGCTTCGGGGTCCTGCCGGATAGGTATCTTGTGTCCATGCTGATGGTGTCGCCGCCTCGTCCTCACCGGAAGCGCCGAACCGGCCTGTATCCACAACAATTTTCCAGGCGCCATCCAGCGCATCCGGCATTTCCATTTCCAGGGTACGCTCGGACATGTTCATGATGACATGAAGGTCGCTCTCGTCCTCTTCCAGCGCCGCCAGGGTGAATGCCAGTATACGGGCCTCCCTGTCGTCCCAGTTGGGGCTCCCCAGGGTGGTGCCATGCCAGACGATATCCGGTTTGATTGTGGGATCTGATGTCTCGCCGCGCAGAAAACGCCGTCTGCGCAAGGAGGGGTGCCGTTTGCGCAGTGCAATCATCCGGCGCACGAAAGCCAGCATATCGGCATTCTCGTCAACCAGTCTCCAGTCAAACCAGCTCAGTTCGTTGTCCTGGCAATAACTGTTGTTGTTGCCTTGCTGGGTATTGAGCACTTCGTCACCGGCCAGCAGCATGGGTACACCTTGGCTCAGCAGCAGTATGGCAATGGCATTTTTGGCGAGTTGCCTGCGCAGGGCCAGCACCTCTGCATCGTCTGTCTCACCCTCGACACCGCAGTTGTCACTGAGATTGTCATTATGTCCGTCCCGGTTCTGTTCGCCGTTTGCCTCGTTGTGCTTGTGTTTGTAGCTGTAGAGGTCATACAGGGTGAAGCCATCATGGCAGGTGATGAAGTTGATGCTGTTGATGGGCCGGCGATGTTGGGGTTTGTAGAAATCACTGCTGCCTCCGATACGCGTGGCCATCTCCGCAATCATCCCCCCGTCGCCGCGCACGAAACAGCGCAATGCGTCCCGGTAGCGGCCGTTCCATTCCGACCATCGATAACCAGGAAAGCTGCCCACCTGGTAGAGCCCTGCCGCATCCCAGGCCTCGGCGATCAGCTTGGTCGCAGCCAGCTGTTCAGACAGCTCAATACCCCAGAGCACCGGCGAATCGTGCATCGGCTGACCATCCTCACCGCGCGACAGCGCACTGGCCAGGTCAAAACGAAATCCGTCTATGTGCATTTTCCGCACCCAGTACTCCAGGCAACCAATGATAAACAGGGAAACAATCGGATGATTGCAGTTCACGGTATTGCCGCAACCCGTGTAATCCCGATAGATCCGCTTGTCGTGGTTCTCCAGGTGATAGAACTCGCTGTTGCCCATGCCCTTGAAATTGATGGTAGGGCCG
>JBNLGI010000120.1:0-10300 GCA_050305975.1 Sedimenticolaceae bacterium | reverse complement strand
TTCTTTATCTTTTTCAGTAGGTTAAATCGGCATATTCATGACGTCCTTGTACGCTTCGATCAGCTTGTTGCGTACCTGGACCATGGCTTCGAAGGAGAGACTCGACTTCTGGGCCGCGATCATGACCTGGGCCAGATCCATCTCCCCCTCGCCCTTCTCGAAGGCCGTGCGCATGGCGTTGGCCTCCTGCTGGATCTGGTTGACCTGATCGATCGACTGCTTGAGCAGGGCGCCGAAATCGGCGCCGCCGGCGCGCTTCGGCTCCTCGCTGTGGTTGGTCGCCTGGGCCGACATGGCCCGCATCTGCGCCAAAACCTGATCGATATTCATGCTGGTGTTCATGGCTGACATCCCCAAACGCTAATACTCACTGACACTACGCACACACCGTACCAACCCGCTCAGCCCGGGATCGCCATCCCGGCCTCACGCATGCGGGCGATCTTGTACCGCAGGGTGCGTTCGCTGATGCCCAGCTTCTCGGCCACCCGCTTGCGGCTGCCGTTGACCTCCTCCAGGGCATCCAGAATCATCTGCTCCTCCACCGAACGCAGGTCCTCGGGCAGGCGGCCGCCGGTACTCTGCGGTTTCCGCTCCTGTGCGGTGGAAGCCTCGCTCGGCTCTTCGAAGCAGAGGTCCTGCTCCCGGATCTGTCCGTTCTCGTACAGGATCAGCGCTCGCTGCATCAGATTGTCGAGCTCGCGGATGTTACCCGGCCAGTCGTGGCTCAACAGCCGCTGCTTGGCTTCGGTGCTGAGTTCGGGCAGAGCCTGGCCCGAAGGCAGAGCCTTCTGCAGCAGATGGCGGGCCAGCGGCAGGATGTCGCGCTGACGCTCGCGCAGCGGCGGCAGGGTGAGCGGAAAGACGTTCAATCGATAGTAGAGATCCTCGCGGAAGCGTCCGGCCGAGACCTCTTCGCGCAGCTTGCGGTTGGTGGTGGCCAGCACCCGCACGTCGAGGGCGATCAGCTTGCGCCCGCCGAGCCGCTCCAGTTCGCGCTCCTGCAACACACGCAGCAGCTTGGCCTGCAGGGCCAGGCTCATCTCCGAAATCTCGTCCAGCAGCAGGGTGCCGCCCTGGGCCTGCTCGAACTTGCCGGGAGCCGACTGGTAGGCGCCGGTGAAGGCCCCCTTCTCGTAGCCGAACAGCATCGCCTCCAGCATGTTCTCCGGAATCGCGGCGCAGTTGATGGCGATGAACGGCCCCTCGTTGCGGGTCGAGCACTGGTGGATATAGCGGGCGAAGACCTCCTTGCCGGTCCCGCTGTCGCCGTTGAGCAGCACCGTGGCGTCGCTGCGGGCCACGCGCCGGGCCAGCTCCAGCACCTCGCGGCTACGCAGATCCTCAACCACGGGTCCGTCGATGGGCGCTTCGTTGGCCGGCTTGATGTGGCCGGCCACCTTGCTCACCAGCACCTCGGCCTCGAAGGGTTTCACCAGGTAGTCGACGGCGCCGTCGTGCATGGCCGCCACCGCCTGCTCGATACTGCCGTAGGCCGTCATCAGCAGCACCGGCAGCTCCGGGTGGTTCGATTTGATCTGGCGCAGCAGGGTGTGGCCGTCCATCGGCCGCATCTGCACGTCACTGACCACCATGCCGACCGCCTCCTGGCGCAGGATCTCCAGCGCGTCGCCACCTTCGCAGGCCACCTTGACCGGATAGCCGGCCAGTTCCAGGGTGTCGCACAGCGCCTCGCGCAGTGAGGGGTCGTCTTCCACAATCAGGACCGTTGCCAAACTCATGACAGGCTCCTAGTTTCTCTTTCTTCTGGACTGTTGTTGGGGTGGTTATGCAGCGGCGCCGAAACCCGATCGGTGGTCTCGAGCGCCAACGGAAACCGGATATGGAAGCGGGCACCGCCGGCCTCGCCCTCGAGCAGATGGATCTCGCCGCCGTGGCTGAGCACCAGGTTCTGCACCACCGCCAGACCGAGCCCGGTGCCGCTGCTGCGGGTGGTGAAGAAGGGATCGAAGATCCGTTGGCGCAGGGCTCGCGGCACCCCGGCGCCGTTGTCTTCGAAGTCGATTTCGATCTCGCTGTCGACCCGCAGGGTCACCACCACACGGGAGGCACGGTGCTGGATCGCGTTCTCCAGCAGGTTGTTGAGGAGGCCCTGCAGGGCGTCCTCGCGGCCGATCATGCGCGCTTCGTTCCGGCTGTGATCGTGTAGTAGTAGCTGCGCCCCGCTCTCCAGCAGGGTCTGCTCGGCGGCGAGGGAGAAGGCGTTGAGGATGTCGCTCAGCGAGACCACGGTTTCGCCGGCTTCGCCGCCACGGGCAAACATCAGAATGTCCTGAATCTGACGCTCCATATGCTGCAGGCGATTACGCAGTTTGGCGGTGAACTGCCGCCGTTTCTCGGGATCGAGCTGATCGGCGGCCAGGTGAGAGGTGTAGAGCAGCGCCGTACTCAGGGGCGTGCGCATCTGGTGGGCCAGCTGGGCCGACATCTCGCCCATCGCAGTGAGTCGCTCGCGTCGGTTCAGCCGCTCCTGCAGGCGGCGGGTTTCGGTGACGTCGAGCATGACCAGAATGCGGCCGGGCGCCTGTTCCAGATCACTCGAGGTCAGGGTCAGCAGGCGACCGCTTTTCAGTTTCAACTCGTGTCCGCCGACACCGCCTGTGAGCGTGCTCTGCTGCAGGATCTGCGACCAGGGCATGCCGTTGGCGAGTCGACCGAGCAACTGTTCCGCCGCCGGGTTGAACTCCCGGATCGACTCCTCGCCGTCGAGCACGATCACCGCCGCCGGCAGGGTCTCCAGCAGCCGCTCCAGGCGGTCGGCCAGCCGCTCCTTCTCGGCCAGCTGGATCATGCGCTCGCTGCGGGCGGCGGCCAGTTCCTGGCTCAGCTCCAGCACCTGCAGCTGCAACTGCCGATAGGAGCCGGTCAGCTCCTCGGAGAGCTGATTGAACAGATGAAAGGCCGACTCCAGGGCGTGTTGCTTATCGGTTAGCGAGGCTTTGGCTTGCACGTTTTGCGACCTCAGTCGTCTTCTGGTTCATGACACAGACGATTGAGCAAGTTACGTGCCTATTTTTTAATTCTTTTTATTTCAGTAAGTTAGAAATGATAGATCGGGTCGGCGTCAAATTCCCGGCGACTCGGTATGGCGCTGGAGGCCGTATTTGCGCAATTTTTCGACGAGGGTGGTGCGGCGCATGTGGAGCCGCTTGGCCGCATGGGCGACGATGCCGTCGGATTCGTCCAGCGCCTGTTGGATCAGGCTCTGCTCCAGGGTGTTGAGGTGGGCCTTGAGATCGAGGCCATCGCTCGGCAGGCGCGGCGCAGTAACCGTGGTGCCCGGCTCGTCGCCGGCGAGGGTGACCTGGGGCAGCTGGACGGTATCGAGGGTACCGCCGGCGGGACGGAACTTGTCCGGCAGGTCGGCCACGTCCACCACCCCGTAAGGGTGCAGAATGGCAAGGCGCTCGATCAGATTGGCCAGTTCGCGCACATTACCCGGCCAGCGGTAGTGGCTGAGCGCAGCGATGGCGGCCGGGGTGAGGCGGACCGAGCCCCGTTTCTCGTTCTCGATGCGATGGATCAGGTCATTGACCAGCACCGGAATGTCCTCCACCCGTTCGCGCAGCGCCGGCATCTCGATGGGAAAGACATTGAGGCGGTAGAAGAGGTCTTCGCGGAAGTCGCCGGTCTTGATGGCGTCTTCCAGGTTGCGATGGGTGGCGGCGATGATGCGCACGTTGCAGGGGATGGTCGTGTTGCTGCCGACCCGCTCGAAGGTGCGCTCCTGCAGCACGCGCAGCAGCTTGACCTGCATCGGCATGCTCATGTCGCCGATCTCGTCGAGAAACAGGGTGCCGCCCTCGGCCATCTCGAAGCGTCCCTGCCGCGCACTGATGGCGCCGGTGAAAGCCCCCTTCTCATGGCCGAAGAGCTCGCTCTCCAGCAGGTCGCCGGGGATGGCGCCGCAGTTGACAGGCACGAACGGCTTGCCGCGGCGCACCGAATGGAAGTGGAGCTTGCGGGCGACCACCTCCTTGCCGGTCCCCGACTCTCCCAGAATGAGCACAGTGGCGTCCGAGTCGGCCACCTGTTCGATCATTTTATTGACCTGACGGGTGGCCCGGCTGCTGCCGGAGAGGCTGCGAAACAGCTCAACCGGGCGCGATTTGGTGCCGGCCTGGCTGTGGGATTCCTGGAACACCTGCGCCTTGTGCGCCAGCGCCATCAGATCGTCGTAGTGGGTCGGGAGTTTGAAATTGCCGATCAGATTGTCGAAGCTGTCCAGCCGACCGGGGATTCCCTCCTCCTCGTCGTAGATCTGAAAGGCGGGAATGGATGGCGCTGCCTCGCCGAGCCGCTGCAGCAAGGCTGTCTGCTGCTCCCGGTCGTGCCCGGATCCGATCAGCACGGCCCCGCAGCCAGAGCCGGTGTCCATCAGCTGATTTGACAGCACATCAGGGCTCTCGACGATGATGATCTCGCCTTCGACGAAGGCGAAGATCTGCTGCAGATAATCCTGCCGTCTGGGGTCGTTATCGAATAGGTAGACGCAAAGTTTTGGAAACACCAGACTCTCTTTCTCTTGATCAGGCCCCATCAGACGCAAGTCCCTCTGGTCCGGCAGGGCTCCTGCCCCGTTTGCAGCGAAGTTAAGCAGTAAATCTTCAAAATGTCAAAATTACGTCGATCCGAGATTAAGTGTTAAAAATAGTACTTAACACATTGTTATACCGTGATCTTAGACAATACTAACCAGATAGAAAGGGAAGTATGGAGTTTGATGATTTTCGTTCCTGTAACAATAACGGAATTTCGACACCGGTTATCAGGCTAACCGATTACGACGTCGCAAAACCGATTTTCGAACCGATCAAGGAATCCGGTTCCTTCCGCTTGCGCAGGCGGAGTACGCATGTGGTTTTTACAGCAAAAATGGATATATACTTTTGCTAATAAAAGTTGAATCTGAGATTACGCATTTATGCCCAAACTCACACTCTCTTTTAAGGGACACGTGATCGACGTCTTCCATTTGGAACAGGGGGAGACCTGTATCGGACGCAATGAGGATTGCGACATCTGGATCGACAGTCTGGCTGTCGGACCACAGCAGGCGCTGATCCGCCAGAGCAGTGAAGACAGCTATCAGCTTGAGGCCATGGACGAGAACTTCCCCGTACTGGTCAACCACGAACCGGTGGAAGTCACGCCCCTCTCGCATGGCGACGTGATTCAGGTCGGCAAGCACACCCTGACCTACGCGGAGGACGTCATGGAGCTGGGGGCCGACCTCTCCGCCAGCCAGCCGGAGGAGGACCTGACCCCCAGCGAGCTGCCCCCCAGCGGCGTGCTGCAGATCATGAACGGCGAGAACTTCGGCCGCATCATCCCACTCAAACGCAATATGACCCGGATCGGCCATGCCGGAGGCGACTGCGCCATGATTTCCAAACGTGACGACGGCTATTTTCTCTCCTTTCTGGAGGGCCCCCACCCCCCTGTCGTCAACCGCGTCTCGATCGGCAACGGCAGCCATCGCCTGAATGATGGGGACGTCATTGAGGTCGGCGGCACCAAGATGCAGTTCCACAGCTGAGGCACGCCCCATGAAGCACGACCCCTCGGACGAGCGACGCCGATTCCACCGTATCCTCTTCGATGCCCCCACCCTCATCGATACCGGCGACCAGACCCTGGAGACCCAGCTGATCGACATCTCCCTCAAGGGCGCCCTGGCCAAGATGCCCGATCACTGGCAACCCGACCCCGGCCAGCCGGTGCTGCTGCATGTCATCCTCGACGAAGGTGGCACCGAGATCACCATGCACGCCCTCTGCGCCCACATCGAAGCCGACCGCATCGGCTTCCTCTGCGACGAAATCGACATGGAAAGCATCACCCGTCTGAAACGCCTGGTGGAGTTGAACATCGGTGACGAGGAGTTGCTGCAGCGGGATTTGGCGGCGTTGGGTTGAGGGAATTGCGTTAAGACCAAGTTATACGACTCCCAAAGCGGTGTCGGTTTTACGCAATATAATCTGTGTAGCGCATTGAGCAAGCTCGGCGGAACATTGGGTGTCTGTCTAGTTACTTGGATCTGGTTTTGACCAAGGCAGCCATTGCATCCCATTCCGGAAATCCACTTGCCGTCAAACCGGAGATTACGCCCACTTGGTTTTGCGTTGGTTGATTCTGGCTGACTTTCCATTTTCCAAGCATCTTTGTGATGACCATTTCTACACCAACAATGGCTGCCATCATACTTTCGATGTAATCCTCTGGTGCGTCGGAAACTGCCCACGGTTCAGGAAAGGATTTTTCATTATGACCGGTAAGAGCGTCGAGATGTGCGCGCAACCACGATGCATTGTCTTCGACACGCAGGACACCATAAGCGTGCACGACAGCATAGTTCCAGGTGGGTACGACTTTTCCGGTTTGCTTCTTCGTTGCGTACCACGATGGGGTGATGTAGGAATCGGGGCCATGGAAGATGGCTAACGTTTCAATGCCTCCAGTTATTTCGCCAAACAATGGATTGGCTCGGGCAATATGACCCTGTAACGTGCCATAGGGTGCCGGCGACTCCGACAAATGTAGCGGAAAGTGATTTGCGTTCAGGCCACTTGAAGAGTGAGTAACCAGCGTCGCCAACGGATATGCACGAACAAGCTCATGCATTACTTCAACTCTCGGCTCTTCGAATAGTTTAGGGATATACATGTTCTATCTCTTGCTCGCTAACGTTGGCGGTAAGTTGACCAATGCAAGGAGCGCAAGCGACGCGGCATTGGGTCCACTTGAACACCCTTGCCAGGCGGCGCGCAATTCTCTCGGTTGGACCTCAATCTCTGAGTTGAGACATCCACCACGCAGGCCTCTCAGTATATTGCAGGAATCAACCGATAGCGCACACGTCGTGCATAGTCTCGATAGCCTGGCAACTCTTCCTGTAAAGTCTGGTCTTCAAGTACAGTTCTAATCACCGCGATGATTGATGCCACCGCAGCAGGAATCAGTGTCCATACCGAGCTCAGAGCAAGAACAATACCGAACAGTGCAAGAATATTTCCGGCATAACCCGGATGCCGCACAAACCGGTACGGGCCAGTGTCACACACCACATGTCCTCGATCCGTCTGAATGCGCACCACGCTGGAGAAAAAGCGGTTCTCTGCCAATGCCCATGCAGCGAAAGCGTATCCAAGCGAGATCAAAATGAAGCCGATCACGATGAGCCATAGCGAAAATTCGGAGGACCAGTCATAGCGGTGGTCCAGCCCCGCTACAATGACCATAGGAAACACGACACTCACCGCCATCAGTGGAGCAAGCACTTTGTCCCAGGCTTTTGCGTTTTGGATACTTTCAATATTTTGTCTTTCGGCGGTTAATCCGGGATGGCGTTGTTCCGCCCACATGCGCCCACCAATAGCAGCGGTCATGATCAGCATGGAATATAGCCACGCCTGCCACCAGCCGAGGTCCCCACCGCATATAAATAAAATCAGCGGGATTAGAAGATACACCACAACTAATCTTATACACTGACGAGGGGATACTGTTTGAGCTGCCTCTTCATTAGCCATCTTTGCTGATATGTCACTCCCAATAATATAATGAATTTGAGTGTGTGCCTAACGCCGCGCTTTGCGGCAAATATGAAGCGCAGCGGAATATTTGTCCTGGACTTGCTCCGAAATAATGGACACGTTATCTCCCTTCAAATTGCTCATAGTTCATCGGTGACATATAACCCAGGCTCGAATGTCGCCGCTCGTAATTGTAGAAGTTGATGTAGTCGATGACGTAGGCAACTGCCTCCGCTTTATATCTGAATCGCCTACCTTGGATGACTTCCGCCTTCAGGCTTTTGAAAAACGACTCCACATGAGCATTGTCGTAAGGATTGCCAGCGCGACTCATGCTCTGAGTGATGGCTGATTCCACCAGCAGGGCTCGGAAGGCATTCGATGCATACTCAATACCCTGATCAGAATGGAAGATCAATTGGCCTTCTATCCGTCTCCAGTTCAGCGCCATTCGCAGGGCGGCACAGACCAGTTCTGAATCACGACTCTCGCCAATCGACCAACCGACAACCTGCCGGCTGTAGCGATCCAGGATGACCGCCAGGTGCAGCCACTTGCCCCTCACCTTAAAGCAAGTCGTGTCGCTCACCCAATGTTGGTTGATAATCGTGGGAAGTGGCTGATTAAGCACTAGATTGGGCAGTAATCCATACAAATCCCGTCGTGCCTGATTCGGATGGTAGACACGCTTCGAGCGCCCCACCAATCCCTGTTCACGCATCAGGCGCGCGACGCGACGCCGGCCGCACCGTACACCTTGCGCCTGCAGCTCTGCGTGTACCCGAGGAGATCCATAGGTACCATGGCTGTCGATGAATATCTGCTCGATCATCTCCTTGAGCCTTTCATTGGCCCGGGCTCGCTGGGAAACCGGGCGGTCCTTCCAGGCATAGTTTCCACTCCTGGATACCCCACACAAATAACACAATTCCTTTACCGAGAGCGTTTCGCGGTTCCTTTCGATGAACTCATAGGCTTCTCTTTTCGTTCCGAAAGGAACCGCTTCGCTTTTTTTAACAGGTGATTCTCCACTCTGACCCGCGCCAACTCCTTTTCCAGCTCACGAATGCGGCGTTTGGCCTCTTCCAGCCTGGCAGCCGCTGAGTTGTCTGTCGATCTGGTCATAATCCGCCCCTCCCGTAACTCCTTCTTCCATCTGGATAACATAAGGGGGTGAATTTTCAAGACTTCTGCCACATCCTTCGTGTGTATACCCGGATGGTTAGCCAGCCTTGCCGCGTTTATCTTGAAATCAGGATCGTATTGACGGTGCTTCTGCCTTTTGCTCATTGGACCCTCTCCGTTTAAGGGGGAAAGCGTGTCCATTAAAGGGGGTCAACTACACCTGATCGCAATACTTAGTTATGTCAGCGCATCGAGGGAATTCTTTTTTGATCTATTTTTTGAGCGGCGAGTAGTTTCGTATCGTTATTCACGCGATCTTGCACGTCATAGAAATTCACACCCCAAAAAGCGTGATGTTATCAAGCCAATTGCAAGTTGCGCTGTTTAGATAACCGAGGTATTGCAAGCCACAATCGAAGCGATTCGCATATTGCTTCTTTACTTGTGTCTGAAGCTCAGGCTGATGAGATCAATATGACTGCAGCAGTTCAGCCAGGTTGTCCACGGCGATCACCTCCAGTCCGTCGATCGGCTTTTTGGGGCGGTTGGCCTTGGGGACGATGGCGCGCTTGAAGCCGTGTTTGGCGGCCTCTTTGAGACGCTCCTGGCCGTTGGGGACGGGGCGGATCTCGCCGGTGAGACCGACTTCGCCGAAGACCACCAGGCCCCGTTCCAGGGGGCGGTCGCGGAAGCTGGAGAGGGCCGCCATCAGCACCGCCAGGTCGGCGGCGGTTTCGGTGATGCGCACGCCGCCGACCACGTTGACGTAGACATCCTGGTCGAACATGCCGATGCCGCCGTGCCTGTGCAGCACGGCGAGCAGCATGGAGAGGCGGTTCTGCTCCAGGCCGAGGGTGACCCGGCGCGGATTGGCCAATGGGCTGTCGTCGACCAGGGCCTGTACTTCCACCAACAGCGGCCGGGTGCCCTCGCGGGTGACCAGGATGACGCTGCCGGGGACCGACTCGGCCTGGCGCGAGAGGAAGATGGCGGAGGGGTTGCTGACCTCTTTCAGTCCCTTGTCGGTCATGGCGAAGACGCCCAGTTCGTTGACCGCGCCGAAGCGGTTCTTGATGGTGCGGATGAGGCGGAATTGGCTGCCCGCCTCGCCTTCGAAATAGAGCACGGTGTCGACCATATGTTCCAGCACCCTGGGTCCGGCCAGATTGCCCTCCTTGGTCACATGGCCGACCAGGAATACAGCGGTGCCGCTGCGTTTGGCGAAGTGGACCAGCTGGGCGGTGGCCTCGCGCACCTGGGAGACCGAGCCCGGCGCCGACTGCAGCTGCTCGGTGTACATGGTCTGGATGGAGTCCAGCACCATCACCCGGGGCTGCTCCCGCTCCGCATTGGCGATGATGCGCTCGACGCAGGTCTCGGGCAACAGCCGCAGGCGCTCGGCGGAGAGTCCCAGGCGCTGCGCGCGCAGGGAGATCTGGCGCGGCGACTCCTCACCGGAGACGTAGAGGGTGGCGAGCTCGCCGGAGAGCCGGGCCAGGGTCTGGATCAGCAGGGTCGACTTGCCGATGCCGGGGTCGCCGCCGATCAGCACCACCGAGCCGTCCACCAGGCCGCCGCCCAGGACCCGGTCGAGTTCGGGGCTGTGGCTGCCGGAGCGG
>JBNLGI010000119.1:0-5516 GCA_050305975.1 Sedimenticolaceae bacterium | reverse complement strand
GCAGCTCAATCCGAATAATGCGCCTGTATCATCCGTTTCTGACCTCCCTTTGAATGGCGGCTCCCCGCCGCCTCTTTTTTTTGCGGAGGAACTCCGAGTTGCCCTCAGTCCGGCTCAGACGGGATATGTGAAGCGGTAGGTCGCCACGACCCATCCGATCAGGTCTTCCGCGGCGAGCCGGCATTGCCCGCCGCGATCCGCCAAGGAGAAACCCAGTGATCATCGATATACACGGCCACTACACCACCGCTCCGCCGGCCCTTGCCGCCTGGCGCGAACGGCAGATCGAGGGCATCAAGGATCCTTCCAGAATGCCGAAGGCCTCGGAGCTGGTCATCAGCGACGACGACATCCGCGAGACCATCGAGAGCAACCAGCTCAAGAAGATGCTGGAGCGGGGCTCGGATCTCACCATCTTCAGCCCGCGCGCCAGTTTCATGGCCCACCACATCGGCGATTTCCAGATCTCCTCCACCTGGGCGGCGATCTGCAACGAACTCTGCTACCGGGTGTCGCAGCTCTTCCCCGACTACTTCATCGGCGCCGCCATGCTGCCCCAGAGCCCGGGAGTCGATCCGGCCACCTGCATAACCGAGCTGGAGAAGTGCGTCAACGAATACGGCTTCGTCGCCATCAACCTCAATCCGGATCCCTCCGGCGGCCACTGGACCAGTCCAGCGCTGACCGACCGCCACTGGTATCCCATCTACGAAAAGATGGTGGAGTACGACATCCCGGCCATGGTGCATGTGAGCACCGCCTGCAACCCCTGTTTCCACACCACCGGCTCCCACTACCTGAATGCGGACACCACCGCCTTCATGCAGCTGCTGCAGGGCGATCTGTTCAAGGACTTCCCCGAGCTGCGCTTCGTCATCCCCCACGGCGGCGGCGCCGCGCCCTACCACTGGGGCCGCTTCCGCGGCTTGGCCCAGGCGCTGGAGAAGCCGCTGCTGGAGGAGCATCTGCTGCACAACGTCTTCTTCGACACCTGTGTCTACCACCAGCCCGGCATCGATCTGCTGACTGACGTGATCCCGGTGGACAACATCCTCTTCGCCTCCGAGATGATCGGCGCGGTGCGCGGCATCGACCCGCAGACCGGGCACTACTTCGACGACACCAAGCGCTACATCGAGGCGACCCTCAACCTCAACGACGAAGAGAAGTTCAAGGTCTACGAAGGCAACGCCCGACGGGTCTACCCGCGCCTCGACGCGGCGCTCAAGACCAAGGGTCTTTGATACGAAGAACGGTGGGGCAGGGCCCCACCCTACCCGATAACCGTAGGGTGGGGCCCTGCCCCAGCGAACCGGCCAACCGATCAAGAGAAACGATATGAGCATGAACAACCTGGGCATCGTCAAACGCAACATCGAGCGCGCAGATCCGAAGGCGGTGGAGAAGCTCGCCCGTTTCGGCAGCGCCACCGTGCACGAGGCCATGGGCCGCGTCGGCCTGATGCAGCCCTATATGCGTCCGATCTACGCGGGCGCCCATCTCTGCGGCACCGCGGTGACGGTGCTGCTGCATCCCGGCGACAACTGGATGATGCATGTGGCGGCCGAGCAGATCCGCCCCGGCGACCTGGTGGTGGCGGCGCTCAGCGCCCCCTGTAGCGACGGTTTCTTCGGCGACCTGCTGGCCACCTCCTTCCGCGCCCAGGGCTGCGGCGGCCTGATCATCGATGCCGGCGTACGTGACGTGAAGGACCTGACCGAGATGGGCTTCCCGGTCTGGAGCAAGGCGATCAGCGCCAAGGGCACCATCAAGGCGACCCTCGGCTCGGTCAACATCCCGGTGGTCTGCGCCGGCGCTCTGGTCCACCCGGGCGACGTGGTGGTGGCCGACGACGACGGCGTGGTGGTGGTGCCCGCCGCCATCGCCCAGCAGGCGGCCGATGCCGCCGAGGCGCGGGAGAACAACGAGGCGGACAAGCGCGAGAAGCTGGCTTCGGGGGTTCTCGGTCTCGACATGTACGCGATGCGTGGTCCGCTGGAGAAGGCGGGCTTGAAATACATCGACTGATGGTCGACGACTCCCATCCGCTGAACTGGAAGATCGGCCTGGTCGGCTATGGCGAGGTGGGCCGTATCCTGGCCGAGGACCTGCGCGGACTCGGCGTGGCTGTCTGCGCGTACGATCTCAAGCTCGGAGGTCCCGAAGAGGCGCCGCTGGCGGCCCATGCGGAACGTTTCGGCGTTACCCTGAAGGCGTCGCACGCGGAGCTGGCGAGACATTCCGACCTGATCATCTCCGCCGTCACCGCCGATCAGACCCTGGCCGCGGCCGAAGCCTGCGCGCCCTATCAGGCCCACGCCTTTTTTCTCGATCTCAATTCGGCATCGCCGGGAACCAAGTGCCGGGCCGCCGAGTGCCTGGCAGCGGCCGACGGCTGTTACGTTGAGGGCGCGGTGATGACCTCGGTGCCGCCCCACCGCATCGGCGTCCCCCTGCTGCTGGGCGGGCCCCACGCGCAAGCCCTCGCCGCTCCGCTCGCCCGCCTGGGCTTCAAGCCCAGGGTCGCCGCTGCGCGCCTGGGTATCGCCTCCGCCACCAAGATGTGCCGCAGCGTGGTGATCAAAGGCCTGGAGTCGATGCTCGTCGAGAGCCTCACCGCAGCCCGCCGTTTCGGCGTCGAGGAAGCGGTGCTGGCCTCCCTTGCCGAGACCTTTCCCGGCATCGACTGGGAGCGTCAGGCGAGCTATATGTTCGGCCGCGTGATCGCCCACGGAAGGCGGCGCGCCGAGGAGATGAGGGAGGCCGCGCAGACGGTGCGCGAAGCGGGACTGGAGCCCTGGTCTGCCGCCGGCAGCGCCGAGCGTCAGGCCTGGATGGCCATGCTCACCGATGAGGGCTGCTTCGGGCAGCGGGACGATCTGGCCTTTGCCGGCAGCCCCGACTGGCGCAGCGAAGCGGACCGCATCCTTGACCGTCAATCCAATTTGATCAGAGAGGATCAGTGATGGAGTTCGAAAAGACACCCGGCTGGCTCGATTGGTACGCCGATCCCAGCAAACCCCGTTTTCAGCTGCCGGAAGGGGCGGTGGATGCCCATTGTCATGTATTCGGTCCGGGGGCCGAGTTCCCCTTCGCCCCGGAACGCAAGTACACCCCCTGCGATGCCTCCAAGGCCCAGCTCTTCGCCCTGCGCGACCACCTCGGCTTCGCCCGCAACGTGATCGTACAGGCCACCTGCCACGGTGCCGACAACCGGGCCATGGCCGATGCCTGCCGCGCCTCCAACGGCAGGGCGCGGGGGGTGGCGACCGTGCGCCGCTCGGTCACCGATGAGGAGCTGCAGCAGCTGCATGAGGCCGGCGTACGCGGCGTGCGTTTCAACTTCGTCAAACGTCTGGTGGACGTCACCCCCAGAGACGAACTCGAAGAGATCGCCGCACGCATCGCCACACTGGGCTGGCACGTGGTGATCTACTTCGAAGCACCCGACCTGCCGGAGCTGTGGGACTTCTTCAGCGGCCTGCCCACCATCGTAGTGGTGGACCACATGGGCCGTCCGGATGTGAGCAAGCCGGTCGACGGTCCCGAGTTCGAACTCTTCCTCAGGTTCATGCGCGAGAATGCCAACGTCTGGAGCAAGGTGAGCTGCCCGGAGCGGCTCTCCGTCACGGGTCCCCGGGCCCTGCACGGCGAACGCGACGCCTACCGGGACGTGGCCCCCTTCGCCCGGCGGGTGGTGGCGGAGTTTCCCGAGCGTGTGCTGTGGGGCACCGACTGGCCCCATCCCAACCTCAAGGACCACATGCCGGACGACGGCCTGCTGGTCGACTTCATACCCCATATCGCCCCCACCGCCGAGTTGCAACGCAAACTGCTGGTAGACAATCCCATGCGGCTCTACTGGCCTGAGGAAAACTAGTCATGGCTCTGGACAAATCCTATCAAGACATCCCCGGCACCATCATCTTCGACGCCGAGCAGTCACGCCGAGGCTATTGGCTCAACCAGTTCTGCGTCTCCCTGATGAAGCCGGAGAACCGGCAGCGCTTCAAGGCCGACGAGCGCGCCTATCTGGACGAATGGCCGATGAGCGAAGCGCAGAAGCAGGCGGTGATCGATCGCGACCTCAACCGCTGCATGGCCCTGGGCGGCAATATCTACTTTCTGGCCCGCATCGGCGCCACCGATGGCAAGAGCTTCCAGCAGATGGCCGGCAGCATGACCGGCATGAGTGAGCAGGAGTACCGCGACATGATGCTCAACGGAGGCCGCTCCCCCGAAGGCAACCGCTACCTGGGCGAGGACGGCGACGCCCAGCCCCATCGTCAACCCCAGGGCAAGGCCAACAAGGTCGAAGGAGATAAGTGACATGGCCCGTATCAGCGCAAGCGTCTATACCTCCCATGTGCCGGCCATCGGCGCGGCGATCGACCTGGGCAAGACCGGCGAGCCCTACTGGCAGCCCCTGTTCAAAGGTTATGAGCCAAGCAAGCAGTGGCTGGAAGAGAACCATCCCGACGTGATCTTCCTGGTCTACAACGACCACGCCACCGCCTTCAGCCTGGATCTGATCCCCACCTTCGCCATCGGTACCGGCGCCGAGTTCGAGATCGCCGACGAGGGGTGGGGACCGCGCCCGGTGCCGAAGGTGGCCGGACATCCGGAACTGGCCGCCCACATCGCCCAGAGCGTGATCCAGGACGATTTCGACCTCACTATCGCCAACCAGCTGGTGGTCGACCACGGTCTCACCGTGCCCCTCTCCCTGATGTGCGGCCAGCCTGAAGCCTGGCCCTGTCCGGTGATACCCTTTGCCGTCAACGTGGTGCAATATCCGCCACCGTCCGGACGGCGCTGCTTCGAGCTGGGCAAGGCGATCCGCAAGGCGGTGGAATCCTTCGACGAGCCCCTCAAGGTGCAGATCTGGGGCACCGGCGGCATGAGCCACCAGTTGCAGGGCGCCCGCGCCGGCCTCATCAACCGGGAGTGGGACAACGCCTTTCTCGACCGCCTGGTGGCCGATCCGGAGGGACTCTCCCGCATGCCGCATATCGACTATGTGCGGGAGGCGGGCTCCGAGGGCATCGAGCTGGTCATGTGGCTGATCGCCAGGGGCGCCATGGCCGACCTGGCCGGCGGACCGGAACCCGTCGTCAGGCACCGTTTCTATCACGTCCCGGCGTCGAACACGGCGGTGGGCCATCTGATACTGGAGAATTCTTAACATGAGCGACACCATCAAAGTCGCGCTGGCCGGCGCCGGCGCCTTCGGCATCAAACACCTGGACGGCATCAAGAATATCGATGGCGTGGAGGTGGTCTCCCTGATCAGCCGCGAGCTCGACAAGACCCGGGAGGTGGCCGAGCGCTACGGCATACCCCACGCAACCACCGAGCTGGCGGAGGCGCTGGCGCTGCCCGAGGTCGACGCGGTGATCCTCTGCACCCCGACCCAGATGCACGCGGCCCAGGCCATGCAGTGCCTGCAGGCCGGCAAGCATGTGCAGGTGGAGATCCCCCTGGCCGACAGCCTGGCCGACGCCGAGGCGGTGGTG
>JBNLGI010000118.1:0-20520 GCA_050305975.1 Sedimenticolaceae bacterium | reverse complement strand
GCCGCAGCAGGGGCAGGGTTCGCAGAGCACGTGTTCGAGGGATTCGCGGATGCGCTTGCGGGTCATCTCCACCAGGCCCAGGGAGGAGACCTCGGTGATGTGGGTGCGCGCGTGGTCGTGGGCCAGGCACTTCTCCAGCGCCCGCAGCACCTGGCGGCGGTGCTCCGGATCGAGCATGTCGATGAAGTCGATGATGATGATGCCGCCCAGGTTGCGCAGGCGCAGCTGGCGGCAGATCGCCTGCGCCGCCTCCAGGTTGGTCTTGAAGATAGTCTCTTCCAGGTTGCGGTGGCCGACGAAGGCGCCGGTATTGACGTCGATGGTGGTCATCGCCTCGGTCTGGTCGATCACCAGATGGCCGCCCGACTTCAGCGACACCTTGCGCTCCAGGGCCTTCTGGATCTCGTCCTCCACCCCGTAGAGGTCGAACAGGGGGCGTTCCCCCGGATAGTATTCGATACGGTGCTTGATGTCGGGGATGAACTTCTGGGCGAAGGCGATGGCCTTCTGGTGGGTCTCCTTGGAGTCGAGGCGCACCCGCTCCACGTCGGGTCCCACCAGGTCACGCAGGGAACGCAGCGGCAGGGAGAGGTCCTCGTGGATCAGCTCGATCCCCTCGGCCAGCTTGCTGCGCTCCTGGATCGAGGCCCAGAGCCGGGCCAGGAAACGCATGTCGGCCTTCAGCGAGGCCTCGTCGACCCCCTCGGCGGCGGTGCGGGCGATGTAGCCGCCGGAGATCTCACCGGTCTCCGCCACCTGGTTGAGCAGCTCGCGCAGGCGCTGGCGCTCGTCCTCCGCCTCGATGCGCTGGGAGATTCCCATGTTGCCCAGGGACGGCATGAACACCAGGTGGCGCGAGGGGATGGAGATGTTGGTGGTGAGCCGCGCCCCTTTGGTGCCGATCGGATCCTTCAGCACCTGCACGATGACCGACTGGCCCTCGCGCAGCAGCTCGTAGATGTTGTCGGTCTTCGGCGCGTCCCCGCTGGGGCTGATGTCGGAGACATGGAGAAAGGCGGCCCGCTCCAGCCCCACGTCGACGAAGGCCGCCTGCATCCCGGGCAGCACCCGGCAGACCTTGCCACGATAGATATTGCCCACCAGGCCCCGTTTGCCGGAACGCTCGATGATGATCTCCTGCACCACGCCGTTCTCGATCACGGCCACACGGGTTTCCGGGGGCGTCACATTGATTAGAATCTCTTCGTTCATACTTCCTTCGCGTTAATTCAGTTTTTTTATTGTTTCGGCCGAGGCCCTGATGTGATTGGTCAAGCCAACATGCATCAAGCCGCGAATGGGCGCCAATCACCGCAAACTTACGCAAATGGCTTCGATATAGTGAAGCATAAAGCTCGTCTATATTCGCTGCGATCGGCCTTCATTCGCGGTCAAGCCCCTCAAGGCTTCAGTAATTCGATACCCGCGCCCCTAAGGAGTTCGGCGGTCTCGAACAGGGGCAGCCCCATGACCCCCGAGTAGCTGCCCCGCAGCTCGCGGATAAACTGGGCCGCCAGCCCCTGAATGGCGTAGCCGCCAGCCTTGTCGGCCGGCTCGCCGCTGGCCCAGTAGGCGACCATCTCCGCCTCGCCCAGGGGACGGAAACTCACCTCGCTGACGCTGAGCCGGGTCGTCAGGCGTCCGTCGTCGAGGGCCACCGCGGTATAGACCCGGTGGGTGGCGCCGGAAAGCTGCCGCAGCATCCAGAGACCCTCCTCCCGGTCGGCCGGCTTGCCCAGCATGCGGTCGGCCACCACCACGCAGGTATCAGCGGCCAGTACCGGCAGGCGTTCAGTGCCCTGGCAGGCTTCCAGCCCGGCCACAGCCTTGTCCTGTGACACCCGTAGCACATAGTCGGATGGAGATTCCCCCTGGCGTAGCCGTTCGTCCACCTCGATATCGAGCAGCCGGTAGGCCACGCCGATCTGCGCCAGCAGTTCGCGTCGTCGCGGTGAGCGGGAGGCCAGGTAGACTGACGGATGCATCAACCGGCCCGATGGTAGGGATGGTTGCGCAACAGACTCCAGGCCCGGTAGAGCTGCTCCGCCACCACCACCCGCACCAACGGATGGGGCAGGGTCAGGGGCGAGAGCGACCAGCGCAACTCCGCCGCCGTCAAGCAGGCAGGATCCAGCCCCTCGGGGCCGCCCACCAACAGCGCCAGATCGGGTCCGTCCGCCATCCACTGAGCCAGCCTGCCGGACAACTGCTCAGTGTTCCAGGCCTTCCCCAGCACGTCGAGGGCGACGATCCGACACCCCTTGGGTACCGCCCGGAGCATGCGCTCCCCCTCGTCACGCAGGGTGCGCACGGTATCCGCGTTCTTGCCCCGATGGCCGGGCGCGATCTCGATCAGATTCAGGGCGCACTCACCAGGTAATCGCTTGGCATATTCCTCGTATCCGTCCACCACCCAGTGCGGCATGCGGTTTCCCACCGAGATCAGATAGATATTCATGGAGGGGGATTGTACGGGAAATATGCCGGGCATGGGCGGCTGCGATGAGCGGTGGGTGCGATTGCGCCTGCCGCCCGCTGACTGCGGTAGTTTTGAGTGTTGAGTTTTTAGTTTTGAGTCGATGTGTGCGGTGAAACCGCACGGTTTTTCACTTCCCCTCTCCCTGTCCCTCTCCCCGGGGGAGAGGGGACTTTCTTTTCAATAGCCGATGTATTCGGCCGGTTGTGAGCGCTCTGCACCAAACGGATCCTGCCCAAACCTGAAAATTGCGTTCCCTCCACCCGGGGAAAGGACGATAAAAACAAGTGTGAGCCAAACGAACACATCAACTCAAAACTAAAAACTCAAAACTCAAAACTCAACACTACCACAAGCCACGCGCGGCATCGTCGCCAGCCCCAATATCCTGTATGCTTGCCCGCCATGAGCGACAAACACCTGACCGATATACAATTTGACAGCTTCGATCTCGACGAACCCGTGCTGAAGGGCATCCAAGAGGCCGGATTCACCTACTGCACCCCGATCCAGGCCGAAACCCTGCCGATTGCGCTGGCCGGCCGCGACCTGGCGGGCCAGGCCCAGACCGGCACCGGCAAGACCGCGGCTTTTCTGGTCGCCACCCTGCACCATCTGCTGCGCCATCCGGCCAGTGAAGCGCGCCGGCCCAACCAGCCTCGCGCGCTGATCCTGGCGCCGACCCGCGAACTCGCGGTGCAGATCCACAACGACGCACAGGCCCTCACCAAGCATACGGACTTCACCACTGCGGTGGTCTTCGGCGGCACCGGCTACGACAAGCAGCGCAAGCAGCTCGAGGAGGGGGTCGATATCCTGATCGGCACCCCGGGACGACTGATCGACTACTACAAGCAGCACGTCTACGACCTGAAGGCGATTCAGGTGCTGGTGCTGGACGAGGCCGACCGCATGTTCGACCTCGGCTTCATCAAGGACATCCGCTATATGATGCGGCGCTGCCCGCCGCCGCAGGAGCGGCTCGGCATGCTCTTCTCCGCCACCCTCTCCTATCGGGTCAAGGAGCTCGCCTACGAGCATATGAACAACCCTCAGAGCGTCGAGGTGGCGCCCGAGCAGGTCACCGCGGAGAAGATCACCGAGACCTGCTACATGACCGCCAACGAGGAGAAGATCCCGCTGCTGATCGGCCTGGTCAAAGGCATGCAGGAGGCGCGTATCATCGTCTTCGTCAATACCAAGCGCACCGCCGACCGGGTCTGGGGCTATCTGGAGGGCAACGGCGTCGACACCGCCGTGCTTTCCGGCGACGTGCCGCAGAAGAAGCGGCTGAGCCTGCTCAAGCGCTTCGTGGAGGGAGATCTGCGCGTCCTGGTGGCCACCGACGTGGCGGCCCGCGGCCTGCACATTCCCGATGTCACCCATGTCATCAACTACGATCTGCCGGAAGACGCCGAGGATTATGTCCACCGCATCGGCCGCACCGCCCGCGCCGGCGCCAGCGGCGACGCCATCAGCTTCGCCTGCGAGACCTACGCCTTCTCACTGCCCGATATCGAGGCGTATGTGGGCCATGCGGTGCCGACCCAGACCGTCGATCCGTCCCTGCTGGCGGAGGTCGATCCCAACAGCCGGGTCTACCCGGAGAAGGGTTCCCGCCAGCCCCATCACGGCAAGGAGGGACGCAAGGGTCACGGCAAGGGTCACCACAAGTCACACAAACCCAAGGAGGGGGAGGCGCAGCAGAAGCGACGTCGCCGGCGGCACGGTCCCAAACCGCCCCAGAGCAGCGGCCAGGAGTAGACGATGGACGGCAAGTGCAGCCGCTGCATCAACTCCAAGTGCTGTACCTACACCACCGAGGCGATCGGCGAGGCGCCGCGCTCGAAGTCCGATTTCGAGCATCTGCTGTGGCAGGTCTCGCATGAAAACGTGGAGATCTACAAGGACGATGACGGCTGGTTCCTGCTGATCCAGGGCCGCTGCGAACACCTGGGCCCGGGCGGCGCCTGCGGCATCTACGAGCAACGGCCGCAGATCTGCCGAGACTACGACAACGACTGGTGCGAGTTCGATGCCCCCGCCGAAGAGAGCTTCAAGCTCCACTTCCGCAATTACGCCGAGCTGCTGAAATACTGCAAGAAGCGTTTCAAGAGCTGGGGGCGTTGACCCTCACCACGCCGGATCTGAGCACTTTGCCCGATTCCTGCTCAGATCAACTTCACCATCCGTTCCATCGATTCCTGCAGGCAATGAGTGCTGCCGCCAAATGAAATGCGCTCCTCCGCCAGAGCGCTGCGGAAAACGGATCTGAACACCAACGAACCAAGGGATAATCCGATGTTGACCGCGCCTGCCCCATCACACAGCTGAACAGGGCCAGCTCAGAGGAAGCCGCAACAGAGAAAACACGGCCGCCTGTCACGTGATCCGTAAGATCAATGGCACCCCCTTCTTGGCGCGGCCGCCTTCCCGAAACACCCGGTCCTCGGCTACCCAGCAAAAGCCGGCCGAGTCGACGCCGAGCGACAGGCCTCAACTTTGATCTCCACTCATCAATCCCTTGAATCGATAGCCACAACTCCATGACCCGGCAGCAAAAGCGGCCCGCTGCCTATGAAAGGTCAATTAGCCATGTATATGAGATGGACGCTTATCCGGTGCCACCGATACACGCCAAACAAGATTGATCGGCATCCGCAATTGCACATCCTCAATCATCGAAATGGCGCAAGTAAACTCACACCGTCTTCACCACGACATCCAACCTAATTGGTAAGTTTATGGAAACTCAATCCTCGATGGATCGGCATACCAGTCTGCCCCTGACTGACCGAGAGAGAATTCCCAGGGCGTGTCGCCAGCCGGGATCAAAGCTTGCCAACGACCCATGACAGCTTTCAGCCCACAGGCATCTATTCAATATGCCTCAGGAAGCTTTCTGCACAGCAACACCTGATACGACTTGTCTGTCAGATTTCGACTTCTGAATATTCATAAAAACCTGGTGTTTTTTCTGTGACTGCGAACAGGGTAAAAAAATATGTAATCGTTGCTTGAAGGAAGCTAATTCGTAATCTATCGTTCTCATCAATGGACATGCTAACCCGCATACTCCAACAGGGAACTCTCAATTCATTCACATACATTCCAGGCAATGACTGCCTGCCGTTCTTTTGAAAAAAGGCAAAGGACCGCTTACACACAAAATCACACACCGCATCCCCGGCTTCAGATCAAGAGTGTCCGCCCAAAGGATTTAATGGAATGAGTGGCGCCGCCAGCAAGGAGAAATGACAATGCCCATGCCGTTTTTTGACGAGGAATTCACTTTCAAAAACCCCGACGGCAGCCCCGTTCAAGTCAAAGGATGGGGGAATCAGTACTACGCCGTGTTTGAAACGCCTGACGGCTATACCGTCACCAAAGATCCGATCACCAACTTCTATACCTACGCCGAATTATCCGACGACAAACAGAGCCTGCATTCGAGCGGAGTGAAGATCGGCGAAGCGGACCCTGCCGGACTGGGTATCCGAAAGCATCTGCGCATCAAGCGGGAAATGGCAAAACAATTGGCAAAGAGTGCTCCTATGCTACGCGAGGGGCGCGAACGCTGGCGGGTGCGCCGGGAAAGCAAAAAGGCGAAATTAAGGAATATAAACCCGAGACTCGTCGCAACATCACTTCCGGCGGAAGATGTGACTGTCGGAAATTATCTGGGGCTTTGCCTGCTTATCGAGTTCCCCGATGTGGCGCACACGATCTCCAGACAGGAGATCGCTGACTTCTGCAACAAGCCCGGCTACAACGGATTCGGCAATAACGGGTCTGTAAGAGACTATTTTTACGACAACTCAAAAGGCAAGCTCACCTACACCAACAACGTCACAGAATACTACACGGCCGCTCACAACCGCTCCTACTATACCGATCCCAGCGTCTCCTATGGAACGCGCGCCAGAGAGCTCATCATAGAGGCACTCAACCATCTGAAAGCCAACGGGTTTGATTTCAGCGGGCTGACCGCCGACAGCAGCGGATATATCTACGCACTGAACGTTTTCTATGTGGGACCACGGGTCAACAACTGGGCGGAGGGGCTTTGGCCGCACTCCTGGTCACTGGCATCACCCTACGATGCAGGAGGCGGCAAGAAATTCTATGACTACCAGATCACGAACATCGGCAGTTCGCTTGCATTGAGAACCTTCTGTCACGAGAACGGCCACATGATCTGCAACTTTCCCGATCTCTATGACTATGGCTACGAGTCCTACGGCGCCGGCAACTACTGCCTGATGGCGTTCGGCGCCAATGAACTCAATCCATGCCAGGTTTGCGCCTATCTCAAAAACGAAGCGGGATGGTCCACCAGCGTTACCGAAATCACCCCCGGGATCACCGCATCCCTGACGGCAGCCGATAACGATTTCTACACCTTCACGAAAAGCAATGACGAGTACTTCATTATAGAGAATCGCCAAAGGAGTGGCCGGGACACCCACCTGCCGGACGACGGCCTGGCGATCTGGCATGTAGACGAAACCGGCAGCAACAACTACGAGCAGATGACATCGAGCCAGCATTACGAGTGCTCGCTAGAGCAGGCGGATAACAAGTTCGATCTGGAACACAAGGCCAATCCGGGTGACAGCGAAGACGCCTTCAACGCTTCGGGTAACAACCAGTTTACTGACACCACCTCGCCAAACAGCAAGTGGTGGGACGGCAGCAACTCCGGCTTGAACATCACTCAGGTATCCGCTTCCGGAAGCACCATGACGTTTGTTTCCGCAGCGACTTCGGGCTGGATCAACAACAGGCAAGTGCTCTACACCTACAGCCACACAAATACAAAATACGCCTTGGCCATCATTGAAGGAGTAAGCGGTTGGAAAAGAATCGCTCCCACCTCTTCGGATGGCGTGACCAATGTGCTCGACCTACTCAAAGTGGCCAAAGCCAATGGCCGTCCCGTCAACGCCTATATCGACAGCAACAGTCAGATTACCGCAGTCATCATGTTGTAACGTCATATATGCCTGAATAGCGATCATTTTCCTACGACTCTAATGGAACAACCGAGTCAGCTCACCCACATACAAGGAGAAATGCAATGTGGTATTCCAATAAGCTTGTGCAATATGTCTACGCCAACGTCGCCACTATGTATGCTTATGCCATCATCGAAGGCTTGAGCGGATGGATCAGAATCTCGCCCGCATCTCCCGATGGGGTGACAAACGTACTCGACATTCTCAAGGTCGCCAAAGCCAATAACAAGCGCGTCAACGTCTACATCGACTCGAACAATCAGATCATCGCAGTCTACATGATTTGATCGCCCTACAGCAGGATTCCGGCAGGATAACCCTACCGATACGACGACGAATTCTATCCATATGCACCGGATCCACTGTCACGGACTTCCATCAAAGCGATCTCAAAAGGAGATGAATCATGGCCACAATTACCAGCGTGCGACTTCGTGTCGGAAGAGTCACCAGCGCAACCGAGTTCGCAGAACTCACCATTCGCGTCAACTGGACCGCCAGGGAGCGTCAGGAGAACTTGTCCTACCTCGTCAGCGGCTACGTCGTAGAACGTGACGATGGCCGGGACTTTTTCGACATGCTGCCGAGTGGTGACATCCATTGGCTGAACGTCGGCAACCTGGATGACTTCATCGGCACAATCGGAAAGACCTGGATCAGGCCCGACGGAGCCTCCAGCAGAACCATTACCCTGCGCCGCAACTGGGATTTCGGCAATCAGGAGGCCGGGAGTGAAGAGTACATGGGCATCGCCACGGTGGTACCGGAGATAAAAGGCGATATACGGTTTGCCGACGAAATTTCAGCCAATCTCGGCTGATTGTTCAAACGCATCCGGTTCGCACGCCACCAGGAGGCTCTTGCCCCACAAAATAATCGTCAGGAGATTGTCAGATATGAAAACCCTACCGATGGAGACGCCTCCTATCCACTCCCCCATGGATATCAGGTACGACCGCAATCGCGGTCTGGGTGCGGAACATGCCATAAGCAACCCTTCCATGCCTCCTTCCTCTGATATTGGAGCCGGTTTCGTCACATCCGGCTCGGCAGCCGAATTGGGAAACGCTGCGCCACCGGATTTTCCGCAGTCAACCGTTTCAACCGCCACAAGGCCACACCCTGCGTTCTATCCCGTGGAAGGCGCCCCACCCACTCTCACGGGGACCGGCACCCCAGCCGGCCAAGAGCCATTCGAGACCGTATCCGAGGGAGCACCTCCGGCTGATCCGGCAGGTATGGGCGAGACGTCCTCTCTTGCACAGGCGGCAGGACAAACTCCGCTGCTTGGACTGCCTCCCAGCGACTTTGGTCAAACACGTGACGACGACCCACCGCCTCTCTCGATGTTGACAGAAGCATCCGCTGCGTTTGACCCGCTACTGGCTGTGGGAGAGGCAGCGCCCCCTCCCGAGTCGCAACTCAACGCGATGACCACTCAGACTTTGGAAGCCCCCAACCCGAAGACTGTGGCAGCGGATACGCCGAGCACAAGCAGTACTCCCGCCGCTAAAAAGCGTCGCGGTACCGCTTCACCGTCCAGGAAGGGGAGTGGCGGCAGAACTTCCAAAGGCAAATAGCGCAGATCCTGCATCACCATTCAATCGACGAGCGCTCCATTCCAACGATATTGTGCGCCTCGAAAATGCGTTGGCATGGAGACAGCTCAATGTTTTTACACCCAGAGCAGTTTCTGTCTCTCTTGCCTGGCGTCGTCCCGACGTTGACAAGGACGCCATGTCGTTAAAAACACAATTACCCGAATGGCAGTCACTTAAGCGAAATAGAGCAGGTTTTGTCAACGGATTTCGGTGCGGCTTGCCGCACCGAATCACAGCTATACAACGTACAAAACTTTCAGCATTGCCCTAAGTGAGCGTCATTCCCCTCCAGCCACTTTCTCCAGGTAGATCTATTCTCGGCTGAATCCATGAAAGACGGTCCACACGACGACACAGCCTGCAAGCACTTTACCTGTACCGGCAAGCCCATCACTGCTGGTTAGCCTTCCATCTCCAAACTGTCGTTTGTCACCTTGGTGACAAGGCTCGGACAGCCAGCGTGCTTGGAATTCTGCTGCCGACAAATCGTCACTCCATCCATAACGCAGGTGAAAACCACTTCGGCAGTGCGACAATGCGTCACTCGACAAGCCCACTCCTTGGGAACTTCATACCCCTGGAATCAGACTAAACGGCTCGTACACTCCATAACAGTCAAATTACGACATGTACAATCCGGGCTTCGAACATCAATCCGACAGATAACAGAAAAGTGACCTACACAACGACAAACCTCCGCGACCGCTTCGAACAGTTGCGCTCAAACAAGATATTCGAGACCTTCGTCATCCTGGTCATCGTCGTATCCGCCCTGCTGATCGGCGCCAAGACCTACCCCATCCCGGCCGGAGCGGCGCAGGTACTGCGTCTGCTGGATATAGGCATCACGCTTTTCTTCCTGGCCGAAATCATTATCCGCATGCTGGCGGAGCGCAATCTGAAAGCCTTCCTCAGCAAGGGCTGGAACATCTTCGACTTCGTCATCGTCACCGCCAGCCTGATCCCGATAGACGACAGCGAGGCGGCTCTACTGGGCCGGTTACTCAGGGTCTTTCGGGTACTGCGCCTGATCTCCATCATCCCCGAGCTGCGCATACTGATGAACGCCTTCGTCACAGCGATCCCGCGCATGGGCTACGTCTCCCTGCTGATGTTCATTATCTTCTACATCTATGCCGCCATGGGCAGCATGTTCTTCAGCGCCATCAATTCGGAGCTCTGGGGCAACATCACGGTGGCCATGCTGACCCTGTTCCGCATCGCCACCTTCGAGGACTGGACCGACGTCATGTACGAGACCATGATCGTGCACCCGTTGAGCTGGATCTTCTACCTCTCCTTCATCTTCATCGTCGCCTTCGTCTTTCTCAATATGATGATCGGTATCGTGCTGGAGACCCTGCAGCGGGAACATGAACAGTTCTCCCGCGACAGCGGCGAGGGAGAGGCAGGCGAGGTTCATCGTATCGATGCCAGAACCAGGGAGATGGAACAGCGATTGATCCGCATGGAGGCGATGCTGCAGGCGCAGCTGTCAACGATGCCGAAGAGTGCAACCGATGCCGGAACTCCGATCGGCTCCAGCTAGAGCGGAAAGATTGCGGGGCCCGGACTCCGGCATACCGTTACGATAACGGAATGCCGGGAGCCAGGACATCAATTGTTGGAGGTACTGCCCGAACCGGACTGGGACATCTCGACCACACACTCCTTGATGTATTCCGCCTTCTCATCCGTGTCCACGATACCGGCTTCCTTCGCCTCGGCCTCGCAACGGGCCTGGATGTCACCGGCCTCCTCGGCCTGCAGGGGAGCGCTCAGGATGGCGGTAGCGAACAGACTCAACACAACCGACTGAACTTTGCGACGCATGGTCTTCGATCTCCAAAAAAGTAACTATTCAGAACGCCCCAGGAACCACCGAATGGGTGGAGGGCGGAAGATTCTGGGATCGATTTCAGGCGGCTGTAAATGGATATTATTTCATCGTCCCGATGAAATAATTTGATGGTCAGCAGACGATACGGCCAGTGTGAATGCCGCACCAAAGCCCAGGCGCGGGGCGGCGACTCCGGCTGACAAAGCAGGCGATCTCAAACCGATGGTTTTACACTTGGCGCCTGCACTCCCAACCGCTTCACTCAATTGCTCGTCGATGTCCCTTCAGGGCAGGGGAATGAATCGCAGCGGGTCGTCATACTCTGATCGCCAGGCGGCTTGCCGAGGCGCGTCTCTTCCCGGCATCGGACACACCGGTCTCAGATCGTACAACGCAGCCCGTGCATGAGTTCGGAGAAGTCGTGAATGGCGGGATACTCCCCGGCCTCGCGCAGGGGACCCTTGGAGTCGGGCCGCAGCACCGCCAGCAGCCAGCGGACACCATAGTCCCGCGCAGAGTCGAGCACAGCCGGGCTGTCGTCGACGAAAAGGGTGCGGGCCTTGTCGAAGGGGCAGAGGTTCTGCAGCCGGGACCAGAACTCGGGGTGTTCCTTGGGCAGCCCCAGCTGATGGGACGAGATGACCTGATCGAAGAATCCGGCCAGACGGGTCTTCTCCATCTTCAGGGCCAGGGTCTTCTGATGGGCGTTGGTGACCAGCACCCGCATCTTGCCGGCGCACATCAGCTGGTCGAGAAAGTCGATGACATGGGGATGCACCCCGATCAGATGGTCGACCTCCTCCTTGAGCAGGGCGATGTCGAGCCCCAGCTCCCGACTCCAGTGATCGACGCAGTACCACTCCAGGGTTCCCTCCCGGCTCTTGTAGCGGGCAAGGAGGTCCCGCTTGGCCTCCTCCAGGGCGATACCCTGGGTCAGGGCATACTGCTCTGGCACATACTCGAGCCAGAAATGGTTGTCGAAGTGGAGATCGAGCAGGGTGCCGTCCATGTCGAGCAGCACGCTGTCGATTTGGTTCCAGTCGATCATGGTCTAAACCTATCTCAAAACAGGATTAAGGCGCACACAACGCCAGCGGTGCGGTCAGATCACCATGTTACACGGAAACTCCGTAAAAGATCCTTACCGGCGCGGCTGGAGCGTTCCGGCCCGACACCTCTGCCGCCTGCTGCTGTGCACGCTCACCTCGCTGGCTGCCGCGGAGGAGCCGTGGCCCGAGTTTCCAGAGGCCGATCTGGAAGCGCGCATCGCCGAAGTCAGCGACGGTACGCTGACTTTCCTTGCCGAAGCGCCCGACGGCCCCGTCCATCACCACCTGAACCGCATCCGCATCATGCCCGAGAGCCTGCACAGCGGCTGGGTGATACTGGAGCAGTGCCACCGGCACCTGGACCGGGTGCCGCTGCTGGAGATCGTCTTCCACCCCGGGCGTATCCGCAACATCCGCATCCTCTCCACCCGGAACATCGAGCACAGCCAGGTCATCGACGCTGGGGTGGAGCTGCGCGGCATCCAGGCCGACGCTTCGCTCTGCCTACGCGCGGAGAGCCAGGCCCTGCAGCAGCTGGCGCCGCAGCGCTACCTGCTGCGCAACGGCCCCTACATGCGCCGCTTCCTCGACGGCTACTACCCTTTGCATCTGAGCATACAGATCGACTACCCTGCCCACCTGCTCACGTTGCAAGCGGCCAGTCCACACACGCCTGACGCCCCGGCCCACACCCTGGAGCCCGGCAGCATCCGCTGGGACGCCTGGTTTCGGGGCAGGCTTTACACCGAGTTCACCTTCAGCAGCAAACGACAACCCTGAACATGGCACAACGTCCCAAAGCCCTCGCCCGCGAACTGGTCGCACAATCGCGCATCTTCCGCGTGGAAGCGGTGGATCTGCAGTTCTCCAATGGCGAGCAACGGCGCTATGAACGTCTGCTGGGCGGCAAAAAGGGCTCGGTTCTGGTGGTCCCGATGCTCGATGACGACACGGTGCTGCTGATCCGCGAATACGCCGCCGGCAGCCACGACTACCAACTCGGACTGCCCAAGGGCCGAATGGAACCGGACGAGGTCGACCCGCTGCAGGCCGCCGACCGGGAACTGCGCGAGGAGGTGGGATACGGCGCACGGGACCTCAGACTGCTCAGGACGATGACCATCGCCCCCGCCTACATCCAGCACCACACCCACATCGTGCTGGCGCGGGATCTGTTTCCGGACAAGCGTCCCGGCGATGAACCGGAACCGATCGAGGTGGTACCCTGGCGCCTCTCCGACTGGCAATCACTGATGGCGCAACCGGACCTGACCGAGGCCCGCTCCATCGCCGCCCTCTACATGACACGGGAATTTCTGCATGACGCTACCACTGCCCCTCGATGACCTGCTGCAACTGGCCCGTGAGGCCGGCGACGCCATCCTCCGGATCTACAACACCGACTTCGACGTCGAGCGCAAAGCGGACAACTCCCCGCTGACCGAGGCCGACCTGTCCTCCCACCACACCATCGTCGACGCCCTGGAGCGGCTCACTCCCGACATCCCGGTGCTGTCGGAGGAATCAGCCGGCATCCCCTTCGAAACCCGCAGTGGCTGGTCGCGCTACTGGCTCATCGATCCCCTCGACGGCACCAAGGAGTTCGTCAAACGCAACGGCGAATTCACCGTCAATATCGCCCTCATCGAGGGGGATCGACCGACTGTCGGCGTGGTCTACGCCCCGGTGCTGCACCGGCTTTACTACGGCAGCGTCGACAACGGCGCCTGGCGCCAGGACGGCGACGGCGCCGCGCGGCCGATCCAGGTCGTCGCCAGACGCCGCCTGCCGGCCAGGGTCGCCGGCAGCCGCTCCCACGCCGGCGAGTCGCTGCGCCGCTATCTCGACAACCTGGGAGAGCACGAACTGGTCAGCATGGGCAGCTCCCTCAAACTCTGCCTGGTGGCGGAGGGCGAGGCGGACCTCTACCCCCGTCTCGGCCCCACCTCGGAATGGGACACCGCCGCCGCCCAGGCGGTGGTTGAGGCGGCCGGTGGCCGGGTCACCACCCTCGAGCTGCAGCCCCTGCGCTACAACACCAAGGACTCGCTGCTGAATCCCCAGTTCCTGGTCTTCGGCGACCAGTCGGTGGACTGGTCGGCCTACCTCTGAAAGCCGGCTTTCAGTCACCCGGCGGGGCACCCCACTCCAGCCGGATAATGTAGGGTACGGCTCGCCTCACCGGAAGTTCTATGACGGTAGGGTGGGGCCCTGCCCCACCAAAAAATCCCAATCCATTACACCCTCCTCGCAATCGGCAGCCCAGTCCTTCAGCTCAGGGTGTTCAGCTTTGCTCGCAAGTGTTCTATGCTTGCCCCCTACAAAAACAAAAACCGCCATCCCGAGCTGCCGCCATAAGGCAACCGGCGACGGCCGCCGCTCCGGGCTCCAACCACAGACTACGGCGAGCCATTCAACATGACCAACCTGTTCAAGCAGGGGCTGTCAGCCCTCTGCGCCCTGATGCTGACAGCCTTCCTGTCTGCCGGCAGTGCCTTTGCCGCCGAGGAGGACGTCTTCGCCTTCGACGACTTTCCGCTGGAGGAACTGCTGCAGTATCCGGACTGGTTCAAGAAGAGTTTCCTTGAGCTTCCCGAAGACCTGCATGACGCGGCCGCTCAGGGCAAGCGGGGAATCATCGTCTACTTCGGCCAGAAGCGCTGCGCCTACTGCAAGATGCTGCTCGAAACCAACTTCGGGCTCAGCGACATCGTCAGCTACACCCGCGAACATTTCGACATCATCCCGATCGATATCTGGAGCACCGAGGAGGTGACCACCCTGGCGGGGACGGTAATGACCCAGCGCGAGTTCGCCCTGCAGGAAAAGACCAACTTCACCCCCTCATTGATCTTCTACGACACCGAGGGCCGGGAGGCCCTGCGCTTGCGCGGCTACTATCCACCCTATCAGTTCCGCGCCGCCCTGGAGTATGTGGCCGACGGCTTCTACCTCAAGGAAACCTTCCCCGACTACCTGGCTCGCGGCGAGGACCGCACCGTCTTCGAGCCGGGTGACCTCAACGAGGAGGAGTTCTTCATCCCGCCGCCCCACAATCTGGACCGCAGCCGCTTCCCCGGCCAGCGCCCGCTGGTGGTCTTTTTCGAGCAGGGAAACTGCCACGCCTGCGACGTCCTGCATGGCCAGCCTCTGCGCGACCCGGCGATCAACAAGCTGATCCGCGAGTTCGACAATGTACAGCTCGACATCCACAGCGACACCCGGGTCATCACCCCCTCGGGCGAGCGGACCACGGCCAAGCAGTGGGCCAGGGAACTGGGGATCTTCTATACCCCCGCCCTGCTGTTCTTCGATGAGCAGGGCAAGGAGATCATCCGCGTCGATTCGGTGGTGCGCTTCTACCGCCTGCGCAAGGTGTTCAACTACATCACCAGCCGCGGCTATCAGACGGAGCCGAACTACCAGCGCTGGCGGGTCAATAGCGACTTCTGAGGCCTTCGCTCGGGACTTGCAGTGGAGCAGGAGGAGACCGAAAACAGGGAGAATCGGCCCTCTTTTCCGTCAGCGAACACCCCCTCCGCTGCAGTGCGGCAAGCCGTACCCTGCAGAGCTTCAACGGCAGAAGCGTCGAATATAGTCTTCATACTCCCGCTGCCGATCGTGTAGACGCTGGTATTCGGAGGCCCGGTAACCGGCGCGCAGCCTGCGTTCCACCCGCTCCAGTCGCTGGCGTTTGGTCCAGCACGATCGATCGCCCCCCTGAGGAATCTCCTTCCCAGTTACTGTGTCAGTTTTTTCTGACGGCTTTTTCAGACGCACACCGGGTTCAGAAGGCGTCAGGCCACTGCTACTATTGGTTACATTATGTAGGGTTTCGTCCCCCGTCTCGCATGCGGTCTGGCGGAACTCGACGTTACCGTCGACCTCGCAACGATAGAGGGTCACCCCTCGCGCCATCGCACCGTGAAAGTCGATCAGGAAGAGCAGCAGGAACAGGAAAGTTTGACCACGCGCGGCCATTCTGTGAATCATCACCCAAACTCCTTTTCAGGTTGATGACAGGATTATAGAAGGGTCGGAACAGCCGGCTCAAGATTAGGCGTACGAGGCCGATACTCACGACTACTGTTGGTCAGGAAAACAGTCAATGGACCTGGAACAAGAGAATCTCAAGCTCCGCCAACAGTTGATCGCCCTCCACAGAGAGGCGCAACGCAGTCAGGTGACCTTGGAGCGCTTTCACGCCCGCGAGCTCGAGCTCATGAGCGCGGACACCCTTGCCGAACTCCTGCACGTCATGACTGAAGGACTGCTGGCCTCGTTCAGGGTCGACACCATCCAGGTCCTGCTGTCCGATCCCGATCACGAAATCCGGCACCTGCTGAGCAGCAACGGCGTGAGCGAAGCGGCCTACGCCTATCTGCGCTTCGTCGACGAGCTCGACTCGGTCAATCCCCGTTACAGCCGACTCTACAGCCCCTGGCTGGGCCCCTACCTGGCCCCCGAGTACAACAGCCTGTTCGATCACGGTAACGATCTGAAGAGCATCGCCATTCTGCCTCTCTTCTGTCGCAATCGGCTGATGGGCAGCATCAATCTGGGCAGCTGCGACGTCGGTCGCTTCACCCGCCATCACGCCACCGATTTCCTCGCCCGACTGGGCAAGATCTGCGGGGTATGCCTGGAGAACTCGGTCAACCGGGAACGGCTGCTGGTGAGCGGACTCACCGATCCGTTGACCGAGCTGCACAATCGCCGCTATCTCGATCGGCGCCTCAGCGAGGAGCTCTCCCGCGCCAGCCGCTACCATCAGCCGCTGAGCTGCCTTTTCATCGACGCCGACCACTTCAAGCGCATCAACGACAGCCACGGCCACCAGGCCGGCGACTGCGTATTGCGGGAACTGGCCAGCCGCATCCGCTCCCAGCTGCGCGCCAGTGACGTGGCGACCCGCTATGGCGGCGAAGAGTTCGCCCTGCTGCTGCCCCAGACCAACCTCAACGAAGCCATGTTACTGGCCGAACGCATCCGTCAGGAAGTGGCTCAGCAGCCGGTCCGGCTGGACGACGGCCAGATGCTCGAGCTGACCGTCTCCATCGGTGTCAGCGAAACCCTGCCGATGCTGGGCAAATCCCGACACCAGGAGGTGGGCGAACACCTCCTGGCCAGTGCCGATCAGGCCCTCTACCAGGCCAAGGCGAACGGCCGAAACCGCATCGAATCGCTGACCCATCAGCACCCCCGCGAGGACAAGCCCGCACCGCATCCGATCCGGGGCAAGAACGCTTCCTGACCACAGGTTCTTGCTCTACCCTAAACGTTGTCGATTGGTCATATATGACCATCAGCTCCGGTCTCCCACTGGAACAGCACCCCATCGGCAACCGAACAGGAGTCCAGGATGAAACACCCCGTCGCCGTCTGCGCCCTGGCAGAACTCACTCCGGACCGGGGGCATTCGGTCCGGGTCAACGGACGCCGCCTCGCCCTTTTTCTGCATCAAGGCGAGGTCTATGCCCTGGACGACCGCTGCCCCCACCGGGAGGGGCAGCTTTCATGCGGTCATGTCGAGCAGGGCGAGGCGATCTGCCCACTGCACGGCTGGAATTTCGACCTCAGGAGCGGCGTCTCACCCTACAATCCCCGCGACCGCATCGCCACCTACCCCTGTGAAATCCGCGACGACACAATCTATGTCGACGCCGATTGCGTGGAGCCGATCCCGGAGGCGAGCTATCAGGGATACCAGGGCACCTGGCGACGCTGGGATCAGGAGGCGCGGGGACATGCCCTGATCCGACGACTGGCCAAGGGGGGAAAGCCCGGGGTGGAGGCGATGGGAGAACCCACGCCACATCTCAACAGCCTGGTCGACTTCGACCACTTCCACCTCAAGGCGGCCCAGTTGAAACGCCTGCCGCGGCTGCCGGAAGAGATCGCCGACACCTCGGTGGTGATCGGGCGCGGGGCGGGTAAACCGCTGCACATCGACCTGCCCGCCTACGTCTCCCACATGTCCTTCGGCGCCCTCTCGCTGGAGGCCAAAGTGGCGCTGGCCCGAGGCGCCAGCCGGGCCGGCACCCTCACCTGTTCCGGCGAGGGCGGTCTGCTGCCACAGGAGCGTCAGGCCGCCGATCGACTCATTTTCGAGATGGCCAGCGGCTACTTCGGCTGGACACCCGAGAACATCCGCCTGGCCGATGCCATCGAGATCAAATTGGGCCAGTCGGCGAAGCCGGGACTGGGGGGTGAACTGCCGGGCGACAAGGTGACCGAGGAGATCGCCCGGGCGCGCGGCATCGCGCCCGGCACCCCGGCCCACTCACCGGCTCGCTTCCCCGATATCAGCCTGGGCGACGAACTGGCCGCCCGCATCGAAGAGATCCGTCTGCTGACCAACGGCCAGAGCCCGGTCGGCATCAAGCTGGTCGCCAACGACCTGGACGGGGATATCGCGGCCGCCCTCAGCCTGAGGCCCGATTTCATCACCCTGGACGGCTTCGGCGGCGGTACCGGATCGGCGCCGGCCGATGTCCGGGGCGCTTTCGGCATGCCCCTGGCCGCGGCCCTGCCGATCGCCCGTCGCCTCATCGACGACCACAACGCACGCCATCCCGAACGCCCGGTCAGCCTCATCGCCACCGGCGGCATCCGCACACCGGTCGACATCCTCAAGGCCGTGGCCCTGGGCGCGGACGCCTGCGCCCTGGCCACCGCCGCCCTGTTCGCTTTGGGCTGTGAGTACTATCGGGCCTGCGGCTCCAACGCGTGTCCGGTGGGAATCGCCACTCAGAATCCGGAGCTGCGACGACGTCTCGACCCGGAGCAGGGGGCCGAACGCGTGGCCAATTTCTTCAACGGCACCCGAACAGCGCTGGAGAGCTATCTGCGGATCATGGGAGTGGCCTACATCCACCACCTGAAGCCGGAAGACCTGATACCGTTGAGCCCAGAGGCGGAGCGCATCCTCGGCTCGGCCTGAACCCCGTCGCGATCCTGATCCTGACGAGGCCTCATTCAGCGGGACGCCGGGCGCTCAGCCGCGAGGCGAGTGGGCGCGGTGCCGGCTATTGGAGACTGGCGCAACCCCGTGGAAAACCCCTCTGCGGCTCGCCGCTAGGGAGCCCCCACGGAGACTTCGTCAGGGTTGGGGTCAGCTCTCCTCGAGCTGCTTGTGACTGCCGTCGCAGTAGGGCGGGGTCTTGGTCCGTTTGCAGCGGCAGAGCCAGTGCTCGCCGCTCTTCTCCGGCTTGAAGCCGATGGGTTCGATACCGGTGCCCCGATGGGAACCGTCGCAGAAGGGCTGGTTCGACGAACGACCGCAGGCGCACCACCAATACTCTTTGCCTCCCATCAGATCGACAGCAATGGGCTGTTTGGCCGCCACCACAGGTTTTTCCATCGTCTTGTCCTCGAATTGGCACTGCCCGAGAGGCAGTGGAAGCAGAATGTTATAGTTCTGCCCCATTGGTATCACAGAAAACCGGCAAAAAAAACTCAACAACATCGTCGGTTAATATCTGCTAACCTCTGCTTCCCGAATTCATCCATGGTGGCTGGTGTCCCTCTTCATTCTTTCTGTACCATTCAGAGTCTCCCCGACAGGTCGGATCGAGTCCTGGCTCGCAGGGAAGGGACGATCCACGGCGTCATGTCTCTTGGAAAGCGCCAAGCCACTCCCTGCGAGACGCGCCTTGCCCCCCCTTGGCATCTGCAGAGGGGCGCGGCCCGCCCCTCCCAGATTGGCCGGAGGGCGAAGAATCCATGACGAGGCACACTGAATGAGTGAACAAGACGACTGGATCGCCTACGACAGAGCCCATGTCTGGCACCCCTACAGTGCCATCGGCGCGGACCTGCCGGTATTCCCGGTGGTCTCCGCCGACGGGGTGCGCCTGCGCCTGGCCGACGGTCGCGAACTGATCGACGGCATGTCCTCCTGGTGGTGCGCCATTCATGGCTACAACCGCCCGGAGCTGAACCGGGCGATCCAGGATCAGCTCGGACGCATGGCCCACGTCATGTTCGGCGGACTGACCCACGAACCCGCCACCGAACTGGCGCGCAAACTGGTGGAGATCACACCAGACCCCCTGCAATCGGTCTTCTTCTGCGACTCCGGTTCGGTCTCGGTGGAGGTCGCCATGAAGATGGCGATCCAGTACTGGCACGACAAGGGACTGCCGGGCAAACAACGCTTCCTCACCATCCGCCGCGGTTATCACGGCGACACCTTTGGCGCCATGTCGGTGTGCGATCCGGTCACCGGCATGCACAGCCTGTTCACCGACGCCCTCACCCTGCAATACTTCGCCGATGCCCCCACCTGCTTCTACGGCCACCCCTGCAACCGGGAGGGCGCTGTATCCATGGAGCTCAAGCTGCGCGAACACCATGCGAACATCGCCGCCGTCATCCTCGAGCCCATCGTGCAGGGCGCCGGCGGTATGCGCTTCTACTCCCTGGAGTATCTGCAGGAGGTGCGGCGTCTGTGCGACCAGTACGGCGTGCTGCTGATCCTGGACGAGATTGCCACCGGCTTCGGCCGCACCGGCCGCCTCTTCGGTTGCGATCA
>JBNLGI010000117.1:0-2186 GCA_050305975.1 Sedimenticolaceae bacterium | reverse complement strand
GCCAGCAGGGGCAGGCCCAGGCCCGCCGCCAACGCCAATACGCCCTTGTTGATCAGGCTCCAGATACCGAAATAGCTGGCGGCCCTGCCCCGCTCCCGGGGCGGGATGATATCGGCGGCGATGGCCGCCGGCAGGGCCAGGTCGGCACCCAGGGCCGCTCCGGAGAGCAGGCAGATGATGGCATAGGCCAGCCCGTCGCCGCTGCCGAGCTGGGTGGCCCAGATGAACCCCACCACCGCCACCAGGGTACCCAGGGCCCAGGTCACCGTCTTGCCAAGTCGCCGGGCCAGGCTGAGCCAGCCCGGCAGGGAGGCGGCCCCGCTGAGAAAATAGAGGGCCAGAAAGGCGCCGCTGTAGGCCTCAAGCCGCAACACGTCGGCGATGTAAAAGAGGGCCAGGGTTCCCGCCATGGCCACCGCCAGGCCGTTGAGCAGGAACAGGGTGGCGAGGCGCCGGAAGGGTTCGTGGACCAGGGGCTGCAGTAGTCGCTGGGGCATCACCGGCTCCGACCGGGGCCGGGGAGCCTGTTGCAACAGCAGCCAGACGGCGGCCACCAGAAGTAGAGCGAAGAGACCGCTGAAGGGCAACCATTGCCCCTCCTCGAACCAGATGGCGAAGAGCATGGGCAGCAAGCTGGCCAGGATCACGCCTAGGATGGAAAAGCCCTCTCGGTAGGCCACCAGGCGGGTGCGCTCCTGGCTGTCGCTGCTGGCGTTGGCGCCCCAGGCCAGATAGGTGATGTTGAGCGCGCTGTGAGCGGTGTAGACCAACACCAGAGTGACACCGAACCAGAGCGCCAGTCCGCTGCCCGCCTCGAAGGGTGGGTTGAACAGGGCGGCATAGGCGAAGCTGAGACAGAGTGTCGCCGCCAGCGCCAGCAGCGACCAGCCCCCCGGCCGTTTCTGCAGATGGTCGGCCAGCCGGCCCAGCCAGGGATCCTGCAGGGTATCGACGGCGCGGGAGGCGAGCAGGATGGTCCCGGTCAGGGCCAGTCCCAGCCCCAACTCGTCGCCATACAGCTTGGGGGCATGGATATAGACCGGCAGGGCCGCCATCGCCAGCGGCGCGCCGAGCAGGCCGTAGGCCATGTACTGGCGCCTGGTCACTCCAGCCTCCCCAGCAGCTGCCGGCGCAGATCAGGTTTGCGGGTGCGAGGATCGAGCCAGATCTCGAAAAAGGCGGCTGCCAGGGTCGGGTCCGGCAGACGCCCCAGATAACCCTGGGGACCGTAAAAATCGGCCCCCTGCCCCGGCAGATGGATGCCGGTGATGCGATCGCCCGGCGCCACGTCGATGAACAGTGTGCGGAAACGGTCGAACAGCGCTTCACGGTCTTCGCGCTCCCCTTGCAGTCGCTCGATCTCTTTCAGTGTGGCCCGCGCCAGCTGCTCTCGGCTGAAGCCGTAGCGGTAGGCGATCTGCAGGGCATGGGGCGCGTCGGGACGGAATTGGCCGTCGGGCGCTAACAGCGTGGCCTCATACAGGGTGACCCCCCACCACGTGAGGGCACCGCTACCAACCGCACGCAGGTTCGGATGATCGTCGAGCGGCTCCTCCGTGGCTTGCGCCTGCTGCCCGCTAAGTAACAGCAGGCATAGAGAGAGGCCCGTGACACTCACCGCATTCATGGCTGCTCCACCTTGACCAGCGCCAGTTGCAGCAGGTCGATACGCCCCTCGTCGAAGCCGGCCTCGCAGTAGCTCAGGTAGTAACGCCAGAGGCGACGAAATCGCTCGTCAAAACCTTCGGCCGCGATTGCCGGCCAGTTGGCGTCGAATCGCGCGCGCCAGCGGCGCAGGGTCTCGGCATAGTGGGCACTGAAACCTTCCATGCTTTCGATGCGGAAGCCGTGTCTGTCGGCCTGACGCCGCAACACACCCGGCGACGGCAGCATGCCGCCGGGAAAGATGTACTGCTGAATGAAATCACTGCGGCGTCGGTAACGCTCGAAGTGGTCGTCACCGATGACGATGGTCTGGATCGCCGCCCTGCCTCCCGGATTGAGCAGCTGCCGGAGCTTGGCGAAATAGGTGTCCCAGTAGGCTTCGCCCACCGCTTCCAGCATTTCGATGGAGACGATGTGGTCGTAACTGCCATCGAGATCCCGGTAGTCCTGCAGGGCGAAGCGTGCCCGTGACGCAAGACCCGCCAGGTCGATACGCCGGCGGGCGTAGTCGAGCTGACGGG
>JBNLGI010000116.1:0-9768 GCA_050305975.1 Sedimenticolaceae bacterium | reverse complement strand
ATGGAGCCCCGGATGTCATACTGGTAGAGTCGCTGATCGAACTCCACCGAAGCGGTGAAGGCCTCGACAAAGGCGTCGGTGGGCTCGTTGAAGCGGCCGGACCAGAGTTTCGCGGGCGCGGGGATGTCGCTCATGAAGGGTTATCCTGAATCGTAAGGGAAAAACAGGCCGGATTATAACAGGCGGGCATGCATTGAAGCAGGGCAGTCGACAATTCGAACAGCAGGCGGTGGAACCGGTCGGGTTACTGCCCAACTTCTGCGCCATCCGCAGTGTCTTCGCGGTAGTGGTGACGGGCGAGCTGCTGGCGATCCTGCTGAGTCTGGCGGCGGCCGACGAGCTGCAGAATTTCGTCCGCCAGCTGAGTCTGATCTCCCTCATGGTGCAGTGGATCGCGCTCACCACGGCCGGTCTGCTGTGTCTGTTGCGCAGGCCGCTGCAGCGCCTGAACAACCAGTTGGCGGGCGTCAGCGCCTTGCTGCTGCTGCTCGGCATGACCGCCCTGGTCTGCCTGCTCACCGGCTGGCTCGATCTCAAATTGGCGCTGCGGCTGTTCACGCCTGACCGGGATCTGCTGCTGCGGGCGCTCGGAATCGCCGCCATCGTCGGTCTGGTGGTGCTTCACTACCTCTATCTGCAATACCTCTGGCAGCGCCAGACGGAGGCCGAGAACAGCGCCCGACTGCAGGCGCTTCACTCCCGTATCCGTCCCCATTTCCTGTTCAACAGCATGAACACCATCGCCAGCCTCACGCGCAGCGATCCGGCGCTGGCGGAGCAGGTGGTGGAGGACCTGGCCGACCTGTTCCGGGTCTCCCTGGGGGATGCGGCCAGACCCTCCACCCTGGTCCGCGAGCTGGAGTTGGCGCGGCAGTACCTGGGTATCGAGCAGGTGCGACTGGGGGAGCGTCTGCGGGTCGAATGGGAGCTGGAGGAGCTGCCCGAGCAGGCCATGATGCCGCCGATGATTCTGCAGCCGTTGCTGGAGAATGCGGTCTACCACGGCATCGAGCCGGCCGCGGAGGGAGGCACCATTGTGATCACCGGCTGCTACAAACGCCATCGGGTCAATCTGAGCATCCGCAACACGCTGCCGCCGGAGGGTGAGTCCAGCCATCGCCAGGGCAATCGGCTGGCGATGGAGAACATACGCGAGCGCCTGGCCGGGATCTTCGAGCGGGATGCGAGCCTGACCGAGTCGCATGTGGACGGGGAGCACCAGGTCAGGCTGGTCTTCCCCCATCCCTGGAACGGGTGACGGGCATGAAGATCGTGGTGGTGGATGACGAACTGCTGGCGCGCCGACGACTGGTCTCATTGATCGAAGAACTGGGGCCGCCCTACCAGCTGGCGGGCGAGGCGGCCAACGGCCAGCAGGCCCTGGAGCAGTGCCGGCGGCACAGCGCCGACCTGGTGCTGATGGACATTCGCATGCCGGTAATGGATGGTCTGGAGGCGGCCCGCCGGCTGGCCGAGGGCGAGCATCCGCCGGCGGTGATCTTCACCACCGCCTATGAGGAGCACGCGCTGGAGGCTTTCGACAGCTCGGCCCAGGACTATCTGCTGAAACCGGTGCGGCGGGAACGCCTGCTGGCCGCCCTGCAACGCAGTCAGCGCCTGACCCGCAGCCAGCTCAGCGCAGTCGTCGTGGCACCGGAGCCGACGCCCCACCTCAGCGCCAGCTACCGGGGCGGCCTCAAGACCCTGCCGCTCGATCAGGTGATCTACCTGCGCGCGGAGGCCAAATATGTGGTGGCGCGCCACGCCGAGGGGGAGCTGCTGCTGGAGGAGAGCCTGAAGAGTCTGCAGGAGCATTATGCGGAGTGGTTCCTGCGCATCCATCGCAACGCCCTGGTTTCCCGCAAACACCTGGCGGGACTGGAGAAGGATGCCGCGGGCAACACCAGGGCGGTGTTGCGCGACTGTGATGAGAGACTGGAGATCAGTCGCCGCCACCTGGCGGAAGTCCGCCGCCTGCTCAGGTGAGGGCAAGGCTGGGCTGACCGCTTCCGGCCATGACCGCCTGTCGGGGGCACTGGGTTCTGGCATCGGCGGTGCGTCTTATCGTTCCTCTGATTCAAAATCCACGGCTGAGAACGCATAATCGCCCCATGCCAAGACCGACCCGGATTTTCAGGCTGCTGTGTCTGCCACTGCTGATGGCGAGCTGGCTGGTCAGCGCGGAGCCCACCCCCGAATCCGCGCCTGAACAGGCTCCGCCGCTACTGGCCCAGGCCTGTTTCGGCTGTCACGGCGAGTGGGGCCGCAGCAGCGCGCCGCCGATCCCTTCATTGGCCGGTCTTCCCAGTGGTTATCTGCTCGAGGCACTGCGGGGCTATCGCCATGGCGGCCGTTTGGCCACGGTCATGGACCGTCTGCTGGAGGAGAGCAGCGCCCCCGAACTGCGCCGCCTGGCGGACTATTTTGAGCGGCAGCCCAGGCCCATCCCCAAGCAGCGGGTCGACTGGGATCTGGCTTTCAAGGGGCGTCAGCTGCACCGGTTCTACTGTCGTGAGTGCCACGGCGACCTGGATCGCGATCCGCAGCGTGACACACCCCGCCTCAATGGGCAGTGGATGGACTATCTGCGCTGGACCCTGCAGGACTACCTGCTCGGTATCAATCAGGCCGATGATGAGATGTCAGAGGCCCTGATCCGGGTCATTCGGCGTCACGGCAACGAGGGGATCGAAGCGCTGGTGCACTACTACGCCAGTGCCCGGCCCGATCGATAGGGGGTGAAAATTGCCTCATTCCCCCGCAGCCTTTAGCATAGCCCCCGTTGAATGCGCCGGTGCGGGCGATTACCGTGCCGATCCCCAGTTCCGATGACGCCACCGCGCAGACGGCCGCGCGCAACAACCGATCCCTGAACCGAGGAGCCTCATGACCCAAAGTATCCGTATCGCCACCCGCAAATCCCCCCTTGCCATGTGGCAGGCCGAGCATGTGGCGGCCGAACTGAAACGGGTTCATCCGCAACTGGAGGTGGAGATCGTCGGCATGACCACCCAGGGCGACAAGATCCTCGATACCCCGCTGGCCAAGATCGGCGGCAAAGGTCTCTTCATCAAGGAGCTGGAGCAGGGGCTGCTGGCCGACCAGGCGGACATCGCGGTCCACTCCATGAAGGATGTGCCGGTGGAGCTGCCGGAGGGCCTGCACCTGGCGGTGATCATGCAGCGCGAGGACCCGCGGGACGCCTTCGTCTCCAACCGCTATCAGACCATCGACGAACTGCCCGAAGGCGCCTGTGTCGGCACCTCCAGTCTGCGGCGGCAGTCACAGCTGGCCGAACAGCGGCCCGACCTGCAGATCAAGTCCCTGCGCGGCAACGTCAACACCCGTCTGCGCAAACTCGACGAGGGCGAGTACGACGCCATCATCCTGGCCGCCGCCGGCCTCATTCGCCTCGGTTTCCAGGAGCGCATCACCGCCTTCATCGGACCGGAGCAGAGCCTGCCCGCCATCGGCCAGGGCGCGGTCGGCATCGAGTGCCGCAGCGACGACGCCCGGGTGAACGCACTGATCGCGCCGCTGCACGATGCGGATACCGCCTGCTGCGTGCGCGCCGAACGGGCCATGAACCAGCGCCTCAACGGCGGTTGTCAAGTGCCGATCGCCGGCTATGCCATGTTGGAGAACGGCGTGGTCTGGCTGCGCGGGCTGGTGGGCGAACCCGACGGCAGCGCCATCGTGCGCGGCGAGGTGGAGGGGGCGCCGGAGGAGGCCGAGGCGATGGGCGCCGGCCTGGCCGAGCACCTGCTGGAGTGGGGTGCGGAGCGCATCCTCCAAAGCCTTTACGAGAATCACGCCTGAGCCCAGGCGCATGGCCTGCGACCTGGAGGGCAGAGGCGTTCTCATCACCCGTGCCGCGCATCAGGCCACGGGCCTGATCGGCCTGGTCGAGTCCCACAACGGTCGCGCCATCCCCTTTCCGGCGCTTGGGATCGGGCCGAGTCGCAATGTCGAGACCGCCCGGGCGTGGCTGGCCCAGGCGTGGGAGCTGGTCGTCTTCATCAGCCCGAACGCAGTGGCTTTCGCCGTCGAACTGCTGCGCGAGGCCCCTCTGCAGGCGGTGCATATCGCCGCAGTGGGCGCCGCCACGGCGCAGGCCCTGCAAGCGGCCGGCAGCCCGGCGGATCTGCTGCCGCAAGGGCGCTTCGACAGCGAGGGGCTGCTGGCGCTGCCGCAGCTGCAGCAGATTGAGGGCCGCCGGGTGTTGATCGTACGCGGCGAGGGAGGGCGTCCATTGCTGGGCGACACCCTGCGGGCGAGAGGGGCCAAAGTAGAGTATGCTGAGGTCTACCGACGGCTGCGACCGGAGGTCGATCCCGCGCCGCTGCTGCAACGCTGGAGCGCGGAGGTCGATGTGGTCACCGCCACCAGCGCCGAAGTGCTCGACAATCTGCTGGCGATGCTCGGTCGGCAGGGACAGGAGCTGTTGCTGAAGACCCCGCTGCTGGTGATCAGCGAGCGCATGGCGCAACGGGCGGGCGAACTGGGTTTCGACCGGCTGTTGCAGGCCTCGGGCGCCGACGATGCGGCCGTGCTCGCGGCACTGTGTGATTGGGTCGCGGATTCCGGGCATTGAGCGCTATTGAGGGGTTGCGCACTGGCGTAGACTGGAGACCTGATTGAAGTGGAAAGCAGATCCCTATGAGTGAGAAAGAGAACGAGACCGGACGCGAGTCAGCCGGCGACGAAGCAAGATTCGAAGACGCCATCGAGGGAGAGGTCGAAGTCATTCCGAACGACAGCGGTCGGGGCGGTTCGCGTCTGCCGCTGATTCTGGCGCTGCTGGCCCTGGTGCTGGTGGCGGCCGGCCTGCTCCTCGGCTACCGATACTGGGCGCAGATGGAGCAGACACTGGTTCAGCTTGATGCTTCCCTCAAGCAGGCCAGTCGGGAACAGGCCGACCTGACCGAACAGCTGCAACAGGCCCAGCAGGCAGCCGCGCAGCAGCAGCAGGCGATCGCCCGGCAGGAGCAGGCTCTGAGCGAGCAGCATCAGCGGCTGCTGGCGGCGAAGGAGGAGTCGAAACGCTCGGGAGAGCAGCTCTACCACTCCCTCAGTGAGATCCAGACCCGTCTCGGCGGCAAGGAGACCCAGTGGCGGGTGGCCGAGGCCGAGTACCTGCTGCGGGTGGCCAACCACCGGCTCAACCTGATGGCCGATCCGCAGACGGCCCTGGAGGCCTTGAAGGCGGCCGACGAGCGGCTCAGCGCCACCGGCGACCCCGGCTGGGCGCCGGTACGCGATCTCATCGCCCGCGAGATCACCCAGTTGACCGCGCTGCCGAAGGTCGACCAGGCGGGTATCAGCGCCGAGCTGGCGGCGCTTGCCGAGCAGGTGGATCGGCTGCCGCTGCAGAACGAAGGCATCCCGATGCTGGCGGAGCGGCCGACAGCCGGCGAGGAGACGGCGCTGGCGGCCGAGGACGGATTCGACCTGCAGCAGGTGCTCGACGATCTGTGGCAGGGCTTCAAAGCGATGATGGTGATCCGTCACCACGACAAGCCGGTGAGCGCCATGCTGCCGCCGGAGCAGCGCTACTTTCTGATCCAGAACCTGCGTCTGAAACTGGAGGCGGCGAAGGCGGCCCTGATGGGACGCAATCAGAGCCTCTACGCAGACAATCTGCAGGCGGCGGCGAACTGGGCGGCGGCCTACTTCGAGGCCGACGATCCCGGCGTGAGCGGTTTTCGTCAGCAGCTGGCGGCCCTGGCCGAGCGCAACGTGGCGCCGGCCCTGCCCGATATTTCGGCATCCCTGCGGGAGCTGCAGGCGCGCCGCCAGCGTCTCGCTGAGGAGGCGATCCGGTGAGGACGCTGATCGCCGCCTTCCTCGCCCTGCTGGCCGCGGTGCTGGTCACCCTCTGGGTCAAGCAGGACAACGGCTATGTGCTGATCGGCTACGGGCAATGGACGGTCGAGGGCAGTCTGGCCCTGTTCACGCTTGCCGGTCTGGCCCTGTTTCTGTTGCTGCATCTCGCTTTGCGCCTGGCCTCCCGCCTCTGGCAGATGCCGGACCGGGTCGCCGAATGGCGTCGCAAGCGGCGAATCCAGCGCGCCCATCGCTCCCTTACCCGCGGCCTCGTGGAGATGGCGGAGGGGCGCTGGAAAGTGGCCGAGCGCCATCTCACCCGCTATGCGTCGCAATCGGAGACCCCGCTGATCAACTACTTGGCCGCCGCCCGCGCCGCTCAGCTGCAGGGCGAGCACGGCCGTCGGGACGACTACCTGCAGCTGGCCCATGAGAGCATGCCCTCGGCCGATGTGGCGGTGGGATTGACTCAGGCGGAGCTGCAGCTGGCCCATCAGCAGTACGAGCAGGCCCTGGCCTCCCTGATGCATGTGCGCTCCCTCTCCCCCAAACACAACTATGTGCTCAAACTGCTGAAGAAGCTCTACGAAAACCTGGGCGAGTGGAAGAAGCTGGAGGAGATTCTGCCCGATCTGCGTCGGCGCAAGGTGATCGGCGACAAGGAGTGCCATGCCCTCGAGAGCCAGATCTATCGCGAGCGGCTGAAGCAGGAGTCGGGCGATGTGGAGAGCCTGGTCCGTTACTGGCAGACCATCCCAAAGGAGCTGCGCCAGGACCAGGCCATGCTGACCGAATACTGCCGTATGATCCTGGCGGTGGGCGCCGGTCCGAGAGTGGAACCGCTGATTGCCGCCTTCCTCAACCGCAACTGGCACAGCGATCTGGTGATACTCTACGGGAGAATCGAACTCAACGACCCGTCACATCAGCTGGCGGTGGCCGAGGGCTGGCTGAAGCAGCACCCGGAGGACGCCGTGCTGTTGCTGACTCTGGCCCGGCTGGCGCTGAAGAACAAGCTGTGGGGCAAGGCCCGCAGCTACCTGGAGGCGAGCATCGCTATCGCCCCGACACCCGAGTCCTACCAGCAGCTGGGTCTGCTGCTCGAGCGCCTGGGCGAGTCGGAGAAGGCCAGCCGCTGTTTTCGTGCCGGCCTTGGTCTCGCCTCTCCCGAACCGGAACGGGCGCTGCCGCCGATCAATCAGCGCCCGGCCTTGGGGCAGTCGGAAAATACGATCTCTCCGCCGAGTCTGGTGGAGGGGATCTGAATCCCGCCATCCCCCCTTAGCCGGTCTAGGGCTGTGTCATCCTGAAGCAATCCCCGTCAGTGCCACAGGGGGCGCTCAGCACGAATCCATCCGGGACGGTTTTGCGCCCGTCTCCCTACAGACGCACGAAATAGGGAATCGCGACCAACAGGGCACAGATCCCCAGCAGCAGGTAGAGATTGGGGATGAAGTAGGGCGCCAGGATCAGGGCGACCCCGATCACCAGAGGCACGCTAGCCTTCTGGCGCCGGCCATAGGTCAGATAGCCCAGGCCGATGGCGCCGAACAGCACCATCCAGAGAAGTTGGCTCGTCTCATCCATACGTTTATTGACACCCATCGCTACAGCCGACCGTTAGTGTAGCGCGTTCTATGGTTCGAGGAGTTCAACGCGCCTTGACCCGTCTATCGCTGCACACTTCATGCTTGTCGTTTTCGACGACAACGAGGAGACGACGATGCAGCAAGACGATGGTGACTATCTGGCGCGATTCGAAGCCAGGACGCTGGGGCCGGAACACTTCGACCATCTGGGCCATTTGAGGATGGCCTGGGTCCATCTGCGCCATTACGAAATGGCCGAGGCCAGCCGGCGGGTCTGCGAGGGCGTGCGGGAGCTTGCCGCCGCGTTCGGTGCCCCCGAGAAGTACAGCCATACGCTGACCGAGGCCTTCATGCGGATCATCGCCCAACGCCTGCAGGGGGCGGCGGCGGAGACGTTCGAGCACTTTCTGGCGGCCAATCCGGACCTGGTCAGGGATGCGCGAGCGGTGGTTCTGCGCCACTATAGTCGGAAACGGCTGGATAGCCCCCTGGCGCGCAGCCAGTGGGTCGAGCCGGATCTGACACCTTTCGACCGCACAGGATGACGATGTCATACCAGACCATCACCGCATTCGCCCGGCGTTTCGGGCTTTCGCGCGGAACCCTGCTCTACTACGACCGCATCGGGCTGCTGAAACCGGCCGGCACCAGCGTCGCCGGCTATCGGCTCTATGGCGAGCGGGAGTCGAGGCGCATGGTTCGCATCGAGCGCTTTCGTCAGGCGGGTCTCTCCCTCAGGGTGATTCGCGAACTCCTCGACGGGGCGCAGGCCGATCAGGTCAACTCCGCCCTGGAACGGCGGCTTGCGGAGCTGGATGATGAGATCGCGCAGCTGCGCGTGCAGAAACGGCTGGTGGTGGAGTTGCTCCGGCGCCAGGGTCGAACAGCCGGCGGTTCCGGCGTGGATGTGCGGCAATGGGTGGCGATGCTGGCGGAGGCGGGGGTCGACGAGGCGGGTCAGTGGCGTTGGCACGCCGCCTTCGAGCGGGACAATCCCGGCGCCCACCAGGCTTTTCTGGAGAGCCTTGGCTTGCCGCAGGAGGAGGTGGCGGATATCAGGTGTCGTTCGCGGACGGTGTCGTCAGATACCAGAGCACACCCAGCAGGCCCAGGCTCGACCAGAGCAGCGAGAAGAGCAGAATGACCAGGGGTGACCAGAGCGCCACCGGGTCGAGCAGTGACAACAGACGTCCGGCCAGCACCAGGGGTACGGAGACCAAGGCGGCGGCGAGCAATGTGGTGCCGGGACGCAGGCGGCTGACGGTTTTTCGGGCAAAGGCGGTGACCAGCAGCACCCAGACACAGAGCAGCGAGGCGTAGAGGCTGTCAGTCGCCAGCGCCATGCGGAAGTTCTGCTCCGGGGTATAGAGCCGGTCGCCCGTGGCCAGGGCATGGATGCTCACGTAATCGAGCGCGGCGGAGAGCAGCAGACAGAGGATCGCTATCGCAAAGCTGAGGGTGGCGGCGCGAATGACGTCATGCATCGGCCGGGTTCCAGGAGGTACCCCTTCCGGTTTCACCGTCAGCTGCCCGATGCGGGCTCAGCCCGATTGTGCCTGGGTCTTTCTGGTCGCGGCCGCGCCGTACTCGAAGGAGTCGGAGTAGAGATCCTCGCCCAGGAGCCCGTGCGCCAGAAAGGCCTGTTTGCCCGCCTCGATCATGGGCGGCGGCCCGCTCATGTAGACCTCGTAGGGACTCAGGTCGGGGTAGTCGGCGACCACCTGCTCATGCACCCAGCCGGTCTCGCCCTGCCAGTCGGCGTCGGGATCCGACAGCACCGGCGTATAGCGGAAATTGTCGTGCTCCTCGGTCCAGGTCTGTGGCAGGTCGGGCAGATAGAGATCGGCTTTGGAGCGTACTCCCCAGTAGAGATGCATGGGCCGTTTGATGCCGATCTTGAAAGCGTGCTCGATGATCCCCTTGATCGGCGCGAAACCCGTGCCGCCGCCCATCAGAATGATCGGCCGTTCTGACTCTTCGCGCAGGAAGTAGCTGCCCAGCGGGGCCTCGATGCGCAGGATGGTCTTCTCCTGCATGCCGGCGAACAGCATGTCGGTGAAGGTGCCGCCGGCGACGTGGCGGATGTGCAGTTCGATCAGCTCGTCGTCGTGGGGGGCGTTGGCGATGGAGAAGGCCCGCTTGCTGCCGTCCGGCAGGATGAAGTTGAGGTACTGGCCAGCCAGGAACTGCAGCCGCTCGCCCTCCGGCAGTCTCAGGTAGAGACGGATGACATCCTCGTTCAGCCGTTCGATGCGATCGATCTTGGACGGTAGGATGCGCGGGCGCAGATCCTGCGCCTGTTCGATCTCGTGCACGCCGATGACCAGATCGCTCGTGGCGCGGGCCTGACAGG
>JBNLGI010000115.1:0-23095 GCA_050305975.1 Sedimenticolaceae bacterium | reverse complement strand
CGCACCGTGGGGTCGGCGTTCTCGCACAGGATCAGCGAGGCGCTGGTGTGGTGGATGAAGACCTGACACAGGCCGCTGGTGATGCCGGAGGCCTCGACCACTTCCGCCACCTGGCGGGTGATGTTGTAGGTGTTGCGTCCCCGGGTGTCGATCTTGAGTTGCCGCTGGATCACCATCTTTGCACTACTCCTGCTGCTTCTGGCATGCTTCTGAAATTGTGACCCCGAGTGAGCCAATCCCGGATCCAGGGTCAGTAACGAATGGCTATCTTAAACGCCATTTTGGTGGGGCCCTGCCCCACCAAACCCGGTTGAAGTCGATCATACAGATCGGTCGCTTTGCGCCTAATGTCTGCGACATTCGGATGAGCAACCGATCTTACAGCGAAAGCGTGCGCCATTGAAAAAACAGGACAGTCTGCCAGTCAACCTGGCCGAGCAACCGGTCACCGAACTCAAAGGTGTCGGCGCAAGGAATGCGGAAAAGCTCGTCAAACTCAATATCGCGTCGGTGCAGGACCTGCTGTTCCACCTGCCGTTGCGCTACCAGGACCGCACCCGCATCCAGCCCATCGGCGCGGTGCGCCGGGGCGACCAGGTGGTGATCGAGGGCGAGGTGGATCTGGCCGAGATCAAGTTCGGCCGCCGCCGCTCCCTGCTGGTGCGCATCTCCGACGGCACCGGCGGCATCATCCTGCGCTTCTTCTACTTCAGCAACGCCCAGCGCCAGGCCCTGGCCCGCGGGGTGCGGCTGCGCTGTTTCGGCGAGGTGCGCAACGGGCCCAACAGCCTGGAGATGGTGCATCCCGAATACCAGCGGGTCGATCCCGACGAACCGCTGGCAGTGGAGCAGGCCCTGACCCCCATCTACCCCACCACCGAGGGGGTGCACCAGCTCACCCTGCGCGGCCTCATGCAGCAGGCGCTGGCGCAGCTCGACCGCCATCCGCAAGGACTGCGGGAGCTGTTGCCCGAGAGCCTGCTCGGGCGCTTCCGCCTGCAGAGCCTGGCCCAGGCGGTGAGCTACCTGCACCGCCCGCCGCCGGACGCCGATCAGCAGCAGCTGTTGACCGGCACCCACCCGGCCCAGCAGCGCCTCACCTTCGAGGAGCTGCTGGCGCATCAGATCAGCCTGCGCAAGCTGCGCATCCAGCACCAGCGTATCCGCGCCACCCCTCTGCCGGTGGCGAGCGCGCTCAAACAGCGGCTGCTCGACAGCATCCCCTTCCGGCTCACCGAGGCCCAGCAGCGGGTGGTGGCCGAGATCGCACAGGACCTGGCTCAGCCCCGCCCCATGCAGCGCCTGGTGCAGGGCGACGTGGGGGCCGGCAAGACCATCGTCAGCGCCCTGGCCGCCCTGCAGGCGATCGCCGCCGGCAGCCAGGTGGCGCTGATGGCCCCCACCGAACTGCTGGCAGAGCAGCATCTGCGCAGCTTCTGCCAGTGGCTGGAGCCCCTGGGGGTGCGCATCGCCTGGCTCACCGGCCGCATGAAGGGCAGGGCCCGCGAGCAGACCCTGGCCGAGATCGCCGGCGGCAACGCCCAGCTGGCGGTGGGCACCCACGCCCTGTTCCAGCAGGACGTGGTGTTCGACGATTTGGGTCTGGTCATCATCGACGAGCAGCACCGCTTCGGCGTGCATCAGCGTCTCGCCCTGCGCGAGAAGGGGAGCCGGCAGGGCCACTTTCCCCATCAACTGATCATGACCGCCACCCCCATTCCGCGCACCCTGGCCATGACCGCCTACGCCGACCTCGACCTCTCGGTGATCGACAGCCTGCCGCCGGGGCGCAAGCCGGTGACCACCGCGGTGATCTCCGACCAGCGCCGCGACGAGGTGGTGGCGCGGGTGCGCGCCGCCTGCGCCGAGGGCAGGCAGGCCTATTGGGTCTGCACTCTGATCGAGGAGTCGGAGGCCCTGCAGTGCCAGGCGGCGGAGGAGAGTGAGCGCCTGCTCACCGAGGCCCTGCCCGAGTTGCGGGTGGGGCTGGTCCACGGCCGCGTCAAGGCGGACGAGAAGGAGCGCATGATGGCCGCCTTCAAGGCCGGCGACCTCGACCTGCTGGTGGCCACCACGGTGATCGAGGTGGGGGTCGACGTGCCCAACGCCAGCCTCATGATCATCGAGAATGCGGAGCGGCTCGGCCTGGCCCAGCTGCACCAGTTGCGCGGCCGGGTGGGGCGGGGCACCGCCGAGAGCCACTGCGTGCTGATGTATCACGCCCCCCTCTCGGCCAACGCCAAGGAGCGTCTGGCGATCCTGCGCGAGAGCGGCGACGGCTTCCTCATCGCCCAGAAGGACCTGGAGATGCGCGGTCCCGGCGAGGTGCTCGGTACCCGCCAGACCGGCGAGATGCAGCTGCGCATCGCCGACCTGGTACGTGACCAGGGGCTGCTCGACGAGGTGCGCGAAGCAGCGGGGATGATGCTGAGGGACTATCCTGAGGAGGCGGACCGGCTGATCGAACGCTGGCTCGGACAGCGGGCCGACTACGGGCGCGCCTGAAGCGCCGGGGGGGCGAATGGATCAGGCATCAATCAGGAGCTGGGGCGGCCGCTTGCTGCTGCTGGCGCTGTGCGGATGTTCCACGGGATCGCTGCGCGAGGTGACACTGCCGGGGTCGCCTGTCGTGCCGGCGCCGGCGCCGGCGGCGGCCTCTGGAGTCCCGCGCGAGATTATCGTCGACCTGCAGCTCGCCGTCGCCCGTTGCGACGACTACGATCCCGCCGCGCGCCGCTGTGGCGCGGGGGATCGGGTCGCCTTTCGGGAGCTCAATCAGGCCGCCGCCGCGGCCCTGCCCGGCGACCGGGTGCTGGTGCGCGAAGGCGTGATCCGGCAGCAGTTCGCTCCCGGGGTCTCGGGTCTGCAAGGGCACCCCATCACCTTCTCCCCCTATGCGCAAGAGCAGGTGACCTTTCGCGACATCGACCAGCCCGCCTGGCTGCTGAAAGGCGCCACCCATCTGGTAGTCGAAGGTTTTCGTCTGGAACACGTGCTGGGTTGGGCCCGCTTGGAGAACGCCCACTACAACCAGATCCGCAACAACCGCTTCCACGAGGCCCTGGCCCGGGGCACCACCGGCGGTTTCAAACTGGTGGAGAGCCACTACAACCGTATCGAGGGCAACCGCTTCGAACGCGGCAATGACAGCCTGGTGCTGCAGGCCTCCGACCGCAACCTGATCGCCGATAACCGCTTCGAATGGGGGCGCCACAGCCTGATCAGCGTGCGTTGCGGCAACTACAACGTGATCCGCGGCAACCGCTTCCACAACGAGCGGCAAAAGGCGATGGAGGTCTACGACTGCGAGGGGACCAGCGACGCCCCCTTCCGCCTCGACGCCACCAAGCGCAACCTGATCGAGGGCAACCGTTTCGAGCATGTACGCGGCTCGAGCCGGCCCCATAACTACAACGCCATCCAGTACGCCGGCCAGCTCGGCATCGTGCGTCACAATCTGTTTCGCGACTGCCTTGGGGGCGGCATCAATCTGCAGGTCTACTCCAACGAGGCCCTCTACAACTACGGCCACCGGATCTATAACAATACCTTTTACGCCAACCGCTGTTTCGCCCTCATCGACACCGCCCGGGGCGGGTCCCGCATCGGTGAAAACGGCTTTCTCAACAATCTGCTCTACAAGAACCGGGATTGCCGGGGTGGCGGGCGGCAGGTGGAACTGATGTGGCAGGATATCGACCGCCAAAGCAACGCCCTGGCCGACAGCGATCCGGGCTTCGTGGATGAGACTGCCGGCGATCTTGCGCTGAAGGCGGAGAGTCCTCTGGTCGATGCCGGGGTGTTTCTCACCCGCACCTCGGCGGCGGGAGCGGGCAGCGCGCTACCGGTGGAGGACGCGGCCTTCTTCTTCGACGGGGCCGGGGTGCCCGGCATGACGGGTGACGAGATCAGGCTCGAGGGGGACCCGGCCGGGGCCAGGATCCTGAAGATCGATTTCGCCCGGGGACGGCTACTGCTGGACCGGGATCTGAGCTGGCGCCGGGGGCAGGGCGTCTCCCTGCGCTACAGCGGCGCGGCCCCCGACATGGGGGCTTACGAAAGATCAATGCCCTGAGCGGTAACGGAAGGGGTAATGGAGTCCCGTCCGAGGGCTTGTCATCGGCTGCCATGGGCGGGTTTTCATGCGATAATTTCCGTTTTTCAGGTAGAAACATCTTGTCCCGAACCCGCAGCAATCCCTCACTACCCGAACCCGACTGGGGCGACTGGCGCAGCCAGCGTCTGCGGCAGGTGCCGTCGGGGATGCCGAACTGGCTGCTGGAGTCGGGCTCGCTCACCCGCCGGGTGGTGCAGGCCTGCGGCGGGGGGTGTTTCCGCGTGCGCCTGCTGCATCAGGGCTGGGGCAATCCGCTCAACAGCGAGCGCCGGCTGCTGCGTACCCGACGGGGTGTGATGATGCTGATTCGCGAAGTGGAACTGCTGTGCGACGGGACCCCCTGGGTCTTCGCCCGCACGCTGATTCCGGCCACCAGCCTGCAACGCTCCGTCAGGCGCCTGACCCAGCTCGGCGAGCGGCCGCTCGGCGCGGTGCTGTTCAGCGATCCCAAAGTCCATCGCGGCCTCACCCAGTTTGCCCGCCTGCAGCCCAGACACCCCCTGTTTCAGGCCGCCTGCGACCATCTGGCGGAGCCGCCGGAGAGTCTCTGGGGGCGCCGCACCTTGTTCACCCTGTCCGGGCGTCCGCTGCTGGTGAACGAGATCTTCCTGCCGGGGATTCCCTTGCGCGGGGGGGGGCGATGAACGGGGCGCCCCGGGTCGACCTGCATCCTCCGGGCAGCGGCGTTCCCTGGCCGGAGCGCCTGCGCCGCTATGCCCTGCTGGTGCGCCTGCATCGGCCCATCGGCATCCTGCTGCTGCTCTGGCCCACCATGTGGGCGCTGTGGCTGGCGGGGGCGGGCCGACCGCCCTGGGGCATCGTGCTGGTATTCATGACCGGGGTGGCCCTGATGCGTTCGGCGGGCTGCGCCATCAACGATTTCGCCGACCGCAACTTCGACGGCTGCGTGGAGCGCACAAGGACCCGGCCCATCGCCATGGGGCTGGTGAGTCCGAAGGAGGCGATCGGCGTCTTCGTCGTCCTCTCCCTGCTGGCCGCCACCCTGCTGCTGTTCCTCAACTGGCCGACGCGCCTGATGTCGCTGGTGGCGCTGGTGCTGGCGGCGGTCTATCCCTTCATGAAGCGGGTCACCCATCTGCCGCAGGTGATGCTCGGCGCCGCCTTCGGCTGGGCTATCCCCATGGCTTTCATGGCCCTCGGCGAGACCATCCCGCCGCTGGCCTGGGTGCTCTTCGTCGCCACCGTGATCTGGGCTCTGATCTATGACACCCAGTACGCCATGGTGGATCGGGAGGACGATCTCAAAATCGGCGTCAAGTCGACCGCCATCCTGTTCGGCCGCTACGACAACCTGATCGTCGGTCTGCTGCAGCTGGTGATGCTGGCGCTGCTGGCGCAGGTCGGATTGATGGCGGGGCTGGGTGGACTCTACTATCTGGGGCTGCTGGTCGGCGCCGGTCTCTTCGTCTATCAACAGTGGCTGACCCGCGATCGTCAGCCCAAGCCCTGTTTCGATGCCTTTCTCAACAACAACCTGTTTGGCATGGTGATCTTTCTCGGCCTGGTCTTCGACTACCTGTTGTCAGTTTGAGAAAGGTGTTTCGCAGAGGGTGATTGGTGGCGCAGAACCCGATCCTGTCCGGGCGCTGTAGGGTGGGGCCCTGCCCCACCGATTCCTCAATCAATCAGGATAATGTTTGCTCGGGTGTGACGTGTTGAATAGGCCGGCATGTAATCGGCTGCATGAGCCTCGTCATGGTGCGGCAAGCCGCACCCTACCCGACATCGAGCCGTAGGGTGTGGCTTGCCGCACCGAATAATCCGTTGCCGGGGTAATCGGACAAAACACATGACGCTGCCTGCGCCTCACCGTCAGCAGCCCAGATTGAGCGCCTCTTCCAGATCGATCACCCGGGTACCGCTGCTGTTGATGACCAGGATCTGCCGCTTGTCCCGATCGGGATCGCTGCTGCTGCTCAGATGGACCCAGGAGGGTCGGCCTTCGGCGCCGAATTCGTGGATCACCTGGTCAATGTCGAGTTCTTCCCGGTAGAAGCAGGCGGTGGCGAAGAGATAGAAGTTGGCGTTGATGTCGGAACGCAACGGCTTGCCGGTGACGTTGCGCACCTTGTTGTGGATGATGCTCTTGATGCGGGTGCGTGAGACGCTGTTGGCGATCTCGTTACTGAGCTTGACGTCGGCGGCCTGACCGAGCAGATGCTGGCTGGTGTCCCTGCTGCCGATGGCGCGGTTCAGGGGCAGGCAGCGATAGCCGCTGGAAAGGGTCATGGCGGTCTTCAGCAGGGTGCGCAGGGGCTGCAGCGTATGCTGCACCAGATACTGGATGTTGTGTAACACGGCCGGATCGGGATTGCGCTGTTGCTCCAGCATATCGCCGCCGTGGCGTTCGGCGGTCTCCGAAATGAGGAACTCCTCGAGATAGAAGTTTTCCGAAAGTCGCATGGGCTTTTCCTAGTCCGTATTCAGGATCTCTGGCAGGCGGAAGGCCTTCTTCTTTTCACGCTCGCTGAAGTCGGTGTCGGAGGACAGCGGGACCGCGGAGACCGGCTGGCCGGCGGCCTCTGCGACGTCGGCTCTTGTGCCATGCTCCGTCCACTGGTTGCGGGCCACGCCCTTGAGCTTCTCGAAGGTGCGGGTGGCGCCGAGACCGAGCAGGGCAAGCACCAGGGTCATCAGCTCGCCCATGTCCATCACCGGCAGTTTCTCGACAATCTGGGTCTGCTGGAACAGGCCGAGGAGGATGTGCAGCAGGTCTCGGCCGATCCAGGCGTAGGCGAGCAGGATGACGCAGAGCCAGCCCAGCGCAGGACGCCAGCCGGCGACGAAGATGCTGGGGTGCTTGGACTCTTCCAGATTGGTCACCGCCTGCAGGATATGGGGCTGGTTCAGCTCCTTCATCATCAGCAACCGGGCCCGTTCGCGCTCCTCGTCGCTGGTGAAGAGTTCGTCCAGTCCCGTGGCCACGGAGTCGGCGATGGAGGCCACCGAATTGAGCGGGTTCAGCTTCTCTATGGGCATGGGGGTCTCACCTCTGTTGGTGGGCTGAAGGGGGCTGTCTGCGGTCGGTAGAACCGAAGCGGAAAGGGCTGGGATTCAGGCGCGGGAGCCTGCTCGGCGGCCGCTGGGCCGGTCGGCTGCTCTGGCGTGAGCTCCATTGGCATAAACACATCATCCTCATACCCGAAACCCCTTGTTGTTGTTGGCTTCCATGCCGGGGGCATGGGGGCGGGTTCCGGTCGGTCGTTTGTTGTGGCGCCGCTCCTGGCGAATTGTCTCCAAGGTTAGTTCAGCCTCGAAGTGAAGTAAACGATTGATAAGTGCGTCTGGTTGGCGTTTGCATTTGGATGATCGTCGAGCCTCCCCGTGTGCCGGACGTTCAAAACAGCCCGATCCGCAGCCTGACCTGTTCTGGCGGCAGGCAGACCCGGTCGTCACAGGCCTGCAGGCGGATCTCCACCGGTAGGGTGAGCGTCGAAGGCGCTTCAGTGATGGGTTCTAGGCGGGCCTGCAGCGCCACCTGTCCGGTGTAGAGCGACAGGGATTGCGGCTGGAAACCCAGTTTGAGCGTCTCGCCCGGCGGATAGTTGATGCTCGCCAGCTGCCAGCCGCCGTCGGGCGGCAGCGACAGCCGGGTGCCGATCAGGTCCGGATTGCCGGGTTGGTCGCTGTTGACGTGCCAGCCGGGGGGGATCTCCAGTCGGACCTGAAGCTGCCAACTGCCGTCGACGGGCCGCGAGAGTTCGGCCCGCAGGCGGATGCCGCCTTGGGCGGCATAGCTTTGCGCGCCCATCTCGCCCTGCATCCGATCAAGCATGGCGGTGAGCATGTAGCTGAAATTGTGGGGCTGGCGCTCCAGGGTCGGGGTGAAGCGGCCGATCAGTGCGTCAGTCTGCTGGCGGTAGCGGGTATCGCCGGTGCGCAGGGAGAGCTGTTGCAGCACGCGGAGCGCCACCGAAGTGCCGGAGGGAGTGGCGCCGTCGGCCCCCTCGTCCCGGGGGCGGCCCATGGCCGTGATGCCGGCCTCCGCCTCGTTCATGTAGAAGCCTCCGTCTTCGGCATCGAGGAAGCGATCGAGCAGGGCGTCGGCCAGCTCGCGAGCCCGCTCCAGCCACCGCCGATCACCGCTGAGGTCGTAGAGGGCGATCAGCGCCTCGGCGAAGTAGGCGTAGTCCTCCTGCGCGGCGGTGATCGATGAGCGCCCGTCGAGATGGACCCGCCAGAGTTGGCCGGGACCCCGGCGGTTGTGGCGCCAGAGAGACTCGGCAGCCGCTTCCGCCGCCAGGCGATAGACCTCCGAGTCGAGCAGATCGGCCGCTTCGGCGAAGGCGGTGATCATCATGCCGTTCCAGGCGGTGACGATCTTGTCGTCGCGCAGCGGCGGCACCCGCTGGTTGCGCACCTGCAGCAGCACATCGTTGATGTGGTCGAGCCGCTGGCGCAGGCTCTGCAGGTCCAGGCCGTTGTTCTCTGCATAGCTCTCCAGGGAGTGTTCCAGGTGGAAGATGTTGCGTCCCTCGAAGTTGCCGATGCGGGAGACGTCATAGAGCGATTTGGCCAGCTCCGCGTCCTCCGGCGCCAGGGCGTCGCGGAGTTCGCCTAGGGTCCAGGTGAAGAAGCGCCCCTCCTCGCCCTCGCTGTCGGCGTCTGTGGCGGAATAGAAACCGCCTTCCGCAGCGGTCATCTCGCGCAGCACATAGTCGAGGGTCCGGGTCACCACCCGGCGGTAGCGCTCACGGCCTGTGAGGCGCCAGGCGCCCAGGTAGAGCCGGCTGAGCTGGGCCTGGTTGTAGAGCATCTTCTCGAAGTGGGGCACCAGCCATTCGTAGTCGGTGGAGTAGCGGTGGAAACCGCCGCCGACCTGGTCGTAGATGCCGCCGTGCTGCATGTGGTCGAGGCTGGTGGTCAGCATCTCCAGCGCCTTGGCGTCGTTGCGCCGCTCCGCCTGGTCCAGCAGCAGGAACAACCAGGGCTCCTGGGGGAACTTGGGGGCCTGGCCGAAGCCGCCCTGGATCTCGTCGAAGATCTGGTCCATGGCCGACACCGCCAATTCGGCCAGGGCCGGATCGAAGGCCTTGACGCCGGCGCTGAGACGGTTGCTCTCCGCCACCGCGGCGGCGATGCGAGCGGCCTGCTCCTCCACCTCCTGACGCCGTTCGGCCCACACCTGGGCCACCTGCCTGAGCAGGCTGACGAACTGCTCGGGAGGGTAGTAGGTGCCGCCGAAGAAGGGCTTACCCTCGGGGGTCAGGAAGGAGGACATGGGCCAGCCGCCGTGGCCGGTCAGCAGCATCACCGCGGTCATGTAGACCTGGTCCACGTCCGGGTGGCTCTCCCGATCGACCTTGACGGGAATGAAGTGGCTGTTGAGCAGGGCGGCGATCTCCGGGTTTTCGAAACTCTCCCGCTCCATCACGTGGCACCAGTGGCAGGTGGAGTAGCCGATGGAGAGGAAGACCGGCTTGTTCTCCCGCTTGGCCCGCTCGAAGGCCTGGTCGGACCAGGGATGCCAGTCCACCGGGTTGTGGGCGTGCTGAAGCAGGTAGGGGGAGTCCTCGAGGATCAGCCGGTTGATGTACTTGGGGCTGCCGTCTGCGTTGAAGTGTTCGGTGCGCGGCCGGTAACCGACGCCCTTGGCGAGATAGGCCTGGTTGAGTCGTTCCTGCAGTTCCATGGGTCGCTCGGTATCCTGGTTTAGAGGTTCGGCCGGAAGCGACAGGCTGGCGCCGAGCCAAATCAGGGCAGTGAGGAGTTTCGCGTGCATCAGCTTCACCCGTGGGGCGGCATCCGGGATCACGCCTGCCCTGCGCTATCGCATGGCGGCAATCTTGTTCGCACCGGCTGCGACGGCCGAGCCATGTGGTCTGTGGGGTCACCTCGCTACGGTGGCGCCTGCCAGCGGGGTTACAGTTCTATTCTGGCAGTTGCGACAGCCGGGAAAAACATTCAGGCTGTCTGGAAATCCGGCAGGCCTGTGGCAGAATGGGGGGCTATGCATACCAAGCGCCTCAACCTCTTGCTCATCCGCCTGCTCTGGTTCGGTTTGTTCGCGGCTCTGCCCGGCAGTCTCTGCGCCGCCTCCTATGACGAAGCGATGTCGGCGCTGGCGGATGGTGACTACCGCGTGGCCTACCGGGATTTCAAAGCCCTGGCCGAGGAGGGCGATGCGGAGGCCCAGTATCAACTCGGCATGCTGCTGCTGTTCGGACAGGGGGTGAGGCAGCGTGTCGACGAGGGTATAGAGTGGTTGAAACGGGCCGCCGACAGCGGCTCCTACCTGGCGGCCAACGAACTGGCGCAGATCTATACTTCCGGTCGGGAGGTGGCGCCGGACGAGCAGGAAGCGATGAAATGGATAGAGCGGGCGACCCAACTGGGCAAGCAACAACCCGAGGTGACGGATGAAGGCTGTGAGTGAGTGTCTGCGCCATGCGACCGGCCGGGTCTGAACCAAGTCGTCACCGCCGATGATGAAATTCAGCGCCTTCGGGTTCAAGGAGAACCCCTTCGCCATCACCCCCGACCCCCGCTATCTCTACCTCAGCCGGGGCCACGAGGAGAGTCTGGCTCACCTCATCTACGGCACCGGACCCAACGGGGGCTTCGTGTTGCTGACCGGCGAGGTGGGTACCGGCAAGACGCTGCTGATCCGCAGTCTGCTGGCTCAGCAGCTGAGCGAAGTGGATATCGCCCTGGTACTCAATCCGCGGCTCTCCCGCCGCGAGTTCATCGCCACCATCTGCGACGAGTTGGGGGTCCAGTACTCGGGTCCTCCGTACTCCCTGAAGCAGCTCATCGACGTCCTCACCCGCCACCTGCTGAAGATCCACAGCGAAGGTCGCCACACCGTGCTGGTGGTGGACGAGGCGCAGAATCTCAGCCCCCGGGTGCTGGAGACGGTGCGGCTGCTGACCAACCTGGAGACCACCCGCCACAAGCTGCTGCGCATTATCCTGGTCGGTCAGCCGGAACTGCTGCAGATGCTAGCGCACAAGGAGCTGCGGCAGGTCGATCAGCGCATCACCGCGCGCTACCATCTCAGCCCCCTGGAGCGGCAGGAGACCTCCAGCTATATCAGTCACCGCCTGGCGGTGGCCGGCATCCGGGAGGATCTCTTCACACCGGCGGCACTGCGTCTGATCCACCGTCTCACCGGTGGCGTGCCGCGCATGATCAATACCCTGTGCGAACGTTCGCTGCTGGCCATCTTCTCCCATGGCCGGCAACGGGCCGGCGTGTCGCTGGTCTGGCGGGCGTGGCGGGAGGTACGGGGCAGCAAGCAGGGTTCATCCCTCTGGCTCTGGTCGGCCCTGGCCGCGCTGCTGCTGGTGGTCGGTTCGATCGCTTACTTCTTGTGGCCGGTTGACGTGACACGATCCGCAGAGGAGGCGGCAGCGGCCAGCGCTTCCGCTTCGGCAGCCGCGGAGGCTCCTGCGCCGGCAGCGCCGCCGCGACAACCGGACAGCGCCGACAGCGCACCGGTTCCTGCCGCGCCGCCCGCCGATCAGGAACTCGTCCAGGCCGTCCCTGTCGCTCACGAGCTGGCGACGACGGCCGTCCCCGATTCTGGCGTCGAGCCGGAGAGACCATCCGAAGCGCCGCCGGAGACGGACGTGCTCGATCTGGAACGGCTGTTTCTGCTGCCGCAGTCCAAGGACCGTGTCTACCAGCCGCTGTTCGCGCTCTGGAGCGAGAGCTACCAGACCGATTCCACCCTGACCCCCTGCATGCAGGCGCCGATGCACGGCCTTCGTTGCCTGCGCGACCAGGGTGACTGGCGGCAGATCGAGGCCCTGAACCGGCCTCTACTGCTGCGGCTGGTGAAAGAGAAACAGTCCCGTCTGCTGCTGCTCAGACTGAAGGAGGATGAGTTGCTGGTGGTGGATTCCGGTCACGGCGAGGCCCTGCTCGAGGCGTCGAAACTTGAGCCCTACTGGCGAGGGGAGTTCATTATGTTGTGGCGGCCCCACGCCGGGGTGGCGCTGATCGGTGACGGCTCGTCGGGCGAGGCGGTGACCTGGCTGCGCCAGCGGCTGCAGGCGTTCGATCATCAGCCGATCGCGCCGGTCGAGGGCGTCGATCGTTTCGATGAGGCGCTCAAACACCGGCTGCAGTCCTTTCAGCGCCAGCAGGGGCTGACTGAGGATGGCATGGCGGGTCAACAGACGCTGATCCACCTCAACAACCTGACGCCGCAGCCGGGCCGGCCGACCCTGGTGGCGCAGAGTGGTACGAGGGAGGGATGACATGTCGCTGATACTGGAAGCGCTGAAAAAGGCCGAACGCCAGCACAAGCTGGGTGAAGTGCCGAGCCTCGGGGCCCAGGCCGCCGGCGTCCCGCCGACGCGCCTGCACGGACTGGGCTGGCTGTTGCTGATCCTGCTGGCCTTTGTGATGCTCGCTCTGGGGCTCTATCTGGGCGGCTTTCGCCTGAGTGTCCAGGAGCCGCCGCAGGCCGCCGTCCCGCCACCGGCTCCAGTGCAACCCCCGGCGGTGACGGCAGCTCCGGGGACGCCGCCGGCTTCAACCGCGCCATCTGCCGGGTCGGCCCAGCCGATGGCCTCGCCGGAAGCGGCCATCCCCGCCACGCCGCCTGCCGCCGTCCAGGCTCTTCCCCCGCCGAAACCGGCGCGGCCGCTGACGGAGATGCCGAGCGGCTTCGTGTCCAACCTGCCGTCCCTGAATATCGATATTCACAGTTACGACAAACGTCCGGCCAAGCGCTATGTCCTGATCAACATGGAGAAGTATCACGAGGGCGACTATCTGGCGGAGGGGCCCCAGCTGATCGAAATTCTTCCCGACGGGGCGATCCTGGAGCATCTGGGGGAGCGCTTTATCCTGCCTATCGGCAATCAGTAGCGCCAGCTGACGGATCCGGTTGCCGATTTCTGTGGGGGATTGAGGTCGAGAGAAGAGGCCTCCCGGCGTCCTGATCCCGGCCCTTCAGGAGGCCTTGCCCAGCGGATTCAGCAGATGCAGCAACGCCTCCATCTCCGGCTCCATAAGGCGGCCGATCTCGATGCAGCCTTCAAGGGTGATGCCCAGCCGCTTGAGACTCTCGGGGTGGGGCTGCTCCAGCGCTTCGTCCAACGTGCTTCCCTTGCCCTGAGCCCGAGCCATCAGACTGGCGATATGCACCGCGGCGGTTGCCAGGGGGTCGCGCTGGGCGCGCAGGGGTTCCGGATGGTATTCGGTGGTTTCGATCAGGGTCTCCGGCAGCCGCCATTGACGCATCAGGGTGGCGCCGACCCGGGCGTAGTCGAGCCCCAGCACCTCCCGCTCCACTTCCACCAGAGGTCGCGACTCTTCCTGCGCGAGCTGTTCGGCGTGCAGCGTCTCCTGCGGAATGCTCTGATACAGGATGAGGTGTCCGAGATCGCTCAACAGACCGGCCACGAAGAGCCTCTCCGCCGTGGCAATGGCGCAGACCCGTCCCAGCTGCTGTGACACCAGCCCGCAGAAGACACTGCCGCGCCAGAAGCTGGCGAGGTTGCAGCGCTTCGGGTCGATCCCGCTGAAACTGTGCGCGATCGCCGTCGCCAGCGCCAGGTCGTGGATCTGCTGGGTACCGAGCAGACTGACGGCGCGGGGGATGTTGTCGATCGGATTGGGAAGGCCGAAATAGGGGCTGTTGACCAGCCGCAGCACACGGGTGGTGAGCGCGGGATCGTGGCTGATGGCCTCGGCCACATGCTGCACGGTGGTGTTCGGCCGATCGATCACCGCTTTCAGTTTCAGGTAAGCCTCGGGCAGGCTGATCAGCTTGGCGTCGCGGGTGACTCTCTCCCAGAGGGTCGACATGGGTTTACCTCGAATCTTGTGGTTTCGGTGTCGCAGCGGATGCAGCCTCCGGTTCAGTATAACAACGGCAGGCATTTCCGCCGGTCCGGATCACGGTAGCGGCGTTCGGGCCAGAGCCCAGACGTCGATCCGTTGCGCCCCCGCCCGCAACAGGGCCCGGCTGGCGGCCGTGACTGTCGCGCCGGTGGTGATTACGTCATCGAGCAGGGCGATGCGACACCCTCTCAAGGCCCTCTCGGCGGCGAAGGCCGAGTGCAGGTTTCTGCGTCTTGCGCGTTGGTCGAGGCGGCTTTGGGGAGGCGTGGCGCGAACACGCCGAAGGCAGCGCCAGTCGAGTTCGAGATCGAGTTCGCCGGCGATTCGGCGGGCCAGTTCCAGTGACTGGTTGAAACCGCGTTCACGCAGTCTGCGGGGGTGGAGGGGGATCGGCAGCAGCAGGTCCGGGCGCGGCAGGTCCGCGGGCAGCGTCGTGCAGAAGAGGGTACTCAGAGACGCCGTCAGGTGGAGTCGGTGGTTGAACTTGAACTCTCCGATCAGGCGACTGAGAGGGGGTTCGTAGCGTAACGGCACATGGCTCGCAGCAAAGGGTGGCGGTCGTCGCGTGCAACGCCCGCAAGCTTTGAGTCCGCTCCCGGGCAGCGGCAGGGCGCAGACCGGACAGGCAACCTTGTTGTAGGGCAGATCACGCAAACAGGCTGAACAGAACCCTGGGTATGGGTCGGCCGGGCTTCCGCATAGCGTGCAGTGGGTGGGGAAGAGGGTGGATTGTATAAATTTTAGCCAGTTGTTAACCTGCATAACCTTCCCTGGTTGACAGATGTGTGTCGATAAGGTCTATTGGCGCTCACTTCAACCGCCAAAGCGAGCCGGTGCGCACGATGACCGAAACCACTATACGCCACGACTGGACACTGGATGAAATCGAATCCCTGCTGGGGCAGCCTTTCAATGATCTGATGTTTAGGGCGCAGAGCGTCCATCGGGCCCATTTCGATCCCAACCGGGTGCAGATGAGCAGCCTGCTCAGCATCAAGACCGGCGCCTGTGCCGAAGATTGCGGTTACTGCTCCCAGAGCGCCAAACACGCCACCGGGCTGGAGGCGGAGAAGCTGATGCCCCTGCAGGAGGTGGTCGAAGCGGCTCAGGCAGCCAAACAGAAGGGGGCCACCCGCTTCTGCATGGGCGCCGCCTGGCGCAACCCCACCGACAAGAACCTGGCCAAGGTGATCGAGATGGTCGAAGCGGTGCACGGCCTTGGCATGGAGACCTGCCTCACCCTCGGTATGCTGACCCAGGCCCAGGCCGAACGCCTGCGCGAGGCGGGGCTCGACTACTACAACCACAATCTGGACACCTCGCCGGAGTTCTACGGCAACGTCATCACCACCCGCACCTTCGACGACCGCCTGGATACCCTGGCCCATGTGCGCGACGCGGGGATCAACGTCTGCTCCGGCGGCATCCTCGGCATGGGCGAGTCGCGGCGCGACCGCGCCAGCATGCTGCGCGAGCTGGCCAACCTGCCGAAACACCCGGAGTCGGTGCCGATCAATATGCTGGTGCAGGTGGAGGGCACGCCCCTGTTCGGCGCCGAGAAGCTCGATCATCTGGAGTTCGTGCGCACTATCGCCGCTGCGCGCATCCTGATGCCGGCCTCCTATGTGCGCCTCTCCGCCGGTCGCACCGAGATGAGCGACGAGACGCAGGCGCTCTGCTTCCTGGCCGGCGCCAACTCCATCTTCTACGGAGAGCGGTTGCTGACCACCGACAATCCGGAGGCCGACCGCGATCGCCAGCTACTGGAGCGCCTCGGCATGCACACCGAGCAGGCGATCGAGACCGAGGTCAAGGCCGCCAAGACCCCCTGCGGCAAACAGGCCCAGGCGGTTTGAGATCCGATTGAAGACGCAGGGTGCGGCTTGCCGCACCACATGACCCCATGATCTAGCGGTAGGGTGGGGCCCTGCCCCACCAACGACGTCCCAATGACAGAATCGCTGACCCGACAACTGACCCCCGCCCTTGACGAGCGCCGCGAGGCCGCGCTCTACCGCGCCCGCCGCATCGCCGAAACGGCCCAGCAGCCGGAGATGCGCATCGACGGCCGCAACCTGCTGACCTTCTGCAGTAACGACTATCTGGGGCTGGCCAACCATCCGGATGTGGTGCGGGCGATGCAGCAGGGCGCCGCCGACTACGGCTCCGGCAGCGGCGCGGCTCACCTCATCACTGGTCACACGGCGGCCCATCATGCCCTGGAGGAGGAGCTGGCCGAGTTCACGGGCCGGCCGCGGGCACTGCTCTTTTCCACCGGTTACATGGCCAATCTGGGGGTGATCTCGGCACTGCTGGGACGGAGCGATTGCATCTTCGAGGATCGTCTCAACCACGCCTCGCTGCTCGACGCGGGTCTGCTCAGCCGGGCCAGGATGATCCGTTATGCCCATGCCGATGCGAGCGTCCTCCAACGCCAGCTGGGCGAGGCCGGAGCGGGGCGTAAGCTGATCGCCACCGACGGGGTCTTCAGTATGGACGGCGATCTGGCCCCGCTGCCCGAGCTCGCCGGGCTGGCACGCAGTCACGATGCCTGGCTGATGGTGGACGACGCGCACGGTCTGGGTGTCCTCGGCCAGGAGGGGCGCGGGAGCCTCGACCATTTCGGCCTGGGCCCGGACCAGGTGCAGATCCTGATGGGCACCCTGGGCAAGGCTTTCGGCACCTTCGGCGCCTTTGTCGCCGGCGATGAGGCGTTGATCGAAACCCTGATTCAGCAGGCGCGCTGCTATGTCTACACCACCGCGCCGCCGGCGGCGGTGGCCGAGGCCACCCGCGCCAGCCTGCGCATCGCGCGTCAGGAGTCCTGGCGGCGGGAGCGGCTGCGGCAGCTGATCGCCCGCTTTCGCGAGGGGGCGCAAGCCCTCGGGCTGCCGCTGATGGACTCGCCGACGCCGATTCAGCCGGTTTTGGCCGGCAGCGCCGAGCAGGCGGTGGCCTGGAGCCGGCAGCTGGAAGAACAGGGTATCCTGGTCAGCGCCATACGTCCCCCCACCGTGCCCGAGGGCAGCGCGCGCCTGCGTATCACCTTCTGCGCCAACCATAGCGATCGCCACCTGGAACGGCTGCTCACCGCCCTGGGCAGGCTGCAACGGGAGACGCCATGACCCTCGCCAGCGAAGTGCGCGGGGAGGGGCTCGAGCTGGTGATGCTTCACGGCTGGGGCATGAACTCCTCGGTCTGGAGCGATTTCGCCCATCAGCTGGCGGCCGACTACCGGGTCACCCTGATCGACCTGCCGGGACACGGCCACAGCCCCTATCATGGTCAGCAGTCGCTGAGCGGCTGGGCCGAGGCCTGTCTGGCGGTGGCGCCGGTCCGGGCGGTCTGGCTCGGCTGGTCGCTGGGCAGCATGGTCGCCCTGCAGGCGGCCCATCTGGCGCCGCAGCGGGTGGCGGGAGTGATGGTGGTGGCCGGCATGCCCCGTTTCGTGCAGGGGAAAGACTGGCCCCACGCCATGGCGCCGCGCACCCTCGACCTCTTCATCCAGGCCCTGGGCGAAGACCACGGCAGGACCCTGGAGCGTTTCCTGGCCCTGCAGATGCTCGGCAGCGACCTGGCGCAGGAGACCCTGCGGCGGCTCAAGACGCGGCTGCGGGAGCGCCCCGATCCCCATCCCGAGGCGCTGGAGACCGGTCTCGACCTGCTCAAATCGGCCGATCTGCGGCCGTCCCTGGGCGAGCTGGCCTGCCCCACCGCCTGGCTCTATGGGGATCGCGACACCCTGGCGCCGGCGAAGGCGTCCCAGTTGCTGCCGGACTGGCTCTCCCCGGTGGAGACCGGGGTCATCCCAGGCGCCGCCCACACCCCCTTTCTCTCCCATCCGACAGAGACCCGTCGGGCGGTGAGACGTTTTCTGGAGCAGTTCGATGAATCCTGATCAGGCACCCACCATCGACAAGCGACAGGCACGGCTTGCCTTCTCCCGTGCCGCCGCCAGTTACGACGAAGTGGCCGCCCTGCAGCGTGAGATCGCCGGCCGCATACTCGACCGGCTGGCCTATATCAATCATCGGCCTGAGCTGGTGCTGGACGTGGGGGCCGGTACCGGCGACGCCACATACGCCCTGAGCCGGCTCTATCCGAAGGCCCGGGTGATCGCCCTCGACTTCGCCCTGCCGATGCTGCTGCAGACGCGCAAGCGGGGGAGTGCCGGCACCTGCCCCGACTGTCTCTGCGCCGATGCCGAGCGGCTGCCGCTGGATAACGCTTCGGTGGACATGATCTTCTCCAATGCTACCCTGCAATGGTGCAACGACCTGCCGGGCACCTTCCGGGAGTTTCAGCGGGTGTTGCGCCCCAACGGCATACTGCTCTTCTCCACCTTTGGTCCCGACACCCTGATGGAACTGCGCGCCAGTTGGGCGGCGGTGGACGGCGGCAGTCATGTGAGCCCCTTCTGGGACATGCACGACATCGGTGATGCCCTGCTGGAGGCGGGCTTGGCGGAGCCGGTGGTCGATGTCGATCGCCTGCAGCTCACCTACGATGACGTGCCCTCCCTGATGCGGGATCTCAAGACGCTGGGTGCGCACAACGTGACGCGTGACCGGCAGCGGGGTCTGACCGGCAAGGGACGTCTGCGCGCCATGTATCGGGCCTATGAGCAGTTCCGCACAGACGGCCGCCTGCCGGCCAGCTACGAAGTGGTCTACGGTCACGCCTGGGCGCCGAGTCAGCGCCAGGCGGATGGGGAGACATGCATACCACTCGAGGTCGTGCGTCAGCAGATGCCGGGGAAATAGACCCGGCCCGGCGGAACCATGAAGCAAGGCATCTTCATCACGGGTACCGATACCGGCTGCGGCAAGACCGAAATCACCCTGGGTCTGATGCAGGCCCTGCAGCAAAGGGGCGAGCGGGTGTTGGGCATGAAGCCGGTGGCCTCGGGCGCCGCGCGGACGCATCAGGGGCTGCGCAACGAGGACGCCCTGCGCATCCAGACGCAATGCAGCAGCGAACTCGCCTACGAGCTGGTCAATCCCTTCGCCTATGAGCCCCCCGTCGCGCCCCATCTGGCTGCGCAAGCCGCCGGCCGTCCGATCGTTCTGTCGGCAATCGCCGAAGTCTATCGACGGCTCATCGGTATGGCCGACCGGGTCGTCGTCGAGGGTGTCGGCGGCTGGAGCGTTCCCCTGGATGGAGAGACGGCGACGGTGGCGGATCTGGCGCTGTGTCTCGATCTACCGGTGATCCTGGTGGTGGGATTGCGCCTGGGCTGTATCAACCACGCCCTGCTGACCGAGGCGGCGATCAGGCAGAGCGGGGCGCGGCTGTTGGGCTGGGTTGCCAATCAGGTCGATCCGCGGATGGCATCGCTGGAGGGTAACCTGCAAACCCTGCGCGAGCGCTTGCCGGCGCCCTGTCTTGGCATGGTGCCCTGGCTGAGCGATGCGTCGCCGCTCACGGTTTCGGGATATCTCGACATCCGTTGTCTCTGAGCCCATCGGACAGGTCTCGTACACTCGTTGGTCCCGCTAGCGGGGGACACTCGGTTGAACAGATCACGCTGTCGGATTAGCAAGAGATCTGTCTCGGGAGCTGTTCGCCAGGCCGGCCGATCGCCAACCAAATCGTCGCGAAAATGGTTTTGTTTGAAGAGGATATCGGGACAGTGAAGGAATTTGTCCCGCATCTTACCTGTTGAAGGTTCCCTCATTACTTGTGAAATTCACGCGGATCTGCGGAGTGGTCTTCGAGGCCGCCCGTCCGCTCCTGAGTCTGCTCCTCCATTCCTCTGCCATGTCGGATATTCTTACATTCGTCAAAAACGAAACTCCCTGCATGATGATAACTTATTGAAAATTTTGAATAAAATAAAAGTGGCACGCAGCGTGCATATTTTTATGTGCAGTTCGTGGTTTTATTAAGGATCTCACACATGAAAGATTGGAAAAGCTCTCTTCCTAAATTTGTCTTCCTCGCCCTGATGCTGACGGCGATGTCGTCACAGGCGTCAGTCATCAGTTTTGAGTCCTGGGGCAGCTCCTACTTCTCTACTAATGGTGTTGGCTATACGAGTGTCGGTACACCGTCAGGCTATGCGAACGTCAGTGCAGTCACTGGCAGTGCCTATGTGGCGTACAACCCCTTCGCAACCAGCCCTTCGACCTTCACCTGGGCCAGCTCTGGGACATTTGACCTCAACGGTTTCACTATTGCGGGTGCATGGGGCAGTCAAACCCTCACCATTGAGGGTTACAACGGCGCGACTCTGGTTGGAAGCAGTGACCTTTTTGTCGATACCAATCCGGTCTACTTCAGCGCCGAATGGGCCTCACTGACCTCATTCGTGATTAACATCGGTAACGACTATGTCCACACTCCCGGCTTGAACGGTGGTGGACAGCACTGGGCGATGAATGACGTTGTCATCAATGAACAGTTCCAGAAAGTTCCCGAGCCCTCATCCTTGGTGCTGTTGGGATTGGGGCTGGTTGGAATCGGATTCGGCCGCAAGAAAAGCTAAGAATCCGGTTTTTCGCCTTACATGAAAAAGCCCCGATATCGGGGCTTTTTTTTGCCGATGCCTTAATGGCGCATTGCACTGTATGGCTTCTCAGGCCAGCTGCGCCTTGAGCTTCTTCATGGCGCTCTTTTCGATCTGGCGGATACGCTCGGCGGAGACCTGGTAGCGCTCGGCCAGCTCATGCAGGGTCGACTTGTGCTCTCCAAGCCACCGGGCCTCGAGGATCTCCCGGCTACGCGGATCGAGGTCTTCGAGCGCGCTGGCCAACTGCTGCTTCATGTGGGATTCGCTGTCGTCGGCTTCCAGCATCCTGGACGGTTCCATGCGCATGTCGCTCAGATAGCCTGCCGGAGTGGCGACAACCGCATCTTCGTCATCGTGAACCGGGCCATCGAAGGCGATGTCCTGGCCGGCAAGACGGCTCTCCATCTCGAGCACGGTTTCGGGTTTCACACCCAGATCCTCGGCCACATCGTTGACCTCTTCCTGAGAGAACCAGCCGAGGCGCTTCTTGGAGCTGCGCAGGTTGAAGAAGAGCTTGCGCTGGGCCTTGGTGGTGGCCACCTTGACGATACGCCAGTTCTTCAGGATGTATTCGTGGATCTCCGCCTTGATCCAGTGCACGGCGAAGGAGACCAGACGCACTCCCATGTCGGGATCGAAGCGCTTGACCGCCTTCATCAAGCCCACGGTGCCCTCCTGCACCAAGTCGGGCAGGGCCAGGCCGTAGCCGGAATAGTTGCGTGCGATGCGCACCACGAAACGGATATGCGAGGTGATCAGTCTTTGCGCGGCTTCCAGATCCTTGTGGTCACGCAGGCGGATCGCCAGGTGGCGTTCCTCTTCCGCACTCAGCATGGGTAGCTGAAAGGCCGCGCTGATGTAGGCGTCCATACTGCCGGTGGGTAGAGCGGTCAGTGCAAGTTCTTTACTCATCGATTAACCCCAATCGTGAATGCTGCAAGAATATTAGCACTCTCGCATAGTGAGTGCCAACCGTAGTGTCTGACTAAGAGACTAGGAAAAAGTTCAACCGGGGGTCTATTCGAAAAAATCTATCGGATCAATAGGATGAATCAGCTCGGCTCGATCGCGCTGAGGTGTTTGCCCACCGCAAGCCAGGATCCAAGCAGGCCCAACAGGGCACTGCCGCCAAGCAGGGTGAGGACGTTCAGCCAGTTGAGTGAGCTGAGATCAAAGGCGCTCTCGTAGAGGGAGGCCAGGTTGGACACCGGCCCCTTGAGCAGGGTGACCGAGATGGCCACCAGGATCCAGGCGATGATGCCGCCGAACAGTCCGTACCAGAAACCGGTGTAGAGGAACGGGCGTCGGATGAAGGCGTTGGTGGCGCCGATCAGCTTGGTGATCTCGATCTCCGCGTGACGGTTCTGGATCTCCAGCCTGATGGTGTTGCCGACGATCAGCAGCACCGCCATGCCCAGCAGACTGGCCAGCACCACCACCGCCCGCTGAGCGATCACGGTGATCGCCTGCAGTCGTCGCACCCATTGCAGATCGAGCTGAACGATGTCGGCTTCCGGCAGCAACTCCAGCTCCCGCACCAGCCTCTGGGCAGTCTCCGCGGTGGTGTATTCCGGCTTAGGCTGGATCACCAGCAGCGCCGGCAGCGGGTTGCTGTCGAGGGCCTGCAATGCCTCGGCAAATCCGCTGCGGCGCTGGAACTCATTCAAGGCGGCCTGCTTGGTGACCAGTTCCACGCTTTCGATGCGCTGATGGCGGCGGAGTTTCCCGGCCAGGGAAGAGGCCTCGTCGTCGTTCACAGCCTGTTTAAGAAAGAGCGAAATACTGGCGCCGCTGTCCCAGCCGCCGCTGAGGGTCTGCAGGTTGTTGAGGACCACGTGCAGGCCGATGGGCAGGGCCAGGGCGATGCCGATGACGGCGCAGGTCATGCTCGAGGAGAGGCTGTTGCGGACCAGTCGGCCCAGACTCGCCAGGGCCACCTGGGCGTGGCGCTGCAACCAGATCTGCGGGGCATTGAACAGCCGCTTCATACCTGCACCCCCGTTGCGCTGTCGCCGACCAGGCTGCCCTTGCTGAGGGTGAGAATGCGCTTGTTCATACGGGTGATCAGATCGATGTCATGGGTGGCGATGAGCAGGGTCACCCCCACCTGGTTGAACTGGCTGAACAGTTCCATGATTTCGCGCGAGAGTTCCGGATCGAGATTGCCGGTGGGCTCGTCGGCCAGCAGCAGCGGCGGTTTGCTGACCACCGCGCGGGCGATGCCGACCCGCTGCTGCTCGCCGCCGGACAGCGTGATCGGCGGCTCCTTCTCCTTGTGCAGCAGGCCCACCTTGTCTAGCGCCGCGCGCACCCTGCGGCCTATCTCCTTGTGACCGACCCCTGAGACCACCAGCGGCAGGGCCACATTGTCGAACACCGTGCGATCGTGCAAAAGCCGGTGATCCTGGAAGATCATGCCCACCTCGCGGCGGTGGTAGGGGATCTTGCTGTTCTTCAGGCGGGTCAGGTTGCGGCCGTTGACGTGCACCTGACCGCCGTTGGAGCGCTCCAGCAGGCCGATCAGTTTCAGCAGGGTGCTTTTTCCCGCGCCGGAGTGGCCGGTGAGAAAGACCATCTCTTCCGCTTCGATGCGGAAACTTACGCTGCTCAGACCGATGTGGCCGCCGGGATAACGTTTGCTGACGTTG
>JBNLGI010000114.1:0-2108 GCA_050305975.1 Sedimenticolaceae bacterium | reverse complement strand
CCGAGCACGTAGGAGGGGCGCACCACCAGCGGATAGCCGATCTCCTCGGCCAGCCGCACGGCGGCCTCGGGATCGCGCGCGGTGCGGTTGGGCGGCTGCCTCAGGCCCAGCTTCTCCACCAGCTGCTGGAAGCGCTCGCGGTCCTCCGCCAGGTCGATGGAGTCGGGGCTGGTGCCGATGATGGGCGCACCCGCTGCCTCCAGGTCGTTGGCCAGCTTCAGCGGAGTCTGGCCGCCGTACTGCACGATGACGCCATGGGGATTCTCCTTGTGGATGATCTCCAGCACGTCCTCCAGGGTCAGCGGTTCGAAATAGAGCCGGTCGGAGGTGTCGTAGTCGGTGGAGACCGTCTCCGGGTTGCAGTTGACCATGATGGTCTCGTAGCCATCCTCGCGCATGGCGAAGGCGGCGTGCACGCAGCAGTAGTCGAACTCGATACCCTGGCCGATGCGGTTGGGGCCACCGCCGAGCACCATGATCTTTTTCTTGTCGGTGGGCTGGGCTTCGCACTCCTCGTCGTAGGTGGAGTACATATAAGCCGTGCTGGTGGCGAATTCGGCGGCGCAGGTGTCGACCCGTTTGTAGACCGGACGGATGCCGGCCTCGTGGCGCAGACGGCTGATCTCCCCCTCCTTGCTCTCCACCAGGGACGCGATGCGGCGGTCGGAGAAGCCCTTGCGCTTGAGATAGCGCAGACGCTCCGGCGTAAGGCCCTCGAGTCCCTGTCCGGCGATCTCCCGCTCGATGTTGACCAGCTCCTCGATCTGCACCAGAAACCAGGGATCGATGGCGCAGATCTCGTGCACCTCCTCCAGGCTCATGCCGTAGCGGAAGCACTCCGCTACGTACCACAGGCGCTCGGGGCCGGGCAGGCGGATCTCGCGCATCAGGGTGTCGCGCACATCCTCCTCACTGAGATCGACGATCTCGTCAAGACCGTCCTTGCCGGTCTCCAGTCCGCGCAGGGCCTTCTGCAGCGACTCCTGGAAGGTGCGGCCGATGGCCATCACCTCACCCACCGACTTCATCTGGGTGGTCAGACGGTCATCGGCCGTGGGGAATTTCTCGAAGGCGAAGCGGGGCACCTTGGTGACCACATAGTCGATGCTGGGCTCAAAGGAGGCCGGGGTGGCGCCGCCGGTGATCTCGTTCTGCAGCTCGTCGAGGGTGTAGCCGACCGCCAGCTTGGCCGCCACCTTGGCAATGGGGAAGCCGGTGGCCTTGGAGGCCAGCGCCGAGGAGCGGGAGACGCGGGGATTCATCTCAATGATGATCATGCGCCCGTTCTCGGGGTTGATGGCGAACTGCACGTTGGAACCGCCGGTCTCCACGCCGATCTCGCGCAACACCGCCAGCGAGGCGTTGCGCATGATCTGATACTCCTTGTCGGTCAGGGTCTGGGCCGGCGCCACGGTGATGGAGTCGCCGGTGTGCACGCCCATGGGATCCAGGTTCTCGATCGAGCAGATGATGATGCAGTTGTCGTTACGGTCGCGCACCACCTCCATTTCGAACTCTTTCCAGCCCAGGATCGACTCCTCGATCAGTAGCTCGTTGGTAGGCGAGAGGTCGAGTCCGCGCTCGCAGATCTCGACGAACTCCTCCGGGTTGTAGGCGATGCCGCCGCCGCTGCCGCCCATGGTGAAGGAGGGGCGGATGATGGTGGGGAAGCCGATCTGCACCTGCACCTGCAGCGCCTCCTCCATGCTGTGGGCGATGGCGGAGCGGGGCATGTCGAGGCCGATCTTGCGCATCGCCTTGCGGAACAGGTCCCGGTCCTCGGCCTTGTCGATCGCCTCGCGGGTGGCGCCGATCATCTCCACGCCATACTTTGCCAGCACCCCCTCGCGCACCAGGTCGAGGGCCGAGTTGAGCGCGGTCTGGCCGCCCATGGTGGGCAGCAGGGCGTCGGGGCGCTCCTTTTCGATGATCCGCGCCAGGGTCTGCCAGGTAATCGGTTCGATGTAGATGGCGTCCGCCATGTCCGGATCGGTCATGATGGTGGCCGGATTGGAGTTGACCAGGATGACCCGGAACCCCTCCTCCCGCAGCGCCTTGCAGGCCTGGGCGCCGGAGTAGTCGAACTCGCACGCCTGCCCGATGACGAT
>JBNLGI010000113.1:0-1615 GCA_050305975.1 Sedimenticolaceae bacterium | reverse complement strand
CGCGCCGGCCAATCACGTAGGGTGCGGCTTGCCGCACCGAAAAGGCCTGCAAAACGTCAATCGTCCCTGCCATAGGGAAAGCGGGTGTGGCCGTAGCGGATCGCGAGGATGGTCAGCGCCAGCACCAGCGCCGCGCCGGCGGCGGCCAGCATGCGCCAGTTGTCCATCGCCTTCATGTCGAGGATGAGGTATCGGGCCAGGGCCACGATGGCGATGTAGAGGGGTATGCGCACCGGCAGTTTGCCGGAGTCCAGGTAGACCTTCACCATGGTGAAGACCTCCAGATAGATGAACAGCAGCAGCAGGTCGGCCAGGGTGACCGTTTGGGCCTTCACCATGACCATGATCTCGGCCCCGGTGGCGACCAGGGTGGCGATGGCGATGACCACCAGTCCGATGTCCTCGACCCATTCCAGCAGTTGTCTCGCCTGTTGTTTCCCCATGTATATGTTTCCCGTGGATGTAACTTGCTGAAACGGTCCCTGTTGGGAAGGCCGCCTGATCAAGCGCGTTGGTGGGGCCTTGCCCTACCGAAATGCCGGATCGAGCAACCCCGGCTATCGGCTGGCGCTGTGCAGCTCAGCCGCCTGCAGGGTGTTCTCCAACAGAGTGACGATGGTCATGGGCCCGACGCCTCCCGGCACCGGCGTGATCCAGCTGGCCCGCTCCTTGGCGCTCTCGTAGTGTACGTCGCCCACCAGCTTGCCCTCGTCGTTGCGGTTCATGCCCACATCGATGACGATGGCGCCCTGCTTGACCCAGTCCCCGGGAACGTATTCTCCCCGGCCGATGGCAACGACCAGGATGTCGGCATTGCGCGCCTTCTCCGCCAGATCCTTGGTGCGGCTGTGGCAGACGGTGATGGTGCAGCGGGCCGCCAGTAACTCCAGCGCCATGGGACGGCCAACGATATTGGACTGGCCGATGATGACCGCATCGAGCCCCTCCAGCTTCTGGCCGGTGCGCTCCAGCAGGGTCATCACCCCTTTCGGCGTGCAGGAGCGCAATACCGGCATGCGTAGCACCAGTCTTCCCACGTTGTAGGGGTGGAAGCCGTCCACGTCCTTGGTCGGTAGAATACGCTCGATGACCGACTCCTCGTCGATATGATCCGGCAGAGGCAGCTGCACCAGGATACCGTCGATGGTTTCGTCAGCGTTCAACTGGTCGATCAGGGCCAGCAGCGCCTCCTGGGTGGTGGTGGCGGGCAGGTCGTGGGAGGTGGAGAGAAATCCCACCTCCTCGCACGATTTGCGCTTGTTGCGCACATAGACCTGGGAGGCTGGATTCTCGCCCACCAGAATTACCGCCAGTCCCGGCCGACGCAATCCCGCCGCGACCCGTTCGTCGACACGGGATTTGATCTGCTGCCTGAGATCGGCCGCGATGGCCTTGCCGTCTAGAATCTTTGCACTCATTGGCTGGTCCGGGGTCTGCGAATTGAGAAGGGCGCATGATACCGAAACGCTCCCCCTGTGTCAGTCCGCAGAGCCTGCTACCATTGACCTTGGGGGGTATGGACAGTATGATTCCGCCCTTCGCGCAACCGGGTGACGTGACTTCGTTTCCGGGTTGGTTATCGGGGTATAGCGCAGTCTGGTAGCGCGCCTGCTTT
>JBNLGI010000112.1:0-17932 GCA_050305975.1 Sedimenticolaceae bacterium | reverse complement strand
GTCTTCAATCAGATCCTGGAAGAGTCGTTCCAACTCATGATGCAGACCCTGCGCGTGACGAGGTGAGCCATGGCTGAGAATCAAGACGGCCAGGAAAAAACAGAACAACCGACAGCGAAACGGCTGGATGACGCCCGGCGCAAAGGCCAGGTGCCGCGCTCGCGCGAACTCAACACCATGGCGGTGACCATGATCGGCGTGGTCAGCCTGGTGGCCATGAGCCGGTCGTTGGGCGGCAGCCTGTCGCAGATGATGAGCGAACGCTTCGTGCTGACCCGGGAAGAGATCTTCGACGTCAACAGCATGCTGGCCAATCTGGGGCAGGGGGTCGCTGAAGCCTTTCTCGGTCTGAGCCCGTTTTTTCTCCTGGTCATGGTCGCGGCCATCTTCAGCTCCGTCGCCCTGGGCGGTATCTCGTTCAGCAGCGAAGCGCTGGCTCCCAAGCTAGAGAAGCTGAGTCCGCTCAAAGGCTTCAAGCGCATGTTCTCGGCCCGCGGCCTGATGGAGTTGGTCAAGGCGATGGCCAAGTTTCTGCTGATCGGCGGTATCACCGTGCTGCTGCTCTACAACACCCTGGGCAAATACCTGGCGCTGCACGGGATGGAGATAGATCAGGCGGTCAGCCATCTCAACGGCCTGATCGGCTGGTCGGTGATTCTGCTGGCTTCCAGCCTGATCCTGATCGCGGCCATCGACGTGCCGTTTCAGCTCTGGGATCACAAGCGGCAGCTGAAGATGACGCGACAGGAGCTGCGCGACGAGATGAAGGACACCGAGGGCAGACCTGAGATCAAGAGCAGGATTCGTCAGCTGCAGCGCGAGATGGCCCAGCGCCGCATGATGGAGCAGGTACCCAAAGCCGATGTCATCGTCACCAACCCGACCCACTATGCGGTGGCCCTGCAGTACGATCCCGAGCGCATGCACGCACCCAAGCTGGTGGCCAAGGGCGCCGATCTGATCGCCATGAACATCCGTCAGGTGGCACAGGAGCACAAGGTGCCGCTGGTGGAGTCACCGATGCTGGCCCGCGCCATCTACTTCCATACCGAAATCGATGCCTACATACCCGCCGGGCTCTACCTGGCGGTGGCCAAGCTGCTGGCCTACGTCTTCCAGCTGCGCGCCTATCGCGCCGAGGGGGGGGAGAGGCCGCGCATGCCGGACGATCTTACTGTGCCGGAAGAGTATCAACACAATGACTAGCGCGAGTTTTGAGTTATGAGTTTTGAGTTTTTAGTCAGGGTGCAGGCGGAGAGTGCGGGACATATGAATCCTGCTTCCGTGCACCCCCTCTCCCTCAGGGAGAGGGCTGGGGAGAGGGGAGTAAAACCCCGTGCGCGCAGCGCACACTGCAACTCAAAACTAAACACTCAAAACTCGAAACTATCTTAATCAAGAGGATATGACCGTGGACGCCACAGCCATCCTAACCAACGTCAAACAAGTCGGAGCCCGCGGTCTCGGCGCGCCCTTGGTGCTGGTGATGCTGCTGGCGATGGTGGTGATCCCGCTGCCGCCCATCGCGCTGGACATGTTCTTTACCTTCAACATCACCCTCTCCCTGGTGGTGATGCTGGTGGTGGTGTATACGCGACGGCCCCTGGAATTCTCGGTCTTCCCCAGTCTGCTGCTGATCGCCACCCTGCTGCGCCTGGCGCTGAATGTGGCTTCGACCCGGGTGGTATTGCTGGAGGGCCATACCGGCGGCGACGCCGCGGGCAAGGTGATCGAGGCCTTCGGTTCCTTCGTCATCGGCGGCAACTACGCCGTGGGTCTGGTGGTCTTCCTGATCCTGGTAATCATCAACTTCGTGGTGGTGACCAAGGGTGCCGGGCGCGTCTCCGAGGTCAGCGCGCGCTTCACCCTGGACGCCATGCCGGGCAAGCAGATGGCGATCGACGCCGATCTCAATTCCGGACTGATCAATCAGGACGAGGCCCGTGAAAGGCGCGAGGACGTGGCCCGCGAGGCCGACTTCTACGGTGCGATGGACGGCGCCAGCAAGTTCGTGCGCGGCGACGCGGTGGCCGGTATCCTGATCCTCTTCATCAATATCATCGGTGGTCTCTCCATCGGTATGGTCCAGCACGGTCTCGATTTCTCCACCGCCCTGCAGAACTATGTCCTGCTGACCATCGGTGACGGCCTGGTGGCGCAGATCCCATCACTGCTGCTCTCCACCTCGGCGGCGATCATCGTGACCCGCGTCGCCAGCGCCCAGGACGTGGGCGGGCAGATCGTCAACCAGCTGTTTACCAGCCCCAAGGCGCTGGCGGTGGCCGCCGCGGTGCTGTTTCTCATGGGCATCATTCCCGGCATGCCCAACTTTGCCTTTCTGACGCTGGCGGCCGCGGCCGGCGCCGGTGCCTGGATGATCTGGCAGCGCCAGCAGAAACCGCAGGAACCGGTGGTCGAGCCCCAACCCCAGGAGGTTCCGGAGCAGCGTGATCTTGGGTGGGAGGACGTGCAGCCGGTCGATCCCATCGGCCTCGAGGTGGGCTATCGCCTGATCCCGCTGGTGGACCGCAACCAGGGCGGTCAGCTGATGAACCGGATCAAGGGCGTGCGCCGCAAACTCTCCCAGGAGCTGGGCTTTCTGGTCCCCTCGGTGCATATCCGCGACAACCTGGATCTCAGCCCCAACAGCTATCGGATCTCCATCAACGGAGTGGCGATGGCCGAGGCGGAGATCTTTCCCGATCGCGAGCTGGCGATCAATCCGGGACAGGTCTTCGGTGAACTTCACGGTGTGGCGACCAAGGATCCCACTTTCGGGCTGGATGCGGTCTGGATCGACTCGGATCAGAAGGACCACGCCCAGACCCTGGGCTACACGGTGGTGGATGCGAGCACCGTGGTGGCCACCCATCTGAGTGAGATCCTGCAGAGCCAGGCCAGCGAACTGCTGGGTCACGAAGAGGCGCAGCAACTGTTCGATATGTTGGCCAAGAGCGCGCCCAAGCTGGTGGAGGACCTGGTCCCCGGCACCCTGCCCATGAGCTCGGTGGTGAAGATTCTGCAGAACCTGCTGGCCGAACATGTGCCGATCCGCGATATCCGCAGGATCGCCGAAACCTTGGCGGCCCAGGCCCCGAGGAGTCAAGACCCCGGCGTTTTGACGGCGGCAGTACGGGTCGCCCTCTCCCGGGGTATCGTGCAGCAACTTACTGGAACTACAGCAGAAATTCCCGTGGCCGTGCTGGATCCGAATTTGGAACAGATATTGCAACAAACTATGCAATCCTCGGATGAGGGGCAGGCCGGCTTCGAACCCGGCCTGGCGGAGAGGCTGCAGAACGCTCTGGCGGAGACCCAGGCCAGCATGGAGGCTCAGGGCCACGAAGGCATTCTGCTGGTGGCGGCGCCAATAAGGCCCTGGATGGCCAGGTTCGCCAAGCATGCCGCACCGGGACTGCACGTTCTCTCCTACAACGAGATACCGGACAACCGCCAGATCAAGGTGGTGTCCAGCATAGGCAACGCAACCGCTGAGAGTAGACAGGAAGGCTGACGGATTCCGACACCGGGTCGCGATCCGCCAGCACAGACCGGGGGATCGCGATCCATGAAAATACGCCGTTTCTTCGCCGCCGACATGCGCCAGGCCCTGCGCCAGATCAAGGAGTCCCTGGGCAGCGACGCGGTGATTCTTTCCAACAAGAGTGTAGAAGGGGGGGTCGAGCTGGTGGCTGCCATCGACTACGACGAGAGCGCCTTCGAAGCACCTGCCCACATAGCTTCTCCCCGCAAGGCGGATTCGGCGCCGCGTCAGCGGGCTGCCGGTGCAGCGACCGCAACGAAGCGCCGTCACTACGTGGAAGACTCCCAACCGGAACTGGACGATGTGCCGCCCGCGGCACGTTCCAGCGAGAGCCCCGGTGTGAAGGCCGAAAAGCCGCGTGTGGAGTGGAGTCAGGATCCGGTGCTGCGCGAGATGCGGCGTGAAATGCAGGCCCTGCGCCGTATGATGGAGAACGAACTCTCCGAACTGACCTGGCGCGACATGGGTCAGCGTCGCCCCCAGACCCAGGAGCTGCTGCGTCGGCTCATCGGTGTCGGCCTCGACGCCGATCACTGCCGTGAACTGGCCTATCGGGTGGAGGATGCCGAGTCACCGGAACAGGCCTGGCGCAAGTCGCTGTTCCATCTGACCAGCGAGCTGCCGATTCTGGAAGAGAGTCTGCTGGACCAGGGCGGCATCCTGGCCCTGGTGGGCCCCACCGGGGTCGGTAAGACCACCACCATCGCCAAGCTGGCGGCCAAGTTCTGCCTGCGTCACGGCAACCGACATCTGGCTCTGCTCTCCACCGACAGCTACCGCATCGGTGCTCAGGAACAGTTGCACAACTACGGCAGAATCCTCGACGTTCCGGTACGCACCGCAGCGAACGGCGATGAACTCAACCGCGCCCTGCACGCTTTCGCCGACAAGCGACTGGTCCTGATCGACACCGCCGGCATGGGTCAGCGCGATCTCAAGTTGAGCCAGAAGCTTGGCCTGATGATTGACGGCAACCACCCGATCAAGACCCTGCTGACCCTCTCCGCCACCACTCAGCGGGCGGCCTTGAGCCACGCCATCCGCGCCTTCGGCGTCGCCCGCCCCTGTGGCGCGGTGTTGACCAAGATCGACGAGGCGGCGGAACTCGGCGGCGTCTTGTCCGGGCTCATAGAAGCCCGTCTGCCGCTGGCTTTCGTGGCCGACGGTCAGCGGGTTCCCGAAGATATCCATGTGGCCAGGGCCGCCGGCCTGGTGCAACAGGCGGTGGAGCTGAGCGAGACGTCGGGCAGGCATCCGGATGAGGATTACCTGGCGATGGCCTTCGGAGGTATGAGTGATCATGCACATGTCTGAACAGATCGAAGATCAGGCTACGGGGTTGCGTCGCATGGTGAATCCGACACCGGTCAGAGTGATTGCCGTTACCGGCGGCAAAGGGGGCGTTGGCAAGACCAACATCACGGTCAACCTTGGGGTGGCCATGGCGGAACTGGGCAAGCGGGTGATGGTGCTCGATGCGGATCTGGGGCTGGCCAATATCGATGTCATTCTGGGTCTCCATGCCAGGCGCAATCTCTCTCATGTCATGAGCGGCGAGTGCACGCTGGAGGAGATCATGGTGACCGGGCCGAAAGGGCTCAAGGTGATTCCAGGCGCATCCGGCATGCAGCATATGGCCGAGCTGAGCCCGGCGGAACACGCCGGACTGATCCACGCCTTCAGCGAGGTGGCCAACGATGTGGATGTGCTGCTGATCGATACCGCCGCCGGTATCTCCGATTTGGTGGTAAGCTTCAGTAGAGCAGCCCAGGAACAGATCGTGGTGGTCTGCGACGAACCTGCCTCGATTACCGACGCCTATGCGATTATCAAGCTGTTGAATCGGGAGCATGGCGTCAGCCGCTTCCGCATCCTCGCCAACATGGTCAAGAGCGTGCAGGAGGGCCGGGACCTGTACAACAAGATGTGCCGGGTCACCGATCAGTTTCTGGATGTTATGCTCACCTACATGGGCGGAATCCCATATGACGAACAACTGCGAAAGGCCGTCAAAAGTCAGAAACCGGTGGTTGAGGCCTATCCGCGATCCAGAGCGTCCCAGGCATTCAAGAATCTGGCCAAGAAGGCCGATAACTGGCCTGTACCCACCGGGGTCAGTGGAGATCTTCAGTTCTTCGTCGAACGCCTGATTCAATTTTCAAGCCAATACGGGGAGATTTGACGGTGAACGGCTTAGCGACATACACCGCCATGCAGCAGGAGAAGAACTTCAACGACCTGGTGAACGAGCATGCCGGGTTGGTGAAGCGGATTGCCTATCACCTGATGAACCGCCTGCCGCCCAATGTGCAATCGGACGATCTGATACAGGCGGGCATGTTGGGGCTGCTGGAGGCGAGTAGGAACTATGATCCCACCCAGGGCGCCAGTTTCGAGACCTACGCCGGCATCCGCATCCGCGGCGCCATGCTCGACGAGATCCGGCGCAGCGACTGGACCCCGCGTTCGGTGCATCGCAAGGCGCGCATGGTGGCCGAGGCGATGCGCGAGATCGAGAACAGCGAGGGCCGCGATGCCCGCGATGTGGAGGTGGCCGAGGCCCTGGGCATGAGTCTGGAGGAGTATCACCAGATACTGAAGGACGCCACCGGCTGCCGCATCTTCAGCCTGGACGAGCTGACGGCGGTGAGCGAGGGCATGCCGTTTCAGATGGAGGGATCCTCGGATACGCCTTTCGAAGGCCTGCAGAAATCGGCCTTCAAACAGGCTTTGGGTGAAGCCATTGCCGGTCTGCCGGAGCGCGAACGGCTGGTGATCGCCATGTACTACGACGACGAGATGAATCTGCGGGAGATCGGACAGGTGCTCGGCGTCAGCGAATCCAGGGTGTGCCAGATTCACAGTCAGGCCACCCTGCGATTGCGTTCGCGCCTCTCCGAGTGGCTGTCGCTGGTTCACGATGAAGATTGAGAGAATGATTGGTTGGCTTTGCGGCCGGGTCTGACCGGCAAATGCGACACTGCGATGGGAGGTAGTCTTGGATAAAAACATGAAGATTCTCATAGTCGACGATTTTTCGACTATGAGGCGCATCATCAAGAATCTTTTGCGCGATCTAGGCTTCAACAACACCCAGGAAGCGGATGATGGTCTGACCGCGCTCCCCATGCTGCAGAACGGCAGTTTCGACTTTCTGATCTCCGACTGGAACATGCCGGGAATGACCGGCATCGATCTGCTGAAAGCGGTGAGGGCCGATGAAAAACTGGCCAAACTCCCGGTGCTGATGGTAACCGCCGAGTCCAAGCGTGAACAGATCATTGAAGCGGCGCAGGCCGGTGTCAATGGCTATGTGGTCAAGCCGTTCACGGCGACGACGCTGGAAGAGAAGATCAACAAGATCTTCGAACGCGTGGGATGAATCAGTGCCGCATCGGGAGTTGAAGCATGGGTCAAAAACCGGATAACAAAACTCGGCTGGAACTGGCCCAGGCGCTGGTCGAGTGTCTGCAGGCAGGTAACGACGCCGAGGCTGACCAGTTGATCGACAGCCTGTCTCAGGGCTGCAAGCAAGACGAACTGTTCATCGAAGTGGGGCGCCTGACACGGGAGCTTCACGACGCCATCAACGGCTTTCTCCTCGACGCGCGCATCGCCAACATGACCAATGTTGAAATTCCCGATGCCAAAGAGCGTCTCAACTATGTCATCACCATGACCCAGCAGTCCGCCGACCGCACCCTGAACGAGGTCGAGAAGTGTCTACCGATGGTCGAGGCGATGGAAAAGCGATCGGGGCAGCTGGCCGAGGAGTGGAACAAGCTGCGCATGCGCATGTTGAGCAAGGACGATTTCAGGGGTTTGAGTGACCGGCTCAGCGATTTTCTGTCACAGACGCGGCAGGACTCCAGCGAGCTGCACGCCAGCCTCTCCGAAGTGTTGATGGCGCAGGATTTTCAGGATCTGACCGGTCAGATCATCCGCAAGGTGATCACGCTGGTGCAGGATGTGGAACAGAAACTGGTCAAGCTGGTGCGCATCACCGGCAACAAACTCGACGATGGTACGGCCACCGACAAGGAGAAAGACAAGCTCGCAGGACCTGCGATACCCGGATTGGATCAGGGGGATCAGGTCACCAGCCAGGACGACGTGGATGATCTGCTCTCCAGCTTGGGATTTTAGTTATGCGTCCCGCGACCGATATATAGGTTGATATGACCAAGAACCGTTTGGCATTGGGCCTGGAGCGATAGATGAGCATCGACGTCAACGACGAGATCCTGCAGGACTTTCTGGTCGAGGCAGGAGAGATACTCGAACAACTCAGCGAGCAGCTGGTCGATCTCGAACAGCAGCCGGAAGACTACGATCTGCTGAATGCCGTTTTCCGCGGGTTCCATACCATCAAGGGCGGTGCCGGCTTTCTCGGTATCGAATCCCTGGTCGAGGTCTGCCACCGCGCGGAAGATGTGTTCAATATCCTGCGCCAGGGTCAACGCGCCGTCAGCCCCGATCTGATGGATGCGGTGCTGGAAGTGCTGGATGTGGTCAACGTGATGTTCAATGAGGTCCGGGAAGGCGTCATGCCGGAGCATGCCAGTTCCGAACTGATCCAGCGACTCAACCGGTTCGCCATACCGGCGGCTGAAGCCGGCGAAGAGGAACCCGAGGTCGAAGCGGCGGAGGCGTCCGAGGCCGTGGAGGCGACTGCAGAGCCGGAGTCGTCGACAGAGCAGGGCGAGGAGCCCGCGGAGGCTGCCGACGAAGCCACCCAAGCGCATCTGAGCGACGATGAATTCGAGGACCTGCTGGACGCGATCCAGGCCCCGGAAACGAAGCCTGGCAGCGACAACATCTCCGAGGACGAGTTCGAGGCCCTGCTCGACGAACTGCACGGAAAAGGCAAATTTACCGGTAAGCCAAAGAGCGGGAAGCCTGCTGCAAAAGCGGCGCCGGCCGCCTCCGACGACATTACCGAAGAGGAGTTCGACGCGCTGCTCGATCAGATTCACGGTAAGGGCAAGTTCGATCCTAACAAGGTCGCGAAGAAGAAGCCGGCGACCAAGCAGCAGGCCCCTGCCAAAGCGGCGTCTGGCGACGACATCACGGAAGATGAGTTCGACGCGCTGCTCGATCAGATTCACGGTAAGGGCAAGTTCGATCCCAGCAAAGTAAAACCGACGGCGCCGTCCGCGAAAGCGGCAACTCAAACGGCCGCATCCAAACCGGCGGACAAGGCGAAAGCGGCGGCCAAGCCCAAAGCGGCAGCAGCAGCCGAGACGACTCCCGAACCGGCGCCGAAACCGCCGGCGAAATCCGAAACGGCCAGCGCCGCCTCGACGGCCGCGGCCAAGGTCGCCGCCAAGCCGCCGGCCGAAACCACAGTGCGTGTCGACACCCAGCGGCTCGACGACATCATGAACATGGTCGGCGAACTGGTGCTGGTGCGCAATCGTCTCGCTACCCTCAAGGCCACCATGAACGATGAGGAGGTGACCAACGCGGTCGGCAACCTCGATGTGGTCACCGCCGATCTGCAACTGGCGGTGATGAAGACCCGCATGCAGCCGATCAAGAAGGTCTTCGGTCGTTTTCCGCGCGTGGTGCGCGATCTCGCGCGCAGCCTCAAGAAAGAGATCGATCTGGAGATGGAGGGCGAGGAGACCGACCTGGACAAGAACCTGGTCGAGGCGCTGGCCGATCCGCTGGTGCATCTGGTACGCAACTCGGTGGATCACGGTATCGAACTGCCCGAGGAGCGGGAAAAGGCCGGCAAGCCCCGTCGCGGCAGTGTGCTGCTGTCGGCCGCCCAGGAGGGTGACCACATCCTGCTCTCGATCAGCGACGACGGCAAAGGCATGGATCCGGAAGTGCTGCGCCAGAAGGCGGTGGAGAAGGGCATGATGGACAGCGAAGCGGCTGCCCGCCTCGACGACAAGGAGTGCTTCAACCTGATTTTCGCCCCCGGCTTTTCGACCAAGACGGAGATCTCCGACGTCTCCGGTCGTGGCGTGGGTATGGACGTGGTGAAGACGCGCATCGCGCAGATGAACGGTTCGGTTGAGATCGATTCCGAGATGGGACGCGGCAGCGTGATCACCATCAAGCTGCCTTTGACCCTGGCCATTCTGCCGACGCTGATGGTGGTGTTGGGTGAACAGCCCTTCGCCCTGCCGCTGGCGAGTGTGGTCGAGATCTTCAATCTCGACCTCAAGCGCACCAACCTGGTGGACGGCCAGTTGACCATCAGGGTGAGGGAGCGGGCGCTGCCGCTCTTCTACCTGCGCAAGTGGCTTACGCCCAAGCGGCCGATGACGGATGCGGATCGTGGCAAGGGTCATGTGGTGATCGTCAATGTGGGCAATATCCAAGTGGGTCTGGTGGTCGATCATCTGATCGGTCAGGAAGAGGTGGTGATCAAGCCGCTCGGAGCCCTGCTGCAAGGGTTGGAGGGTATGGCGGGCGCCACCATCACAGGTGACGGCAAGATCGCGCTGATCGTAGATGTGCCGGGTCTGATGCGAAAGTATGCCAGGAAGTATTAACGTCGCCAGCGCGTGCGGGGACTGAGTGGTTGGTAGGGACGATGGGTGTCAGACTGAAGGTTTTGATCGTTGACGACTCCGCATTTTTTCGCAACCGGATTGCGGGAGTGTTGGCCAATGCGCCCGATTTCGAGGTGATCGGCAGCGCCGTGAACGGCCAGGAAGCGGTCGACAAGGCGCTCACCCTGCGCCCCGATGTGATCACCATGGATGTGGAGATGCCGGTGGTCGATGGTATCACCGCCGTGCGCCGCATCATGAGCGAGGCTCCGACCAGGATACTGATGTTCTCCGCGCTGACCCGGGAAGGCGCCCGGGAGACGCTGGAGGCGCTGGAGGCGGGCGCTCTCGATTTCCTGCCCAAGGAGATGAAGGTTTCGGAACGGGAGGCGGCCAACGAGCAGCTGCTGGAGCGTCTGCGTGCCGTCGGTCGGGCCCGCGTTCCTGTCGCCAAAGCGGCGACTGCGGGCTATCGGACGGTCGCCGTCAGGCCGATGGCGGGTGGTCGCGAGCTGCACCCGTCTCTGGTGGCCATCGGCGCCTCCACCGGCGGTCCGGTGGCACTGCGCCAGGTATTGACCGCACTGCCCCGGCATTTCGCCCTGCCGGTGGTGGTGGCGGTGCATATGCCCGGCAGCTTCACCAAGGCCTACGCCGAGCGGCTCAATGCGGTCTGTGCCGTCGGGGTGCGTGAAGCGCTCGATCGCGATCCGTTGAAGCCGGGACAGGTGTTGATCGCCCCGGGTGGTCGGCAGATGACGGTGGAGCGGGGACCGGCGGGGCACCATGTGCGTGTGACGGACGCCCTGCCCGGGCAGATCTACCACCCCAGTGTCGATCTGCTGTTCTCGTCGGTGGCGAGCAGCTTCGGCGGCAAGGCCCTGGCCATCATCATGACCGGCATGGGCTCGGATGGCCTGAACGGGGCGAAAGCGCTGAAGTCCGCCGGCTCCGCTGTTTGGAGCCAGGACGAGAAGAGTTGTGTCGTCTACGGCATGCCGCAGGCGGTGGCACGGGCGGGATTGTCGGATCGTGTGGTGAGCCTGGATGATTTTGGACCTTTGTTGGCGAGTGTGAAATGAGACTCGATTTTCTCAGCTTTATCGGCATCCTTGTCGCCTTTATGGCGATCATTGGCGGTAATTGGCTGGAAGGCGGGCATATCGATTCACTGGTCAACGGTCCCGCCATGATCATCGTCACCGGGGGCACGGTCGGCGCCATTCTGCTGCAGACGCCGATCCCGGTGTTTCTGCACGCCCTGCGGTTATCGGGCCGCGTGTTTCTGCCGGCCAGGCTCGATATGCCCGCCACCATCGAAAAGCTGGTCACCTGGAGCAACATCGCGCGCAAGGAGGGATTGCTGGGTCTGGAAGCCATCGCCGATGACGAACCCGACCCCTTCATCCGCAAAGGCATGCAGATGCTGGTCGACGGCAGCGAACCCGAAAACCTGCGCGACACCCTCGAGATGGAGGTGGAGGCGAGCGAGCAGCACGACTTCCAGGCCGCCAAGGTGTTCGAGGGCATGGGAGGCTATTCGCCCACCATCGGCATCATCGGCGCGGTGATGGGGCTGATCCACGTGATGCAGAATCTGGCCGATCCCAGCAAGCTGGGCAGCGGTATCGCCACCGCCTTCGTCGCCACCATCTACGGTGTCGGCCTGGCCAACCTGTTCCTGCTGCCGATCTCGGCCAAGCTGAAGACCCAATCGGAGAATATCGCCAAATTCCGGGAGATGGTGATCGAGGGTATCGTCGGTATCGCCGAAGGGGACAACCCGCGCACCATCGAGAACAAGCTGAAAGGCTTCATTCATTGAGAGCCGCATCATGGCCAGGCGACGCAAGAAACCTCAGGAACACGTCAACCACGAGCGGTGGATCGTCTCCTACGCCGATTTCATCACCCTGTTGTTCGCCTTTTTCGTCGTCATGTATTCGATCTCCTCGGTCAACGAGGGTAAGTACCGGGTGCTGTCGCAAACCCTCACTACCGCATTCCAGGAGGCGGGGCGCAGTCTCGAACCCATTCAGGTCGGCGATGTGCCACAACAGTCCGGCAGCATGGTCGGCTCAGAGCAGGCGAGCGCCCTGATTCAGAGCGACAACAGGATCGGCCCGGGCACCTATGACGATCAGGGTCGACAGCCGGACAACGCTCTGTCGGAGCTGCCGGCCGATGAGGGGCAGCGCATGAGCTTTCTGGCCGCCACCATCGAAGACATGTTGGGCGCCTACGTGGAGGCGGACCTGGTGGAGGTCAGTTTCACCCAGGACCGGGTCAAGGTCGACATGAAGGACAAGATGCTGTTTGCCAGCGGCAGCGCCTATCTCTCCAACACCGCGGTGACGGCCCTGCGGGATATCAGCCGGGTGCTGAAGACAGTTCCCAACTCGGTTCAGGTGGAGGGCAATACCGACGACCGTCCGATCCACACCGAAGAGTTTCCCTCCAACTGGGAACTCTCGGCAGCCCGTGCCGCCAGCGTGGTGCATCTGCTGACGCGTTTCGGTGTCGATCCCGCCCGGCTCTCCGCTATCGGTTATGGCGAACACCGGCCGGTAGCGGGCAACGACTCGGATGAGGGGCGGGCCAAGAATCGGAGGGTCACGCTCGTGATCCTGGGTCTGAACGGCGCACCCGAGCGCACTATCCAACTTCCTGGAGGTGGCGGATGAAGGTCTGGACCGTAGCCAACCAGAAAGGGGGCGTGGGCAAGACCACCACCAGTGTCGCGCTTGGGGGGTTGCTCTCCCAGTGGGGACTGCGCACGCTGCTCATCGACATCGATCCGCACGCTTCGCTGACCAGCTACTTCCGCTACGATCCGGACGTCTTGGAAGAGAGCGTCTACAGCCTGTTCCGGGGGGTCGCAGAGAAGCGCAAGGTAGACCCCGGGGAATTGATCTATCCGACCGGTACCGAGGGCCTCGATCTGATGCCGGCGGAGATGGCCCTGGCCACGCTGGACCGGCAGGCCGGTCGCCTCGAAGGCATGGGACTGGTGCTGAAACAGGCGCTGCAGCATCTGAGCGACCGCTATGATCATGTGATTCTCGACTGTCCGCCGATCCTGGGTATCCTGATGATCAATGCCATGGCGGCCTGCGAGCAGTTGATCATCCCGGTGCAGACCGAGTTTCTCGCCCTCAAGGGGCTGGAGCGCATGCTGCATACCCTGGAGATGGTCACCAAGTCGCGTCGCGTGCCGCTGCCCTATCTCATCGTGCCGACCCTGTTCGATCGCCGCACCCGCGCCTCGATCGACGCCCTGAGGGTGTTGCGTGAAAGCTATCCCGACAGGCTCTGGCATGGGGTGGTGCCCGTCGACACCCAGTTCCGGGAAGCCAGCAAGGCGGGCATACCGCCCGCCCTGTTCGCGCCGCAAAGCCGAGGTATGTCGGCCTATGGGGAGCTGCTGCAGGAGCTGATGCGCGAGCCCTATGACATGACGGCGGCCGGGGCGGTCTCATGAACGACAAATCGGGCAAGTCCGACGCCAGCACACTGACCCATACCGACAGCGCGCTGGCGAACTATCTCGATACGCTACTGGCCGAGATCGACGATCTGGATGATGTGCCCGCATTGCAGCTCGTTAAAGAGCCACTCGTCGAGGCCGATACGCTGATTGAGGGCAGAGCTTCGGGCAGCGTGGCTGTTGCCGATTCGAAGCCGACCGAGATGGCCGATAGTGTGGCGGCTGCAGATCTCCCAGAATGGGCAGAGATCCCGTTTCAGATCCTGCGTTTTCGCATCAATGGAGTGAATCTGGTGGTGCCGTTGATGAGCCTCACCGGCATCATTCCCCTCGATCGGCCGATCAGCCGCCTGCCGGGACAACCCGCCTGGAATCTGGGCGTGGTGATGAATCACGAGACCAAGGTGGTGGCGGTGGATACCTGCAGACTGCTGATGCCTGAGGGTGAGATCGAACAGGTAGGTTACTCTCATCTGTTGTTGATCGGCGAAGGCAACTGGGGATTGGCCGTGGAGTCACTCGGCGATACCACGACCGTCGACAAAGAGGCAATACGCTGGCGGGGAGAAGTGGTTCAGCAACCCTGGTATGGTGGCATCTGGGTCGAGGAGTTGAGCATACTGCTCGATGTGGAGGGTGTTATGGAGATGCTTGCGGCATGATGCCTGCCGCAGGGACAGCGATGTGGATCGTAATGAGATGAGAACAGACGAGGTACAGGCAATGGCATACACAGACGAAGAAGAGAACAGTGGCGGCCCGCTGATCCAATTCGTGACCTTTGTGCTGATGGACGAGACTTACGGCATCAACGTCATGCAGGTGCAGGAGGTGCTGCGTGTGACGGAGATCGCTCCCGTGCCCGGTGCTCCCGACTATGTCCTGGGTATCATCAATCTGCGCGGCAACGTGGTCACGGTAATCGATACCCGTACGCGCTTCGGCCTCCCCTCGAAGGAGATGGACGACTCCAGCAGGATCATCGTGATCGAGTCGGAGAAGCAGGTGGTGGGTATTCTGGTCGATGCGGTGGCCGAAGTGGTCGAACTGCGGGAGGGTGAGATCGACGTGGCGCCGAATGTCGGCACCGAGGACAGCTCCCGCTACATCCAGGGCGTGGCGACCCGCGAAAACGGCCTGCTGATCCTGGTCGATCTCAACAAACTGTTGAGCGACGAGGAGTGGCAGGAGATCAGTATGTATTGACGGGTACGGCAGGTGCTCGCTGGAACTTCGATTGGCCGCTATTCTTCTAATGGATAGAATTCCACTCATGGAGGGGGGCCGGTATGCCCGAGATCGGTGAAAACTCGCCATTGAATCCGCTCTATCCTGTCAATCGGGTAAAACCGCCGTTACGGCGTGAGCGCCCGAAGCCGGTGGACGAGGAGATGCCGCGCAGGCCCAAAAGAGAGCCGGATGACAAGGATGATGACAAACCTCATATCGACGAGTACGCCTGATGCCCAATGACAGCTCCCTGCTGTGGATAGCCCTTCTGGTACTGCTGATTGCCGTGATCGCTCAGGGAGCATTTCAGTTTCGCACCGAATCCCGGCGTCGTGAGAGTCTGGCCCAGTACAAGCGCGATATCGACACTCTGAAACAGACCGTCGGCGCACTCTGTTCAAGCGCCGTCGGGGTCGACAAGCGGGTCAATCGGCTGGAGCGGATGGGGCGGGACCTGGAGGAGCGTCAGGAGAATATCGAGCAACACGGTCAATATGGCGATCCCCCCTATTCGGACGCCATCCGCATGGTGCAGGAAGGCGCCGGAGTCGACGAGCTGACCAGAGAACTGGGCATCAGCCGCGACGCCGCCGATCTCATCATCATGATGCACGGGCACAAGCAGGAACCGCATCGCTGAATCTTCGTACAACGCTTGGCAGGATATAACGCAAAGAAGCGCAAAGACCGCTAAGTTTTTTCAGACTCGCGGGCTCACATTTGCCCACCTTGAAGATTGTATGGCGTCCACTTTGCTCGGCGATACGCTGGGGCAGGGTCCCAGCCTACACTTCGAACCCCTGGGTAGGGTGGGGCCCTGCCCCACCAATCCTTTCGAACGAACCTCTGTGAATGTGAGCCTGAACGTTCAGGCCAACTCCATTCGGGTCGAATCGATAGCCATGCTTTGCGATCTTCGCGCTTCATGGCGTGCTTTGCGTTATAGTTTCCAGCCCCCCCAACGACAGGAATGCCCATGTTCGACGTCCCACTCCCGGTGATCGGTTTCGCCGCCTACAGCGGTACCGGCAAGACCACGCTGTTGAAGCAGCTGATCCCGCTCTTTCGAGAGAAAGGGCTTCATCCTGGCGTGATCAAGCACGCCCACCATCAGGTGGAATTCGATGTGCCGGGCAAGGACAGCTTTGTGTTGAGAAAGGCCGGTGCCGGGCAGGTGCTTCTGGCCAGCGCCAATCGCTGGGCGCTGATGGGTGAAGAGCCGGGAGGCGATGAGCCCGAGCTTCCGGCGCTGCTGCAGCGCATGGATCTGGCGGCGCTCGATCTGGTGCTGGTCGAGGGGTTCCGGCACATTCCCTTTCCCAAGATCGAGCTGCACCGTCCGTCACTCGGCAAGCCCCTGCTGTGCGAAGCGGACGACACCATTCTCGCCGTCGCTACCGACCAGGCGTTGGCTCGGCCTGTTGCGTTGCCGATACTCGATCTCAATGACGCCGCTGCCGTTGCGAGCTTCATCCTTGATTACTGTGAGCGTTTTGCTGCTGACTGACAGGCTGAAGCCTTCAGGAGAGTGAATGGTGGGGCAGGGCCCCACCCTACAGGAATCGGGTAGGGTGGGGCCTTGCCCCACCGAGAGGGTGAATGCTAAACCCCAGCCCCGCTATTTTTCCGCGGTGATGTAGCAGATCCAGCCGGCGTCCGCCTCGCCCTCTTTGACCGGCACGAACTCACCGTCCGCTTCCCCATCCTCATCGAAGCCCTGCCAGTAGATGGTGACCTTGCTGAAGCCCGCCTCGTCGAGCAGCTCGCGGATCTCCGGCAGGCTCCACAGCCGCCAGTCGTAGCTGAAGGCGCGTTCCAGGCGGGAGCCGTCCTCGAAGTCGAAATGGATATGGCAGATCAGGTTGCCGCTGATCGGCTCGTATTTCGCCTGTTCCCAGATATAGGTGAAGGTGGAATCCCCGTCCTCGATCTCCCGCTCCTCCTCGATCTCCCTGTAGGAGTCGTAGCCGCCATAGGCGTCCATGAAGAGAATGCCGTCATCCGCCAGCTGGTCGTAGACCCGCTTGAAATAGCGCTTCAGCTGCTTGCGCTCCTTGAACAGCCAATAGCTGAAATTCATCGCCGAGATGATCTCCACCGGCTCGGTCTTTACCGTCAGCACATTCTCCTCCAGCAGGGTGATGCGCTTGCGCTCTGAGGACTTCAAGGCTGCGAGTTGATGGGTGCGGCCCCAGTCCAGCACCGATCCGTCCAGGTCGACGCCGATGGCGTGGTTGAACTTGCGTCGCCTGACCCATTCGCAGCAGACGTTGGCGGTGCCGCAGAAATCCTCCCGCAACAGCCGGGCCCGGCGTCCGCGCAGTTTTTTGAAGGTGTCGTCGACGAAATCGATCTCCGCCTCCGCGCACTGTACGGACAGCTCGTACAGCCGGTGACGATCGGCGGTTTCTGCAAGTGTTGAATTTGGCTTCTTTTTTCTTTTACCCATGGTCGGACAGGTATGCATTGGCAAGGGTGTGGAACACAGGGCTGAACTATACTCTTTATCAGGGAATCACGCATGAAGGAGGTTCACATGGCTATCGCAATCACACTCAAGGAGTATCTGGAGGATCACGGCCTCAATTACGAAGTGATCGAGCATGTGCGCACCGATTCGGCGCTGACCACATCCGAAGCCGCCCATATACCGGGGGACAGAATGGCGAAATCGGTCCTTCTGGGCGATGACGAGTCCTATCTTCTGGTTGTGGTGCCGGCCACCTACCGGGTCAAACTGGCGGAGATCGCCCGCCTCACCGGCCGACGTTTCCGGCTGATCGCGGAAGACGAGGTGGAAGAGGCCTTCAGCGACTGCGAAGTCGGAGCCATTCCACCCTTGGGTGTGCCCTACGGCATTGAAACCCTGATCGATTCGAGCCTGATGGGTCAGCCCGACATCTATTGCGAATCGGGCGATCACGGCAAACTGCTGCACATGAGCATCGACACCTTCCGCACGGCGGAGGAAGAAGCCGTGGTGGCGCCGATCGGCCGCCATATCTGATCCTCGGGTCACAGTCTCCGGGCGATTTGCTTCCAAACGGGAAGTGGTTTAACCTTGCGCCTCCAAAAATCCGGAGAGATGTCCGAGTGGCTGAAGGAGCACGCCTGGAAAGTGTGTATACGTTAATAGCGTATCGAGGGTTCGAATCCCTCTCT
>JBNLGI010000111.1:0-10783 GCA_050305975.1 Sedimenticolaceae bacterium | reverse complement strand
TGGGTCGTTACCTCGGTCGAGGCGGCCTGGGTCGGGGTGATGGCGCGCTCCGCGTTTTCGGCGACCTTGGGTGAGGTGGCGCATCCGATCAGAAGCAGTGGCACCAGAGCGGCAGTCAGCGCAATCAGTCGTCGCATCGCGGATCACCAATAGTAGGGATATCTACGCCAGTAGGGATAGGGGTAGAAGTAGGGGTCGTAAAAAGGATCGTAGTAGTAGTGGGGTGGATAGTTCTTGACCTCGGGCCAGAGGTGGTAGGCCTTCACCTCGACCACCGGATAGGGATAGGGGTAGCTGCCCACCGGCTGCTCGACGACCTCCCTGACCGTACCGGTCACGGTCAAGAGACGATCCTTAGGGTACTCCTCGGGTTCCAGGAAGCCGGAGATGCGCGCGATGAAGCGTCCGCGACTCTTGCTGTCCTCGATCGGCTTGCCGTCCGTCCCCAGTTCCCGCGAAAGGACCTCGATGAGGGTCTGCTCCGCTTCGTTGCGGACCGAGATGATGTTGCCGCCCCAGCGGACCTCGCTGCCGGCGAACTTTGCGCCGCTCTGCTGTTGCACCTCTTCCACCCGCACATCCCCCGCGGGCGCGGTGCGGATCAGTTCGGGGATGTTGGAGGCGCAGCCGGCCATTATCAGCGCCAGCAACGATATGAGACTATTCGAAATGGCGTGGGTTCTGTTCATGTCGTCTGCCACCTGCTCCATGAGGAAGCCTGTTCTCGAGAGATCGAACACTTCTTTCGACCCGGCAGTGCCCCATAAATTCCCCGCCAAGGGGGGAAGATATGGCTATCGAATGATGCGCTCTTTTTGCGCCTCCTCCTGGAAATAATAGTCGTAATTTTTGTGCAGGTGGTTGGTGAAAGACCAGGCCTCGCTGTAAGAGAGGCCGCTGTCCTTCGGCAGGATAACCTTGATGTAGAGATTGTCATCCCGCTGCTTCAGCGCCGTCAGCTTGCGGTCGAGATTCTTGCGCGAAATGCGCTGAAAAGCGTTGTCGCCCGGCCCTTTGTAGTCGATTCGGTAGTCGCCCCCGACCTTGGCGTAGCGCACCTCCACCAGGGTCTTGCCCTTCGGTGTGCGGGCCGGCCGCACCAGTTTGTCGTATTTGATCTTCAGGTCGGAGAAATCGGTCTTCAGCTCGGCCAGCTCCTGGGAGGTGGTCTCGTTGCTGGCCAGGGCCGCGATCAGGGCCGCCTCCTGTTCGCTGAAGGAGCTGCGCAGGGCCTCCAGGTCGGCCTGGGTCATGGCCTGCTGCTGTCGGGACTGGTCGAGCTCGCCGGTGAGGCGTTCGACGTTGCGGTTGGCCTGGGTCAGCTGGCTGGTCAGCTGTTCGCTCTCGCGGGTGAGGCGGGTGATCTGGGTGTTCAGTAAGTCCTTCTCGCGGTTGAGACTGCTGATCTGATGCCGCTGGCTGGCGATGGCCGCCTCCTGCTGTTCGGCGTTCTCCTCCATGCGCATCAGCTGCATGCGCAGCATGGAGAGCTCGTACTCCCGGGCGATCAGCTTCTCTTCCAGGGTGGCGTTCTCCTCGCCGGTGGTGCGCGCCAGCTCGGCCGCCTGCTGTTCCGCCTCCATGGTGGCGCGCAGCTGGTTCAGCAGCTCCATGTTGCGCAGCAGCAGGATCACCATGGCGAGTAGGAAGATCATCACGATCACGGTCATGATGTCGGTGAAGGAGGGCCAGAAGCTGTCCTCCCCCTGACCTTCCCGCTGATTGAGCCGCAGGTCGATGAAGCCGCTGTCCATCAATCGTCCTCGTGCAGGCGGAAGCCGACCTTGAGGATATGCTTGATCTCGGCCATGTCCTCATGCATCGCTTCGCTCTGCTGCTGGTAGCTCTGCAGCGTCTCCTGCACCCGCTGTTCGACCGCCTCCAGGCCCTCCTGGGAGGTTTTCATCTGGCTCACCAGGCCCTGCAGCGAGCGCACCAGGCCGGTGAATTCGTAGAGGGCGCTGTCGGTCTGCACCTGGAAACGGGGCAGCAGCTCGTTGACGGTGACCTGCTCCACGGCGCTGATGAGGTTGGTCTGCACGTCGCCCAGCTTGAGGTTGAAGTAGCCGAAGAAGATGAAGCAGACGATGGCGGTGATGGTGGTGGACAGCGCGGTCGACATGCCGTGCACCACCATGCCCATGCCGCCCACGTTGACCGAGGTGGCGAGCAGGTCCGAGGCGCCGATGAGGGCGATGGAGAGCGACACGATGGTGCCGAAGACGCCGGTCAGGATGAGGATGTTGTTGATGAACTTCGGCAGGCTGTTGCGGGTGCTCTCGTTGGCCACCAGGGTGGAGGCGAGGGATCCGTGGTTAATCGGGCAGTTGGCCTTGTAGAGCCCCTGCATGGTGCGATAGCGGTTGGCGATGATGGCCCTTTTGTGGATCCGGTTCAGGGGATCCTGCTCTCCCTCGCGCAGGTTGCGCAGGAAACGGATCAGGGCGTTCTCCTCCTGGGCATAGTGGAGAAAGATGGTGATCATGCGTAGGATGCCGATGGTGAACAGGCCGACGATGGTGCCGTTGATGATCAGTCCCGTGGAGGTCAGCTGATCGCGGAAATAGACCTGGTTGATGAACTCGAACTTCCATACCATCAGGGCGGCGATGATGGCGGAGAGGACGATCATCCGGATCAGCACGTTGCGGCTGAAATTGCGGCGTAGCTGTATGCTTCCCAACGCAGTGCTCCTGGGTGGCTTGTCGTTTTCGATTGGCAAAAGACGGTATGAAACGCTGACAGTGTAACTCAGCCCAAATGAAACAAGAAAGCAACAGCGCACAACATCGGTCCCACCTGGCCGAGATTTTCCAGGCCGCCCTGGCCCGGGTTGAGGGGGCGGCTGCGGTCGCCGCCTGGCTGGGGCAGCATCCGCTGGAGGGCGAGCGGCGGCTGGTGGCCATCGGCAAGGCGGCCCAGTCGATGGCGGACGGTGCGATCCGGGTGCTGGATGAGCGGATCGTTCAGGCGCTGATCATCAGCAAACAGGGCCATCTCGACCATGCGCTCTGCAACCGGCGCGGTTGGGAGTGTATCGAGGCCGCCCATCCGGTACCCGACGAAAACAGTCTGTACGCGGGCGGGCGCCTGCTGGAGTTTCTGGACGGGCCCGACGAGCGTCCCTTGCTGTTTCTCCTTTCCGGCGGCGCCTCCAGCCTGGTGGAGGCCCCGGTGGCCGGGGTCGATCTCGATTTCATCGCCCGCTGCAACGGCTGGTTGCTGGCCAGCGGGCTCGATATCGTGCAGATGAACCTGATCCGCAAGGGGCTCTCCCGCATCAAGGGGGGCGGTCTGCTGGCCCACCTGGCTGGGCGGGAGGTGCACGCCCTGGCGATTTCGGATGTGCCGGGGGACCGCCCCGCGGCCATCGGTTCCGGGCTGCTGGTGCCGGAGCCTGAACTGGCACGGCAGCTCGAGGAGATACAGCTGCCGGAGTGGCTGCGTGAGCGTCTGCAGTCGGGTCTGGAGCAGCGTCAGGCCCCGCCGCCGCAGGCGCCGGCCGTGCAGATCGTGGCCAATCTGGAAGGGGCCAGGCAGGCCGCCGCCGAGCGCGCGCGGGAACTGGGCTTCGCGGTGTTTCGACATGACGAATTCCTCGAAGGGGACGCCGCCGAGGCGGGTCGAAGACTGGCTCGGGAGGTGCTGGATGGGCCGCCCGGGATCTCGATTTGGGGCGGAGAGACCACCGTGGAGCTGCCGCCGCAGCCGGGACAGGGGGGGCGCAACCAGCACCTGGCCCTGGCCGCCGCCACCATCCTCGCCGGCAGCGATCACTGCTATCTGCTGGCGGCGGGTACCGACGGCACGGATGGCCCCACCGATGACGCGGGCGCCCTGGTCGACGGTCAAACCCTGAGCCGCGGGGAGCTGGAGGGACTGGACGCCGCACAGGCCCTGGATGCCGCCGATTCAGGTCGTTTCCTGGAGGCGAGCGGAGACCTGATCGCCACCGGCCCGACCGGGACCAACGTGATGGACCTGGTGATCGGGCTGAAGATCTCATGAGGGCGGAAGTCGTGGAGTCGGGCAGTCTCTTTCAGGCCGCCAGGGCCTGCCTGCTGGAGCGGGACCTGGAGGCCAAATTGAGCCTCACCGAGAGGGCCGCGGAGGCTTGGCGGGCGGGCGCGCTGAGTCTCGAAGGCTGGAGTGCGGCCGATGCGATCACCGAGGCCGGCAGACCGGCGCGGCCGGAGCTGGTCCATCCGCAGCGTCTGCCGAGACGCCGTCTCGGCAGCGAACAGGGCCGCCTGGCCCTGATCCACGCCATTGCGCATATCGAGTTCAACGCCATCAACCTGGCCTGGGACGCGGTACAGCGCTTTGCGGGACTGCCGGCTGACTACTACCGTGACTGGATCCAGGTGGCGCAGGAGGAGGCCCACCACTTCCGCCTGGTGCGGGAACGATTACGCGACGGCGGGGTCGATTACGGGGATTTTCCCGCTCACAACGGTCTCTGGGAGATGGCCTTGCGCACCGCGCACGATCCGCTGGTGCGAATGGCCCTGGTGCCGCGCATGCTGGAGGCGCGGGGGCTCGACGTGACCCCAGGCATCATGCGCCGCTTCGAGGAGATCGGCGACCGGGAGACGGTGGCGGCCCTGCAGGTGATCCTCGACGAGGAGGTGGGGCACGTGCAGTTCGGCAGTCGCTGGTTCAACCACCTCTGCGAGCAGCGGGGATTGGCGCCGGAAGCGACCTACTTCGAACTGCTACAACGCTTCGTGGAAGGTGAGATTCGCTGTCCCCTGCATCGACAGGCGCGCAGACAAGCGGGTTTCAGCGAAGCCGAACTGGAACGACTGGAGGCTTTGTGCGCCCAACACTGATTTTTAGCTATTCGCTGGCGCTGTTCGCGCTGGCACTCGGTCTCGCCTCATGGCCGGCATCGAGCGCCGATGAGCAGGTCGAACTGCTGCTCTATCGCGTGCAGTCGCCTGGCGAGGAGGCCAGCTTCAACAGGCTTCTGGCGAGTAAGGATTTTCTCCGCCTCGATGGGGGGGAGCAGGACAGCGGCTACATCCTCTTCGATCGCCGCGAACAGAGGATCTACAGTGTCAATCATGAGGAACAGTCGATCCTGGTGATCGACCCGCCTGCGCTGGCGGATGGCTTCGGCGCAAACGCGCCGAGGATAGACGTGCAGTCGGTTACCCCGGTGGAGGCGCCCGAGGTGGCGGGCGTCAAACCCCTGCGCTGGAGACTGGTGGCGGCGGGGAAGTCCTGCCGGGAGGCGTTCGTGCTGCCTGGTCTGATGCCGAATGCGGTGACGGCGTACGGCGAGTATCTCCGGGTACTTGCGCGTCAACAGGCCCAGGCCCTCGCCACCATTCCGGCCGAGTTTCAGGACGCCTGTGACGACGCGGTACATGTCTATGCCCCGGATGCGCTGCTGCAGAAGGGTATGCCTTTGGATATCTGGAGTGGTGAAAATTACCGGGAGTCGCTGGTCGATTTCCGCGCGGCGTTCAAGGTGCCGGAGAGCGCCTTCAGCCTGCCCGCCGGTTATTCGAGGGTCCCCATGCGAAGTGGTTTCTGAGGCAAGGGGCTGCCCCGTGATGCGGACGGCGCTGACAGCCGGCCCGCCACCCGTTCCCACACCTCAAGCGGTGTAGACCTCCCGCCGCACTCCCTGCTCGTCCAGCCGGACTATTTCGGCCCCCGCAGAGTGCCAGTCACCCAATACGTGCCGCGTGACCTGGCGACCGTCGATGAGCAGATCGTGATCGCCGGGTCGATGCGTATGACCGTGGATCAGGCGTTGCGCATCGTATTGCCTCAGGGTGTCGGTCACGGCTTGCGGATTGACGTCCATGATCGCTTCCGCTTTGAGCGCATTGGCTTCACCGCTCATGGCCCGGTATTCGCGCGCTTTCTGCCGTCGCTCCGGCAACGGCAGACTGAGAAACTGCCGTTGAAAAGCGGGATCCCGGACCTGTCGGCGAAAGGCCAGGTAGTCGGTATCGTCGGTGCAGAGCAGGTCGCCGTGCATCAGCAGGGTGGGGATGCCGAACAGCATGCAGCGGGTCGGGTCGCTCAGCAGTTCGGCGCCGGTGGCGCTGCAGAAGCGCTCGCCCAGCAGGAAGTCGCGGTTTCCGTGCATCACTCCCAGCCAGACTCCTGAATCGGTTAGCCTGCGCAGCGCGTCGAGGACTTGCGGAATCGGCGGTTGTGCGTCGTCGTCACCGATCCAGACATCGAAGAGATCGCCCAGGATATAGAGATGAGTGGCTTCGACAGCCCGTTCCCGGAGGAATTGGAGAAACATCCGCACCGTCTCCGGACGCTCGCCGGAGAGGTGCAGATCGGAGATGAAGAGATGCACGCCCGGGCCTGATGTCATGCCAAATAAGTTCAGGGTTGACGCGCGCTGCCGGGACTAGTCTTCGCTGATCTCGGCCTTTTCGATGACGATATCCTCCACCGGCACGTCCTGGTGACCGGCCTTCGTGGTGGTGTCGACCCCCTTGATCTGGTTGACCACCTCCATGCCGCTGATCACCTTGCCGAAGACGCAGTAGCCCCAGCCATCCTGTCCCGGATGGTCGAGAAACTTGTTGTTGGCCACGTTGATGAAGAATTGGGCGGTGGCGGAGTGGGGCTCCATGGTGCGCGCCATGGCGATGGTGCCGATCGCGTTGGAGAGCCTGTTCTTGGCTTCGTTCTCGATCGGTTCGCGGGTCTGCTTCTGGATCATGCCCGGCATGAAACCGCCGCCCTGGATCATGAAGTTGTCGATCACCCGATGAAAGATGGTGCCGTCGAAAAAACCGTCCTTGACGTATTGCTTGAAGTTTTCACAGGTCTTTGGGGCGTTCTGTTCGTCCAGTTCAATGACGATGGGGCCCAGGTTAGTGGTCAATGTGATCATGAGGTTTCCTGTTGTTATGAAGTGATGGGGATTGTCAGCGGCTGCAGGTTCGTCACTCGACGACCTTGACGGACTCGATCACTACCGATTCCTTCGGCACATTACGCATCTGTCCGGCGATTCCCGTGGGCTGGTCGGCAATGGCGTCGACTACCGACATGCCATCCGTGACCTTGCCGAAAACGGCATAACCCCAACCGTCGCGGCTGGGGTAGTCGAGGAAATCATTGTCTTTGTGATTGATGAAAAACTGCGCCGTGGCGGAGTGCGGGGCCGAGGTGCGCGCCATGGCGATGCTGCCGCGTGTGTTCTTGAGACCGTTCTTGGCTTCGTTCTCGATCGGTTCACGGGTCTGTTTCTTGGCCAGGTCAGCGGTATAGCCGCCGCCCTGAATCATGAAGTCCTTCATGACGCGGTGAAAGATGGTCCCATCGTAGAAGCCGTCACGCACGTATTGCAGGAAGTTGTCCACTGACTTCGGCGCTTTGTCCCTGTCCAGTTCCAAGGCGATGACGCCGAGGGAGGTCTTCATCTCGACCTTCACCTTCTCCGCCCAGGCGGTACCGATACAGAGGCCGAACAGGAGCAGGGCGAACAGCACTTTTGTCATCTCTCTTTTCATGGTCTTCCCTCAATCGGATATGGCTGCACAAGAGGCCACATCATAGCCGTTAGGGAGGGCCATAAAAAGGGGCATGGGCAATGCACCGGCGGCGGCTGCAAGTGAGATACAGGTGTCTTAGGGAGTTCATGCCGGCGCCCTGGCCATTATCTCGGAAATGGCCGGGTCGAACGGCGAGGTGCCTGTGCAGTTTATTGAAACGTCAGTTGTTTTTGGCGCCCTGTTGGATCCATTGTTCGATTTTCTGGATTTCGTCCTGAGTCAAAGCCTCCTTGCCGTGGGGCATGCGGATCGAAGGGTCGACCTTGCCCGCCACCAGCCGATAGAGGGAGCTGGAGAGCGGATCATCCGCCACCACCACCGGACCGAATTTGGTGCCCTGCATGACGCTGTCATAACTCTGCGTGACAAATCCGCTGGCATTGGCGCCGTCTCCACCCGGGAGGTGACACTCGGTGCAGTATTTGTCAAGCAATGGCTTGACATCGTTCTTGAAGCTGACTGCAACCGGCTCGGCGCTGCAACCGGCCAACAGTGTGGTTGAGAGTGTCGAAACCAGGATTACAGTTCTCTTGATGAACATGAATGCGCTCCTTTGATTTGTCATTATTTCCTAGGCCTGCTTCAGAGCAGCTGCTCCAAGCATAGACCCTTTACATCAAGTCAAGGTAGCAGTGCGATGTGTTTTGTTCTTCGCCTCCGTTGCGGGGCGAAGAAATCCTCACTCGACTCAGTCTGTGGTGAACAAGACCTATTTCAAGGTCATGATCCACTCGATGACCTGTCTGATTTTTTCCGGCGCAGCCTGGTTCGCTGGCATGGCGACCGTGCCCCAGATCAGCGGTTCGCCAGGGGTGCTGCCCGCTTTCACTTTACTGGTCAGACGGTCGATCTCGGATGGATCTCCCGCATATTTGGCGGCGATATCCTTGAATGCCGGGCCGACCAGCTTGGCGTCGGTCTTGTGGCAACCCAGGCAGCCCGATTGCATGGCCAGCATCTGGTTGGCGTGGACTGAACCGCTGATCATGGCGAGAAGCAGCAGGGCGATAACGAGTAGCTTATCCATCTTACAGACTCCGCCGATCTAGCCTGCCGAAGGTCCGGCAAGGCCTCTGAGTGTGAATGAGAGCCGAATGGGCGATGACCGTACGTTCGGCATCGCCCTTCGGCTATCCAGGTTATCGGGAGTGAACATGGATTCTTTAGCGATTTTGGGATTTTGGATTTTATTCAAGAGTTGTGACCGGTTGCCGATAAACCGTGTGTCGGTAGCAGTTTACAGGCTTGAATCGGGTTGCAAGCATGAACAAGTACATCTCAGTACAGTGGAAGATTCTCACGCCCATGGCATTGATCTTCGTTCTCATCATGACCGTGGTGACCATCTACTCCGCAGAGCAGCAAAAAGACCGTCTGTTGAGATTGACCGAACACCAGATCTTCGATGTGCTGCACGGCTATCTCGACAGCATGAACGCCATGATGTTTACCGGCACCATGGGCAACCGTGAGATGTTGAAGCAGAAGATCGAAAAACGCGACGGCGTGGTCGAGGTGCGCATGCTGCGTGGCGAGGCGGTGAACAAAATGTTCGGTCCCGGCTTCGATCACGAAAAACCGCTGGACGATCTGGACCGGCGCGCGCTCAACGGCGAGCAGATTGTGCAGGTGGAGCGGGTCAACGGCAAAAGGATGGTCACGGTGATCGAGCCCTTCGCCGCGGTCTCCGATCGTAACGGCACCAACTGCCTGACCTGTCATGCGTTACCGGAAGGCACCATCCTGGGCGCCGGGCGCCTGACCTTTTCCATGGAGGCGCGGGACAAGGCGATCCACCAGGAGCTGCTGATCAGCGGCGTGATCAATTTCGTGGTCCTGCTGGTCGGGCTCTTCGTTATCAACTTCATCATGCGCAAGGTGGTCATCAAGCCGCTCAAAGGGCTCAGGGAGACGATGAATCGCATCGGTAGCGATTCCGATCTGCGGCCGCGTGTCGAGTTGGGCGCCAATGACGAATTTCACCAGGTCGGCCTGGCGGTCAATCAGATGTTGGACAAGTTCCAGCCGACCATCAAGGATCTGGCGAAGACCATGGACGGCCTGGCCAATTCGGCCAAGCAGCTGGCGGATGTGACCAAGAAGACCCAGGACGGCGTCGCCGAACAGGAGCGCGAGACCGAGCAGTTGGCCGTCGCCATGGGCGAGCTGTCGGTGGCGGCGGAAGAGGTGGCGCGCAACGCCTCCAGTGCCGAGCAGGCGGCCATTCAGGCGCGAGCGAACGCGGAAGCGGGCAGTGGTGTGGTGGCCGAGGTCGCCAACTCCATCACCCGGCTGGCGTCACGCGTCGACGATGCGGCGGTGGTGGTGCGACAGCTGGCCGAGGGGACGCAGGATATCGGCCAGGTCTCCGAGACGATCACGGCGATTGCCGAGCAGACCAACCTGCTGGCGCTCAACGCCGCCATCGAAGCGGCACGGGCCGGCGAGCAGGGGCGCGGTTTTGCCGTGGTGGCCGACGAAGTGCGCAACCTCGCGCAGCGCACCCAGGAGGCGACGCAGCAGATCCAGGAGATCATCGAGCAGTTGGTCAACGCCTCGGATCAGGCGGTGAAGGTGATGGACACCAGCAAGAAGGAGGCCGATCAGAGCGTCACTGACTCCAGCCGTGCCGGCGAGGCCCTGGTCGAAATCGCCAACGCGGTGGAATCGATCAGCGAAATGAACTCGGTGATCGCCACGGCGGCTTCCGAGCAGACCTCGGTGGTCAGCGAAATCAACAAGAACATCATCGCCATCAACGAGGTCTCCCACCAGACCGCGAACGGCACCAACGAAACGCTGCAGGAGAGCGAGGAAGTGGCCAAGATCTCGGCCGACCTCGACCGTATGGTGAATCAGTTCAAGGTGTAGCGGACAACGCCGACAGGAATTCAAGGGTTGGTAGCGGTCCGCGGATAAACGCCAACTTTCGGTGCAGCGTAGGGTGGGGCCCTGCCCCACCGCAACGCCTCTTATCCGGTGTGGGTTGGTGGGGCGGGGCCCCACCCTACACTCTGAGAAAGATTAAGTTTCGCCTCCGCGTAGAAACTCCCGCCGGGTGAGCCCCGGTTGGTCACCCGCGGCCGGACAGTCGCTGTCTGTACGGCTCTTCGCCTCCGCCAGGGCAAAGCCATCCATCTCCACTTCGGGCGTCTCCTCGCCGCGCAGGATGCGTCCCAGCAACTCCTCGTCGTGGGGATCGGTGTCGGGATGCTCCACCTCCACCATCAGGGTCTGCATGAAGC
>JBNLGI010000110.1:0-20121 GCA_050305975.1 Sedimenticolaceae bacterium | reverse complement strand
CGGGCTGCTCGCCGCCGTGGGACTGGACCGGGTCAGCGTCTATCGCAAACCGAAGGTGGCCATCATCTCCACCGGCGACGAACTGGTGCAGCCGGGCCAACCCATGGTCAAGGGCGGCGTCTACGACTCCAACCAGGCCATCGTCGCCGCCGCCGTCGAGGAGCTGGGTTGCGAGGCGCTGCGCCTGGGTGCGGCTACCGATGTGCGGGAGCAGCAGCGGGAGATCCTGCAGCGGGGGCTGGAGGCCGATGCGGTGATCCTCTCCGGCGGCACCTCCAAAGGGGCGGGCGACCTCACCTACGAGGTGGTCAGCGCCCTCGACGATCCCGGCATCGTGGTTCACGGGGTGGCGATCAAGCCGGGCAAGCCGTTGTGCCTGGCGGTGACCGGGCGCAAGCCGGTGGTGATTCTGCCGGGCTTTCCCACCTCCGCCATCTTCACCTTCCAGCAGTTCGTCGCCCCCATGCTGCGCCTGCTCGCCGGCATGCCCGAGGAGACCCATGAACGGGTGGAGGCGGAGCTGCCGGTTCGCGTCAGTTCCGATCGCGGCCGCACCGAATACCTGATGGTCGGCCTGATGCGTACTCCCGGGGGTTACGCCGCCTATCCCATGGGCAAGAACTCCGGTGCCGTCACCGCCTTCAGCAAGGCGGACGGTTTCATCCGCATCGACGCCCAGACCGAGCAGCTCCCCGTCGGCACGCCGGTCAGCGTGCAGCTGCTCTCACGGCGGCTGGAGCCCGCCGACCTGGTCAGCATCGGATCCCACTGCGTCGGCCTCGATCTGCTGTTGAAACACCTGCAGAGGGAGGGCATGAGTACCAAATCGATGCATGTCGGCAGTCAGGGCGGCCTGGCCGCCGTGCGGCGCGGCGAGTGCGATCTGGCCGGCATCCATCTGATGGACCCGGAGAGCGGTGAGTACAACCGTCCCTACCTGGAGCCGGGTATGCGTCTGCTGCCGGGGTACATACGCATGCAGGGATTCGTCTACCGGCCCGATGATGCCCGGTTCGGCAGCGCCGCCGATCCGCAACAGGCGGTGCAGGCCGCCCTGGCCGACCCGGACTGCATCATGGTCAACCGCAATGCCGGCAGCGGTACCCGGGTGTTGATCGACCAGTTGCTTGCGGGCGCCCAGCCGGCGGGCTATGCGGTGCAGACCAAGTCCCACAACGCAGTCGCCACCGCCGTGGCCCAGGGCCGCGCCGACTGGGGCATCGCCATCGACACGGTGGCACGCTTGTACGGCCTGGCGTTCCTGCCCCTACAGGAGGAACACTACGACTTCGCTATCCCCGAGTCGCGCTGGGAGAGTCCTGCCGTGCAACGTTTCATCGCTCTGCTGAACGAACCCGAAGCCCGCGCGGAGTTGGAGGCGATGGGATTTCGGCTGCATACGCCCTGAGCGACCGGCGTCCTCACTTCCGCGTTGACCCATTCACAAGCGTGGCGCCGCTCCCTTTTCCTGCGGTTATAGAATTGTGATATCTCCGTGACCGGTCGTGGACCTCCATGGCGCTGAATGTAAGGTGATGGCGATGCTGTTTTCGCCTTCGTCGAACCACAGCTATTCCAAATTGGGAGAAAAGGTTATGGCTATGCGTATTTACAAGCTGTCGAAAATGGCCGCCTGCCTCGCTCTGGGCATGACATGGGGCGTTGCCGGCGCGGGCGACATGATGCAGAAAGAGTCCATGGAGGGTGAAGGCAAGATGATGGAGCATGGCGACAAGGCGATGGACGCATCCGACACCATGAAAACCATGGAAGGCGACATGAAGGCCATGGAGGCCGAGATGCCCAAGCAGATGAAAGACAGCATGGAGAAGCAGGAGCAGGGTATGGAGAAGCAGGGCGGGATGTAGCGAGTCGGTCGGGGATGAATAGCCATTGCCGACGGTTTTTCGTCCCGGATCCTTGCGTGTCGAGGACACAAGATCACTGACACTTACACGAAGGTGTCACTACAGTGCGGCAAGCCGCACCCTACCCATTGATCCACGGTAGGGTGCGGCTTGCCGCACCGTGAATGATCCATTGGCACCGACTTAAGGCTTCGGCGAAACTGGAATGGCCGGGCAGCCGCCGGCACAAGTCGAAATTCAGTCCGCGGAGATTAGAAAGCGCAAGGGTTTGGGGCTACACTGCACTCTGTTCCCGGTCAGAGCCACCCATGCCCATCCTCGATATAAGCGCCTTCGTCTGGTTTCTCATCTGCTGGGTCGGCTATACGCGCTATGCCGATCTGCGTGCCCGTGAACGCCTCACCCTGATGAGCGTGATGCACCGCTATCGCATGCAGTGGATGCAGGAGATGCTGCATCGGGACGTGCGCATCGTCGATTCGAACATCGTCATGATCCTGGCCCGCAGCGCCACCTTTCTCGCCTCCACCACCATCTTCATCCTGGCCGGCCTGCTGGCGGTACTGGGCACCATGGAGACGGCCATGGAGGTGGTCGGAGAACTGCGTTACGCGGTGCAGAGCACGCGGGAGGTGTGGGAGCTGAAGCTGTTCGCGTTATTGCTGGTCTTTGTCTACGCCTTCTTCAAGTTCACCTGGTCCATGCGCCATTTCAACTACCTCTCCATCATGATCGGCGCCGCGCCGAGCAGTCAGGCCCTGCCGGAGTGGAGTGACAACTTTGCCGAGCGCGCAGCCAAGGTGAGCTCGAAAGCCACCAATACCTTCAATCGTGGGCTTCGCGCCTACTACTTCGGCCTGGCTTTTTTGAGCTGGTTTCTCCACCCGCTGGTGTTTATCGTCGCCACCACGCTGGTGGTCGGCGTGCTCTACCGGCGTGAGTTCAAGTCGGGAATGTTGCGGGAGCTGGGTGATCCCGGCGACTTTTCCCGGGAGTGATTAACAGGTCCTAGAAACCATATTCACGCTCCACGCGACAGACACGAACCCGAAAAGCCGTGTACCAGTCTTTCGCTCGATTCTGTGCGTGGCGGTGGGCTGAGACTTCCTTCCAGGCTTTTATGGCATCGAGCGATGACCAGTAAGAAACGGAAATGCCAAGCTCCTGTCTTGCGGTCTCAAAGCCAAGAAATCCGGGTTGTTCCGAGGCTAAACGCAACATCGCATTCGCTGTCTCGGCATAGCCATTGTCGCCATCGGTTCTGACCGAGGTGAAGATGACGGCGTAATAGGGTGGTTCGGGTGTCACGGCGGGTGCTGACATGCTTGCGATCCTTTATCTGCCTGTTCTGGTGCCCACGCTGGTTGCGCAGTTTCGCGCACGGATTTCGCTGAGCGTGAGTTGTGTTCGGTTTGTCCATATCTTGCGGTTTCCCATGCCTGCATAGCGAATTGTCCGGTTTTCCAGTGATATCCGCCAAGCGTGCTTGATGCGCTCCGGCGCAAGATCAGCCGTCGCCCCCGCCGCCATCTCCGCCGCCACAGTCGCCACCCCCTTCGCATCCCTCCCATGAGCTGGAGCCGAAATCGCTCGATTCCGTGTCATGGCTGGAGAGGCCGACGCCACCCGAGAAAGCGGAAAGCGTAATGATTCTGAGAAGAGGAGAGGGGAGTTTGCTGTTGGACATGATCGTTCGCAGGTGCTCACGGTCGGACAGGGCAACCAGGATAATCAACAATGCGCCCAAAAAAGGTACCGTCCAGGCGAGGCAATACTGGAGTCTCTTCTGTTGGCGGCTATAGCTGTCTGAGGTATGGGTGTGGTAGTTCGCAACGATGGACAGATAGGCGTAAATACCGACGAAAGTACAGGCGACTATATCATTGATCATAATGGCCATGGTCCCGGGAGCCGTAGTGGGGGGAACGCGTTGAGCATACGAAAAAACGGTCCGCCGCAGTTCGAAGGGTTTGTGTTCAATTCACACCCAGCATGGTTGACAGGCTGACCAAGGCGGCCTTCTCCTCCTTGCTTATTCCGCTGCCGAAGATGCCGAGAAACCCACCCGAGGCTTCGGTTGCCTTATTGCCGATTTTGAGCATTGATTTTTTTACCTGATCGACTCGTCCTCGGGAACTCTGCTTTGCTCCGGATCTCACTGCGATGTCGGTTCTGGTACGTGATCGATTCGACTGTTCAAATCCGGATGCGGTCTATTCGATCTTGCGTGACTCGATGGAGACGCCATCTGTGATCTTGTCGCTCGGGTGCACGACGATACGTTCGCCCGCCTTGACCCCTCCCAGCACCTGCGCCTCGAGTCCGGTGCGTTTCCCCAGTTGTACGTCGCGCTTACTGGCAGTCCCGTTGTCATCGACGAATATGGCCCAGTTGCTGTCATTGCGGAAGAGGGCGGTGAGCGGCAGTTTGAGTACATCATTGCCCTCCCACAGCACGATGCGCACGTCGACCTGAAAGCCGTGGGCGATGCGCGACCACTCCTCGCGCGGGCTGGTGAAGTCGATGATGACGTTGACCCGCTGCTCTTCGATGCCGAGGGCGGAGACCTTGGTGAAGCCGAAGGGTTCGACCCTTTCCACCACGCCTTCAAGCAGATGGTCTCCGCCCCAGTTGTCGATGATGACGCGCTGACCCGCTTCCACTTTGACGGCATCGGAGGAGAGCAGGTCGGCGACGATCTCCAGATCGGCGGGGTCGCCGATCTCCACCAGGGGTTCGCCAGCGGCCACCACGCCTTCGCTCTTGTGCAGGATCTTGAGGATGCGTCCGTCGACCGGCGCACGAATCGTCACGCAGGGACAATCCTCGCCCTTCTCCCGTTCCTGGGTGGGGGAGATGAGTTGTGCGCGAGCCCGCTCCAGTTCGGCCTGGCGCGCCTGGCGGTTGGCCAGCGCCGTCTCCAGGGCGGCCTGGCGGGTTTTGTAAGTGCTCTCGGCGGCTTCGAGTTCGCGCTCCGACATCACCGCATCGGCGCGCAGCTTGCGTGCGCGCTCGTATTCGCTCCTGGAGAAGTCGAGCTCCACCCGGGCCTCCTTCACCGAGGCTTCGGCCAGCACCAGGTTGGCCTCGGCGGCGCGAATGTCGGCACGGGCCTGGGCCTCGCTGCGGGGATCGAGCAGGGTGGCGTCGGTGGGCTCTATCTCGGCGATCTTGGTCTGCTGCGCATGCACCTCGTCGCCCACCTCGGCGTCGATGCGTAGGACGCGGCCGCTGATGGGCGCCGAAAGCACGAACACGTCACGCACCCGGGTCTCGCCCTCTTCGTCCACCGTCACCGTCATGCGGCCGGGCTGCAGGGTCATGATGTCGACCGGGATCGGCTTGGGGATGAAGGCCCAGACCAAGGTGGCTATCAGAATCAGGCCCAGCAGGCTCCAGAGCAGGATGCGTTTGGCGTGTGCACTCATATCAGTCACTCAGTCACTCACGGGTTTTAAGTACGGCGATCAGGTCGAGGTGATCGAGCCGGTTGCGCACCACTGCCGCCGACAGCAGGGTGGCGGCCAGGGTCACCAGTACGGCGAGGGCGTTGGTGGAGGCCTTGATCACCAGCGGGATGCGGTAGAGTTCCGAGTCCATGGCGCTGGTCATGAACCAGCCGAGCCCGGCACCCGCCAGGCAGCCCAGGGGCAGGCCGACCAGGATCAGCAGGCCCGCCTCACCGAGCAGGATGTAGGAAATCTCGCCGCGATGGAAGCCGAGCACGCGCAGGGTGGCCAGTTCGCGGCCCCGTTCCGACAGCGCGATGCGGGTGCTGTTGTAAACCACGCCGAAACCGAGCGCGCAGGCGAAGGCGGCGAAGAAGGAGACGTAGATCAGGATGGTCTCCGCCATGGTGTCGTTGAACTCGCGGATGGCTGCGTCCTTGAGCGTCACCGAGGCCACCTTGGGCAGTGTCTTGAGCTTGCGGTAGAGCGGGTCGAGCTGGCTGTCGTCCACCAGCAGGGTGACGTACTCCAGGCTGCCGCGTTCGCCCATCAGCCGGTTGAAGGCCTCGATGTTCATGTAGGCGGTCATGCCGATGTAGGTCTCGTAGAGACCGACCACCGGAATGGTGCGCGTCGGGCGCCGGCCCTCCAGCACATCGACCCGGACGCTGTCGCCGATCCCTACCTTCAGCTTATCGGCCAGAGCGGTGGAGAGCAGCAGGCCGTCCGGCGGCACCGGCACCACCCGGCCGCCGGCATCGTAGACCCGCTGCAGCTGCGGGTCGGTCGGAATCCCTTCGATGGAGCCCCTGTGGGTATGGGTGCCGACATGGAACTCGACGCCGGTGATGCGCATGGGTTCGGCGGCGAGTACGCCGGGCATGCGGCGGAACTCCTGCAGCGAGGTGTCTGACTGGGTCTCCACCAGGCCCACCATCATGTCCTGGCGCTGGGCGTCGTTGAAGTAGACCTGGACGATCTTGTCGATGGAGTCGAGCCACTGCAGGGCCATGATCATCACCGCCACCGAGCAGGCGATGCCGAGGCTGGTGAACAGCGCCTTCACCGGGGAACGCACGATCTGGCGCAGGATGATACGGGTGGGCTGGTCGAGCCAGAGGATCAAGCGGCTGCCGGAGATGCGGGTCTTGCGGTAGAGGGGCGGCGCCGGCGGCATCATGGCTTCGGCCGGCGGTAGGTTGGCGGCCTTGCGCACCGCGCCCAGACTGCCGGCGAGAGCGGCGACCAGACTGACGATCGCGCCGATCGCGAAGACGCCGGGATCGGGGCGGAAGATCAGCAACGGAAAACGGTAGAACTCGGCATAGAGCTCCGTGTTGACCCGTCCCAGCCAGGCGCCCGAGGCCCAGCCGAGTATGATGCCGACCGCCGCCATCGCCATCACCAGCTTGGCGTAGTGCCAACCCACCTGCAGATTGCTGTAGCCAAAGGCCTTCATCAGACCGATCTCGCTGCGGTCGGTGGCGATCAGCCGGCTCAGCACCATGTTGCTGAGGAAGGCGGCCACCGCCAGGAAGATGGTCGGCAGGATGGTCGACATGGTCTTCAGCATGCGGATCTCGTTCATCAGGAACCAGTTGGAGATCTGATCGGCGCGGGGGATGGCGCCGGTGCCGCCGTAGCGCGCCAGCAGCCGGTCGAGCCGGTCGATCACGCTCTGCGGATTGGTGCCGTGGAGCAGGCCGAGGCTGAGGTCGTTGAAGGCGCCATCCAGGTCGTAGGCCGCCTCCAGTGCTTCGCGGCCGAGCCAGAGCACGCCGAAGCGCTTGTCGTCGGGCATCAGGGCGCCGGGGCCGATGGTGTAGACATACTCCGGAGAGAGGGCGACGCCGACCACGGTGAGGGTGCGCAGGTTGCTGTTCATCAGCGCCTTGAAGGTGTCGCCAGGCTGCAGATTCTGGGCCTCGGCGAAGGGTTCGCTCAGCACCACCTCGTCCGGATGGCCTGGGCTGACCAGGCGGCCGGCGCGCAGCACCAGCCGGTTGAGATGGGGCTGGCCGTGCTCCGGTATGGAGACCAGCTGGCCGATTACCGGCTCCTCGAAACCTTCGATGGAGAGGGTCGCCAGATACTTGATGCGGTCGTCCACCGAGCGCACGCCGGGGATGGTACGGATCTGCTCCAGCAGTCTTTGCGGTGCGCGTTTGACGCTGGCGAAGACCTCGCCGAAGCGCTGACGCTCGTAGTAGGCCTCGGTGGTCTCGGTCAGGGCCTGCAGGGCGGAGAGCGACATCACCAGCACCGCCACGCCGGAGGCGATCACCACCGCGATGGCCAGCACCTGGCCGCGCAGTTTCCACAGGTTGCGCACCAGCTTTTTGTTCAGCGCCCGCACTGGACTCCCCCGTAGGGTGCGGCTCGCCGCACCGTAAACCCGGATGCGAAGCGTAGGGTGGGGCTCAGCCCCACCAACCCGCTTGTGCAACTACACTCCCGGCCCATCACCAGCTCAACCCACTGGCCGGCTTGCGTTCGGTGTTGCTCTCGCTGCTCACCACATGCCCGTCGCCGAAGTGGATCACCCGGTCGGCCATCTGCCCGATCACCGTGTTGTGGGTGATCACCGCCGTGGTGGTGCCCAGCTCCCGGTTGACCCGTTCGATCGCCTCCAGCACCAGAATGCCGGTCTCGCTGTCCAGCGCGCCGGTGGGCTCGTCGCAGAGCAGCACGTCGGGCCGTTTGGCGATGGCCCGCGCGATGGCTACCCGCTGCTGTTCGCCGCCGGAGAGCTGGGCCGGGAAGTGGTCGAGCCGCTCGCCGAGTCCGACCAGGCCGAGGGCCTCCGCCGGATCCATCGGCTGGCGCGCGATCTCGGTCACTAGTGAAACGTTCTCGCGCGCGGTCAGGCTCGGGATCAGGTTGTAGAACTGGAACACGAAGCCGACGTGGTAGCGCCGATAGCGGGTCAGCACCGATTCGTCGCCGTCGGTGATCTCGGTGTCGCGAAAGCGCACCCGGCCGCTGGTGGGGGTGTCGAGTCCGCCGAGAATGTTGAGCAGTGTCGACTTGCCGCTGCCGGAGGGGCCGAGCAGAACGACCAGTTCCTGTTCATAGAGCGCGATGTCGACGCCGCGCAGGGCGTGCACATCCACCGAGCCGGTGTGGTAGACCTTGGTCAACGCCTCGCCAGCGAGGGTGATTTCTCGTTGCTTGATGGGCTCGGGTTCCGCCACTGACTGCTCCCGTCCTTGCTGCATGCGCCGTGCCGTTTTCTGGTCACGGCGTCATGGATGAGTTTGGGATCGTGTGAGCGATCCGGTACCACTCACAGTATAGCCACAGCGGTACGATCCCTCGATTGTGCTTCACGCCATCCAGGCTACAAGGTGGATAGCCCGGATGCAACGAAGTGGAATCCGGGTATCGATCGTGGTTGGCGGTTTCACGGGTGAGGGTGCCGGGTTAACGGCGTTCATATCGAACATGACCCGAGATGGAAACAGCAAATTCGGGTCGGCGGGATAACTTTCGTCTGCGCATCACCGTCCCATAGGCAAAGACGGGGAAGCCTGCTATCTATCCCTCATCAAACCCATGACAGTACGGGAGTGGTGTCATGTCCACCGCCAATGTGAATGTTCGGGCGTTGCTCATCGCCCAGGGTATCGATCTTCGACGCTTCAATCCCCAGTCGGTACTGGCCCGCGACCCGCTGTCGCTGAATCTGGGCGAGGGGCGGGTGGCGGTGCTGTTCCGCTTCGGCGTGGTGGTGTTGTTCGGCGACGATTCGGAGGCCGAAAGGCGCCTGCTGGAACAGCTCGCCGAATTTCTGCGCTCCCCCCTCGACACGCCGCAGGCGGAGTATCTGAGCCTGCAGGTCGAAACCGGTGTCGAGGCGCGCGTCGAGGAGGGGGTGCTGGTGGTGCCCGATCTGGCTCTCCCATTGGTCCAGGTGGTGGCCGACATCCTGGCCAAGAGCGTTTTGCTGGACAGCTATGAACGCTACATCGCGGGTGTCTTCGACCGCGTCGAACCCCTGGCCGAACGCTTGCAGCACCGGGCCCGTCTGCCGCGTCGCGAGCGCAGCCTGCTGCACTATCTAGGAGACATTCTGCAGATCCAGCAGCGTCTGGTCGGGCGTGCCGAGATCGGCGAGAAACCGGAGGTCCTGTGGGATCACCCCGAACAGGAGCGCATCTGGCGGCGGCTCGAGAGCGAGTTCGAGATCAGCGAGCGGCAGGCCGGCCTCGACCGCAAGCTGGAGGTGATCGGCAACACCGCCGAGACCCTGCTGGGTCTGCTGCAGGACCGCCACACCCTGCGCGTGGAGTGGTACATCGTGATCCTGATCCTGGTGGAGATCCTGCTGACCCTCTACGAGCTGTTCATTCGGCACGTCTGAGAGGGTTCGGGAGCCTCATGCTGCGCTAGCCGCGCCGTGTATCCGTAGAGCACTACAGGCCGGCCGGCATGCTCAGGTCGATCTCCCCGCGCTCGTCGAAGCCGAGTCCGAACAGGCTGCCGGGGCTGCTGAGGCGGCCGCTGATGCGATATTGAAAGGGCTGCGGCTCACGGTTTTGCAGGGTCTGGATCTGGCGGATCATGCCGAACAGGGTGCTGCTCACCTTCACCTCGATCAGGGCTTCACCGAAGCCGGGCGCGGTGGCCTCCCGGTTGCTCACGCCGGAGGCGAAGTCCTTGCCGTTGAGTTCCAGGTCGAAGCTCATGCCGTCCACGACCAGCGCCTCGCGGGAGCGATTCTGCAGTCGCAGCTTGACCAGGAAGCGCTGCTCCATGAGGGTCGACTCCAACGGACGGATGTCGACGATGGTGACTCGTACCCGGTCCTCCTGCGGCATCAGCGAGGCGCAGGCGGCAAGCAGCAGGCTCATGACGAGCAGTGCGGGCAGGCGAAAGTGAGTGCTCACGGATGCTCTTTTCACCGGGCCTCCTCGTTGCGTTGTTCGATGGCGCGCTCATCTCGCCGCTGCTTTTTCCAGGCCGCCAGCAGCAGGGTCAGCAGGCCCAGTAGCAGTTCGTCCGCCAGCGGGATGAAGTCCGGTATCAGCAGATCGAGCAGAAACAGCGCCCCGACCAGCAGGAAGAGCTGGCGGAACCTCAGTCCGTCGGCGAAAGCGAGGATGGCGGAGATGATGGGGATACGGTTCATACGGGTCGCTGCATCGTCGCGAGATCCATGCGCTCCATGTTGACTCAGAGTATGCGGGCGGGTCCAGCCCGGAATGTGAATTTTGCTGCCGGGTTTTCCTGATCTGTATCGGCGGCAAAGCCTTAGCGATCGACCATACTGACTATAGGGCGTGGACGATCAGGCGTCTTCGGTGGGGCGGGGCCCCACCCCACCAAAGATGTGCGTGCAGGCGCTGGTATCCGTTCAAATGATGTCAACTCATCTGCGAGGTGAGTCATGAAGCTGCAGTTTTTCGGTGCTGTCGGCGAGGTCACCGGCTCCTGCTATCTATTGACGGTCGGTGACCGGCGACTGTTGGTGGAGTGCGGTCTGGTGCAGGGCAACCGGGAGCGGGAGGCGGCCAACGAAGCCCCTTTTCCATTCGATATCGACGCCATCGATGCGGTCGTCGTCACCCATGCCCACCTGGACCACTCGGGCCGTCTGCCGCTGCTGGTCAAGCGCGGTTACCGGGGGCCGGTCTATACCCACCGTGCCAGCGCCGATCTCGCCCACATCATGCTCAAGGACGCCGGTTTCCTCAACGAGCGGGAGGCCGAGTGGGCCAACCGCAAGCTGCGCAAACAGGGTGAGCCGCCGATCGAACCCCTCTACACCCGCGAGGACGCGGCGGCGGTGATGCAGGCCTTCGTGCCGCTCGACTACGAGGCGGCGATGGAGATCCTGCCGGGCGTGACGCTGACCCTCTATGACGCCGGGCACATCCTCGGTTCCGCCATCGTCGGGCTCGACCTGCAGGAGCGCGGGGTGCGCCGGAGGCTGGTCGTCAGCGGCGACCTGGGGCATCGAGGGGCGCCAATCCTGCGCGACCCGGTACGCCTCGGGGAGGCCGATCTGGTGGTGATGGAGAGCACCTACGGCGACCGCCTGCACCGTTCCTGGGAGGAGACCTGGAAGGAGATGGGCGAGATCATCTCCGGCGCGCGCATGGGCCGGGGCAACATTCTGATCCCCTCCTTCGCCGTGGGCCGGGCGCAGGAGCTGCTCTACGCCTTCAGTCAGCACTACGAGGATTGGGGCCTGGCGGCCTGGGAGATTTTTCTCGACAGCCCGATGGCGATCGAGGCGACCGAGGTCTATTCGAAACACGCTCAGGTCTACGACCGCCAGGCGCGGGCGGCCCAGCGGGCCGACGGCACCCTCTACGATCTGCCCAACCTCCACTTCACCCGCGAGACCGAGGAGTCGATGGCGCTCAATCAGGTGCATGCCGGCGCCATCATCATCGCCGGTAGCGGCATGTGCACCGGCGGGCGCATCCGCCACCACCTGCGCCACAATCTCGAGCACGAGGACACCCATGTGATGATCGTCGGTTTCCAGGCCGCCGGCACCCCGGGAAGGGCGCTGGTGGATGGGGCCAGCCAGATCCATCTGGCCGGCCGCGAGCTGCAGGTGCGGGCGCAGGTGCATACCGTCGGCGGGCTTTCGGCCCATGCCGACCAGCAGGGTCTGTTCGACTGGTACGCCGCATTCCATAATCGCCCCGGGCTGTTGCTCGTGCATGGCGAGCAGGAGGCGAGCGAGACGCTGCGCCAGCGTATCGACGACGAGCTGCATGTCGATGTGCGCTTGCCGCAGCTGGGCGAGGTGGTGGCGCTGTGACCGATCGGGGGCAGATGTTGCGTGACATCGAACGGGAGGTCAGGCTCACGCGCAAGATGATCGGCCGCGACCGGTTTTCGGAAGCGGTGATGACGGCCATGCGCGAGGTGCCTCGGGAATCCTTCGTGCCGGAGTCGCAGCGGCGCTTCGCCTTCGAGAACGGGCCGTTGCCGATCGGCTGCGGCCAGACTATCTCCCAGCCCTACATCGTGGCCCTGATGACCGACCTGCTGGACGCCGACGCCACGTCGACGGTGCTGGAGATCGGTACCGGATCCGGCTACCAGGCGGCAGTGCTCTCAAGGGTGGTGAGGCAGGTCTATAGTGTAGAGATCATCGAGACCCTCTCCCGGCATGCGCAGGAGACCCTGCAGCAGCTCGGATACGACAATGTGGAGTGCCACTGCGCCGACGGTTACCACGGCTGGCCCGAGCATGCCCCTTATGACGGTATCCTGGTGACCGCGGCCACTCCCGAGATACCGGCTCCGCTGATCACGCAGCTGAAGCCGGGTGCGCGCATGGTGATTCCCCTGGGCTGGCCCTACAGCTATCAGGAGTTGATGGTGGTGGAGAAGGACGCCGCCGGCACGGTGCGCGAAAAGTCGGTATTGGGGGTCGCCTTCGTGCCGCTGACGCGGCACCCGGCGTGACTCCTCTCTGCCTAGAAGCGCACCAAGCCCATCACGCCGATCAGTATCAGGTAGAAAGCCACGATGTAGTTCAGCAGTTTGGGCTTGACCAGGATCAGGATACCGGCGACGAGGGCGACCACGGGCTGGAGCTGGGGGATGTGCATGAATATCTCCGTTTGATAAATCGTTTCAGCTGGGGATCATGCTGGTTTTTGTGCCAGCTGTCATGCCAGCGCAATCCCGATAAGACAGGGCGCTCGGTATTAGTGGGGTTGAGCCATGTAGCCTGGATGCAGTGAAACGGAATCCAGGGGGTTCGCGACAGTGTATTCCCCGGATTCCGCTTCGCTGCATCCGGGCTGCTCCCTGATGAATCGGTGCGGCAAGCCGCACCCTACGGTTCGATTCCAGGTAGGGTGCGGCTCGCCGCACCGAGGGGCTGACCCTGTTCCCCGTCAGGGCAGCTCGTAGTAACTCCGGCAGGCGCTCTCCAGGCCGCGCACCACACGTCGACCCACCAGCGGACCATGGGTCTCGGTGACCACCGTGTGCTGACCCTCCTGTTGATGGTCGTCGTAGAAGTAGATCACCACCCAGTCGTTGGTCATGCCCAGTTCGTGGGCGCGGGCGGTATTGGAATAGAGCGCGGTGAAGTGCCAGCCCGCGCGGTCGGTGTGCAGTACCGGCAGCCAGGCCTCGTTGTCGGGGTTGAAGCGCTTGGGTGCGATGCGGGGCAGTTCGTCGGCCTCGGCGTTCTCCCGGTAGAGGCGGTCGATCTCCAGCAGCAGATCCACCTCCGGTGCATGTTCGGGAGGGGTGCGGAGGTTTGCTCGCGGCTTTCCCAGCATCTTCTCCAGACTTGCACGCAGGGCGCTGAGGCGACGCTCGCCGACTCCCTTGACCCGATCCAGGCTGCCGTCGTAGGCGGCGGTCTCCAGGGCCTCCAGGGTATCCACATGGAGTTCGTCGTGGATGCGCTGGGCCAGTTCGGGCCCCACTCCCGGCACGGTTTGCAGCAGCGCGACACCCTCCGTACCGTGGCGCAGCCGCTGCAGCTGGGACCAGTTTCCGCTGAGCACCATCTCGCGGATCGAGGCAGCGATGCCCTTGCCGATGGCCGGCAGGCGCTCGAGGCCCTGGATGCCCTCCTGCTGCAGTATCTCCTCCACCGGTTGCTGCAGCTGATGCAGTTCGGAGGCCGCCTGGCGATAGGCGCGGACCCGGAACGGGTTGGCGCCCTGCTGTTCCAGCAAGTCGCCCATCTCCTGCAGCTTGGCGGCGATCTGACGGTTGAGTGTCTGTGGCATGGGAGTTTGGACTAGGTCCCCTCCTTCCAGGAGTCGAGGTAGGTCTGCTGTTCGGGGGTGAGACGGTCGATCGCCAGGCCCATGGCCTCCAGCTTGAGACGGGCGATCCAGCTGTCGATCTCGTCCGGCACCGGATGCACCCGCGGTTCCATGCTGCGGCCGTGGTTCAGCAGATATTTCACGGCCAGGGCCTGGTTGGCGAAGCTCATGTCCATCACGGTGGCGGGGTGGCCCTCCGCCGCCGCCAGATTGACCAGCCGCCCCTGCGCCAGCAGGCGGATGCGCCTGCCGTCCGCCAGACGGTACTCCTCCACATGGGGACGCGGCCGCTGTTTCCCAGTGGACAGGGCGGCCAGCGCCTGCAGGTTGATCTCCACATCGAAGTGGCCGGAGTTGGCGATCACACAGCCATCCTTCATCACCTCGAAATGCGGGGCGTCGATCACATGCTTGTCGCCGGTCACGGTGACCATGAAGTCGGCCACACGGGCCGCCTCCAGCAGGGGCATGACTTCGTAGCCCTCCATGGCCGCCTCCAGTGCGCGCACCGGGTCCACTTCGCAGACGATGACCCGGGCGCCGTGACCCTTGGCCCGCATCGCCAGGCCGCGGCCGCACCAGCCGTAACCGACCACCGCGAAGCGCTTGCCGGCGAGCAGGATGTTGGTGGCGCGGATGACGCCGTCCAGGGTGCTTTGGCCGGTGCCGTAGCGGTTGTCGAAAAGGTGCTTGGTGCGGGCGTCGTTGACGGCGATCACCGGGTATTTCAGCGCTCCGTCCCGGGCCATGGCGCGCAGGCGGATGACGCCGGTGGTGGTCTCCTCGGTGCCGCCCAGGAGGTTGGGCAGCAGATCCGCTCGCTTGCGATGCAGGGCGCTGATCAGGTCGGCGCCGTCATCCATGGTCAGATGTGGCGCATGGGCCAGGGCGGAATCGATGTGACGATAGTAGGTCGCCGAGTCCTCGCCCCGCCTGGCATAGACGCCGATGCCGTATCGGGCCACCAGCGCGGCGGCCACGTCGTCCTGGGTGCTGAGTGGATTGCTGGCGCAGAGCACCAGATCAGCGCCGCCCGCTTTCAGGGTACGGGCCAGATTGGCGGTCTCGGTGGTGATGTGCAGACAGCCGCTGATGCGGATGTCGCGCAGGGGCTGTGTGTCGCTGAACTGCTGCATCAGCGTGCGCAGTACAGGCATCTCCTGCAGAGCCCATTCGACTCGGGAGACCCCGGCGTCCGCCAGTACGGGATCCGTTATATCGTTGTGCGGAAGGTCGTTCATGCGTGTCGCCAGCGGAGGAAACCCTGTCTGTCCCTAATGGAAGTTTAGACGCCGGAAGGGCGTGCCGTTGTGTTCGTTCGAACGAATCGATATTGTCCCGACCATACGGTGGCTTCCAATCTGGCTGCCGCCGTGAAATGTGACCTGAACTGCCCTGGTCGGGATGCACGCGGGACAGGAGGGCAACCGGAAGTGGACTGTGGTCCGTATGCATATGCTCCACGGTACCCACAAGGATTAAAGGCGTCAGATGAATCAGCCTGTCAGCGACAAGCCGGCCTTGCGCATTCGGGATCGCTACGATTCCTCGGGTAGAGCGAAAGGCTATGAGCACACTTACGACATGTTCGATGAGCAGTTGCAGCTCGTAACGGCGCGCTGTGATCTGATGGGTAAGGCGGCTCTGAAGCCGCAAGAGATCGTGACGCAGGAGGGGCAACACTGGCGGCTTGTGCCGAATCGGAAAATCATGCCTTCGCTGTGGCTGCTTTCTGATCCCCAGGGAAGGGTGCAGTGGCAGTTCCGGCACAAGATGTGGGGCAAGATGATCAATCCCTTGCATAAGACCTTGATGACCGTACTCGATGGCGCAGGCCGGGAGCAGATGCACCTGGTGGATCTGCACGGGGCCAGGCTGCCTGTGGTAATGGGTCTGGAGTGGGGCAAGTACGCCTTGGTCAAGGGGGGTCAGCCGTTGGCGACCCTGACCTCGCTGCCGCGTAGGGATCCGCCCAAAGGCAAGGGACTGATGGGTGCGATCCGACGTTTCCTGAATTCATCGGACACGGCCCTGGCCAGCGTCACCTCGTCACATCCGCTTCCGGCACCGGCCGCACTGGCGCTGTACCTGCTGTACAGGGAGTTCACAGACGCATCGGCTTCAGGCTAGTCGATCATTCATCGCTTCGTTGCAGTTCCTATCCGCCAGTCATCTGCAACATCTCCGAAACCTCGAGTGTGCCGCCGTATGCCAAGTGTGGACAGTCCCTCAACAGTTGCAATGCGTGTGTCATATCGTCGGCTTCGATGATGGAGAATCCCATGATGGGGTGGGGTGACGGGGCTTGCGAAATGCCGTCCGCGGTCAATACTTTGGTTGTGCCGACCGGTGTGCCCGGATTGACCAGTGCCGAGCCCAGGTTGCCGGCCCAGGCCTTCCATTTGGCCATCCCCTCGGCGCCCTCTTCGGGCGTTTGTGGTTTGAACTCGCCATGGTAGGTGAAGATGTATTCAGGCATGTTGCGTCTCCTTTTGTCTAGATTGTTTGTAGATCAATCCCAGCGCGGTACCGGTCAAAACAAATTGAACGGACTGAAACAAGGTGTGAAACATCAGAAAATGGGAGACCGGCTCGATCTGGAATTTGGCGGCGGTGGCGAATCCCATGGCCGTATAGGTCATGAGGCCAATGATGAGATTGAACTTGATGCCCTGAATCACGGGCGAACCGCCCTTGTCATAGTAGGGATAGAGATAGCCGATCACTACACCCTGGACGATGATGGCGACGATGCCGAGGGGTATGATCGGCTCAACGCGCTGAACCGCCCCCCATGATGTATATAGGTCGTGAAACCAGATCAGATGCCAGGGGTAGGCCCAGGCCATGGTTATGACGAAGTAGGCAATGACGAACAGTCCGAGTCTCTTCATATTCTCACCTGGTGCCGGCCTCGCCGGAAAGGTAGTCCTTGAGGCTGCATGAAATGAAGTGCTCCCACCCGGCTTCGCAGCTGTCACAGCATTGGAGTTCGGGCGTCAGGCCGGTATGGGTCAGAGGTAATCGACGTGCGGTAGTGGCTCATCTTGTGCTCCGACGTGTCCGGGGTTGATGGGCTTAGGCTTTCGCGGGCAGTGTGGCTACAAACCGCTCGGCCAATCCCAACCACTCCTCGAGGCCTCGACCTCCGCAGGCCGCTTCCGTGACATGCACTAAACCACCCATTGGCGTGCCGGTCAGATCCATGGGCGAAGCGCCCGGTCTTTCGAGTGCCGCCGCTTCCTGATGCTTGCCGACGCGAAACATGTAGCGCCCGGTGCCGACACCGCACAGCATGTTGCCGTTGAGGAAGAAGCAGATGCCGCCGAACATCTTCTTTTCGGTGATCTCCCTTCTGTCGGCTGTCAGTTGCCTGATCCGCTGTGCCAGATGCTCATCGTAGGGCATTGGTTCACTACCCGCATAAATAATTCTATAATGAAAGTATCTTAGATCAATAATTCTATGTTGCAAGTATTAGTGTTAACAGGCCCTAGTTCATGGTTGCAAAAATCGAACACAAAAACCGATCGGGTTGTCCCATCGCCTGCGCTCTGGACATCATCGGAGATCACTGGTCCCTGTTGGTCATCCGTAACCTGATGTTCCTGGGTATTCACGAATACAAGGATATGCTGAAGACGGAAGAGCAGATCTCCAGCAGCATTCTGACGGACCGGTTGAAGAAGTTGGAAAGTGACGGACTTGTCGCATCCGCGCCTCACCCCGATAGCCAACGGCGTAAGCTCTACTATCTGACGCCAATGGGTAAAGACCTGATCCACATGATGACCGATCTGGTCATCTGGTCGAACCGGTATCTTGGCGGATCAGTCAGGATTCCCAAGCAAAAAAAGGCATTGATCGTGAAAGATCCTGAACGGCTGATTCAGCTCACCCTGAAGGAGCTGGATGAGTGGGAACAGCAGAATATTTCTGGATCAATGTGATCGCTTGAATCGGCTTGTTGACGTTGGGATTTACACTGTTGACCGAAACCTTGCATCTGCAAAAAACGGCCGATGTGCCCTAACCGGTCAACGTGAGAGCTGAGACCTGATCTGTAGTTTTTTCAGGTCCCGTGGATTCAACTGTACGCCTTGCTCCAAAGCCGATATGGCCAACTTATAGACTTCGTCGTTGTTTTCCCTGAGGGCTAGGATGGTGTAGGCGTCGATGAGATCTTGCTGTAACTGCCTGACGTTCGGGTCTGTGTAATCCAGGTTTCGCAGTTGTTCGAATTCCTGATGTGCGGAAAACACATTGACCAGCGACAGGTCGTTGTTTTTCAGGCGGCCATTGGCAGAGCGCAGCAGTGTTTCGACCTTGACCCGCTTTATCTTTTCCGCTTCCTGCCGTATAGCCAGCTCCGCCACTTTCCGTGCACGCGTCTCCTCTTCCTGTTGCCGCATAAGATCGTCTTGCCGTTGCTGCTTGAGAAGTTGTTGTTGCGCTTCCTGCTGACGCGCCATCTGTTGCCTCTTTTGCTGTTCGCGTTGTTGCAGTTTGTTTCGAGCGAGATTTTGCTTTCGTTCCAGTGCGCTTCTTCGCTCCTCGATGCGCATGCGGAGATCAAGGAGCGGGGGATAATCGGCTTTGACCGACAGTCCCAAATCGACGGTTTCCTGAGCTTTGTCCAGGCGATTCCCCTGCAGGAGCATTTCTGCCTCTCCGTGGCAGGCGGCTGCGATGCGGGTGAATCCCCGCTGGACACGCTCATCTTCCGCGGAATACATCTCTGCCAGCGCCAGGTGGCTCTCGTAGGCATTGTCACCGCTGGGTTGAAGCAGTTTGAGCTCTTCCAATTGGCGTTCCGCCCTGGCGATGAGCGAGCGCGCCGATAGTTCCCGTTCAATCCGTTGTTTCAGTTTCAACGCATCGAGATGGTTGGGGCGCTGCTCGAGTGCAAGAGTGACGTTTCGTAGCGCAGTTTCGGGATCCAACTCAAATTGGGTCAAAGCCTGTTGATACAGGCTGAAGGGAGTGGGCGCCACCTCGGCGGGTTCCGCCTCGACGAGGGCCGGCGCCTGTTCATTGACGTCCTGTACGGGAACTACTGTATCTGAGGCGAAGGTCTCCTCACTGGGCGTCGCATCTGGCGCTGCTTGGTTAGCGAAGTTGAGAAATTGGCTGCCCGCCAGGGCAACCAGGGCCAGGCCGGGAACGAGGAGGATCCATTTCGAAGCCGAGTGCAGAGCCGGTTTGCCCGCATCCGTGCCACGACCTTGCGATTGTTTGGCCTTGGCGAGGGTGATCGCTGACCCCGGCAGCTGGACGCCGCATTGTCGAAGCGCTCGGCTGTATTGATCCAGACTCTGGATTCTGTAAGTGGGGTCGGTGTCGATCAGTTGTCTGATGAGGGGTTCCAGGTCTCGATGTTCGTCTTTGAAAGACCACTTGTCGGTTGCTTCGACATCGGACCTGTCATACAGAGCCGGATCGAAAATCAGCTGGTAGAGCAAAACACCAAGTGCATAAAAATCGCTTGCCGGAGTCGGCACTTTCGCCGCTTCGGGAGCAAGATAGCGTCTTTGCCCCGGTTCCAGTGACCTGATGGCGCCGGAGCGTAATGCCGGCAAGGCCCGCTGCAGAATAACCGGTCGCAATGCTATCTGGTCAGGGGCGCGAAAGTGCAGAGCGCTGTACTCGATGCCGCCATGGACGAGCCCAGCTTGATGCAGCTGGTCGAGCGTATGCGCCAGTTGCAGAGCAAGGTGCAAGGCCTGCTGTCTGGTGATGTTCGTTTCAGCGGAGGCGAGTTGTTGCGGACTGGGGAAGTACTCGGTGATCACATAACAGGCCTGACTCGATAGTTCGGCCTGGAGGGTCGGCGTCATGATTCCGAAGTCGATGCCGACCAACCTGTGCGTGAAGTTTCTGAACTGGTCAACGAATTCAGCGTTATCGAGCAGAGAGGGATGGAAGATCTGTATGTTGACCGTTTTGTGATTGCTGAGATTCAGCGCATTGTAACCCTTGCAATAGGGTCCGTCGGCATACTGTCGGCCGAGTTTGAAGCCTGGTATATCCAATGGGCATCTCCTC
>JBNLGI010000109.1:0-23708 GCA_050305975.1 Sedimenticolaceae bacterium | reverse complement strand
GATGGCGGTCTTGCCCACGCCGGGCTCGCCGATCAGCACCGGGTTGTTCTTGGTGCGCCGCTGCAGCACCTGGATGGTGCGGCGGATCTCGTCGTCGCGGCCGATCACCGGATCGAGCTTGCCCTGCTCGGCCCGCTCGGTGAGGTCGATAGTGTACTTCTCCAGGGCCTGGCGCTGATCCTCGGCGTTGGGGTCGTCCACCTTCTGGCCACCGCGCATCTGTTCGATGCTCTGCTCCAGGGCCTGCTTGTTCGCTCCCGCCTTGCGCAGCATCTCGCCCAGCTCGCCCCTCTCCTCCACCGCGGCGAGCACAAAGAGCTCGCTGGAGATGTACTGGTCGTTGCGCTGCTGGGCCAGCTTGTCGGTCTGGTTCAGCAGGCGCCCCAGGTCGTTGGAGATGTGCAGGTCGCCGGCGGCCCCCTCCACGCTCGGCAGGCGCTCCATGGCCGCGCTGAGATCGGATCGCAGCTGATTGACGTTGACGTCGGACTGGGCCAGGAGATGGCGCACCGTACCGCCCTCCTGATCGAGCAGGGCGGTCATCAGATGCACCGGCTCGATGAACTGGTGGTCGCGACCGACCGCCAGGCTCTGGGCATCCGCCAGGGCCATCTGAAACTTGCTGGTCAGTTTGTCCATTCTCATTCGAAAGACTCCAAATCGGTTCTGAATAATCCTGAAATGGGGCAGAAACCACAGATTTTCAAGCAGTTCAGTTTAATTTCTTCAATCTTTTCCAATCCTGGCCGACACTATTTTTCAGATGCCCGGAGTAGAGGCGTCATACAATCAATTAATAAAACGACCTGGATCCATGTCCATCAGCGCCAAGCCCAGCGACAGCCCGCTCCTCTTCATCGGGATTTTCATGCTCCTGATCGCACTGGTGTTGGCGACCTTGGCCAATCAGAGAATCGAGAGTTTCCGCCACTACCATCTCACCCTAGCAGAGAATACCGTCGATATCGTCGCCAACGAGATCATCGAGGTGATCGATGAGAAACGCCGTCAACTCCAGCTCTTCGCCAAATTCGAAACCGATACCATCGATCAGTTGGTCGAGAGTCCCGATTCACCTTCGTTGGCGCGCGGGCTGGAGCAACGCATCTACGGCTATTTCCCCGACGCCCTGACCTTCACCATCGCTTCGCCGTTCGGTGAACTGCTGATCAACAGCCGGAGCGAGTTGATCGATCAGCGTTGCCGGCACGACATCTTCGATTTCGCCGCAGGTCTGACCCACCTGCCGCAGATCCACTCCAACCCCCTGGCCTACCACTACGACGTCATGGTGCATGTCGAAACACCGGCCGAACATGTGTTGTTCGCCAGCTTCGACACCTCCAAGCTGGCCGAGCGTCTGCAGAACTCGCATCGCCCCAGCCATCAGCTGATGCTGCTGAACGCGGAATCCGCGAATCTGATCGAGGTCAGCGAGCAGGGAGGGCGGCAGGAGATTGACGACCAGTCCCCGATCCTGCTCTCCGCGGAAGACGCCGCGCGTATCCTGGTGGACAAACCCATCCCCAATACGCGCTGGCGCCTGGTCGATATCGCCGATCGGGGATTGATGGAAAATTACGTCGCGGAGACGGTCAGGCAGGCCCTGATCATTTTCGGTTTCTTTCTCGTCTCGAGCCTCCTCATGGGCATGTTGAATCTGCGCAGCCAGCGCCTCAAGCGTGTCGCGGAGGCCGACCTCCTGGCCGCCAAGGGGCGACTCGAATATGAAGTCCAGGCACGCCTTCTGGAGCTGAGGGAGAGCAAGGAGCTGGCCGAGATCACCCTCTCCTCGATCAGCGACGGGGTGATCACCACCAGCCCCTCCGGCACCATCACCGCCCTCAATCAGACGGCGCAGAGTCTTACCGGCTGGCAGCGGAGCGAGGTCCTGCAACAACCACTGGGACAATTCCTGCGACTCTCCAGGGTGGAGAACGAGGAAACCGTCCCCCTGCCCACCGGTCGCTGTCTCAATAGCGACGAGATAGAGTCGCTGAATCGGGAGGCGCTGAGGTTGCACTGTCTCGACGACGGTGACCGGGTGGTGCAGTTGTCGATTTCGATCATTACCGGCCGCGATGGAGAGCGCGAGGGCAATGTCCTGGTCATGCGCGACATCACGGAATCCCATCAATTGACCCATCGCATCTCCTGGCAGGCCACACACGATGCGCTGACCGGCCTGATCAACCGGCTGGAATTCGAGAGCCGCCTGCAGGACGCCCTGGAGCGCACCCACAGTGACCGTGCGGGACATGTGCTGATGTACCTGGACCTGGATCAGTTCAAGGTGGTCAACGACACCTGTGGCCACATCGCCGGCGACGAGCTGCTGAAACAGATCGCCGACCTGCTCAACCAGACCGCCCGTCGCAACGATACGGTGGCGCGTCTGGGCGGCGACGAGTTCGCCATTCTGCTCGAGTACTGCCCCATTGGGCGCGCCTTGAGTCTGGCCGAGGAGATTCGCAATACCATCCGCGATTTCCGGTTCACCTGGGAAGACAAACCCTTCACCCTGGGCGTGAGTATCGGAGTGGTGGCCTTCGATGCCAGCTTCAGCGCCCTGACCCAGGTCCTGAGCGCGGCCGACAGCGCCTGTTACGCCGCCAAGGACGAGGGGCGCAACCGGGTCCATCTCTATGCCGAGGACGACCAGGCCATCGAACAGCGCTTCGGGGAGATGCAATGGGTATCGCGTCTGCGACAGGCCCTGGACGAAGACCACTTCACGCTCTATGGCCAGCGCATCATCGCCCTCAACCGGCAGATCGTCGAGGATGACCATATCGAAGTGCTGTTGCGCATGACTACGCCGAAGGGAGAGCTGATCCTGCCCGGAGCCTTCATCCCGGCTGCGGAGCGCTACGGCCTGATGATCGACCTCGATCGGCTGGTGATACAGAAGACCCTGCAATGGCTCAACGAGAGCCACTACACCGGTCTCGTCTCCATCAATCTCTCGGCCCAGTCGATGACCGACCCGCACTTTCTCGACGAGGTCTTCGACATGCTCTGCAACACCCTCACCCATCCGGGACAGCTGTTGTTCGAAGTCACCGAGACCACCGCCATCACCCATCTGCACAAGGCCCAGCACTTCATCCACCGCATCCGCCAGCTCGGCTGCCGCTTCGCCCTAGACGACTTCGGCAGCGGCATGTCTTCGTTCGGCTACCTCAAACACCTGCCGGTGGACCACCTGAAGATCGACGGCAGTTTCATTCAGGACATCGTCGACGATCCGGTCAACTACGCGATGGTCAAAGCCATTCAGGAGGTGGCCACCACCATGCGCATCAAGACCGTGGCGGAGTATGTGGAAAATGAAGAGATTCTGGATCAGCTCAAACTGATCGGCATCGACTACGGACAGGGTCACGGCATCGAACGACCACAACCGCTGGAGAGGTTTCATCCCCCCATCATGTGCCTGCTGGATGAGGTCAAGTCCTAGGGTCTGCTAATACTAATCCAATAGACCCCAGCGCGCTCCGGGGAGGCCACCACAGGCGACGGATCACCCCGCATGCTCGGCCTCCAGCTTCGCCACTTTTTCCATCACCATCGCCTCCAGGGCCTGTTTGAAGGAGGCCACCCGATCGAGCAGCTCAGGCTGGCCGGCGCCCAGGATCTGGGTCGCCAGGATACCGGCGTTGCGGGCGCCGTTGATGGCCACTGTGGCCACCGGCACACCCGGCGGCATCTGCACGATGGAGAGCAGGGAATCCTCGCCGTTGAGGGTCGAGGTCTTGACCGGCACACCGATCACCGGCAGCGGCGAAATGGCCGCCACCATGCCCGGCAGATGGGCGGCGCCGCCGGCTCCGGCGATAATCACCTGCAAGCCGCGGCCACGGGCGCTCTGGGCATACTCATAAAGTCGTTGCGGAGTGCGATGGGCCGAGACGATGGTCATTTCGTAACTCACCTCCAGCTCCTGCAGCACTTTGGCCGCCTCCTGCATCACCGGCAGGTCCGAATCGCTGCCCATGATGATACCGACTTGAGGATTGCTCATGGATGATGTTCTCCCGTGATGGTGATGAGCGACCTGACCTGCGCCGCCTTCTCCTTCGCCGCTTCGGTGTCCCGGTCGAGCAGGGTGACATGGCCCATCTTGCGGTGAGGCTTCACCTCCGCCTTGCCGTAGATGTGCACGCAGACGCCGGGAATGGCCATCGCCGCCGCCATCCCGTTGATCACCGGCCGGCCGCTGGCGTCCGCCTCGCCGAGCAGGTTGATCATGGCCGCCGGCGACAGCAGTTGGGTGGAGCCCAGTGGCAGGCCAAGGATCGCCCGCAGGTGCTGTTCGAACTGATCGGTGATGCAGGCCTCGATGGTGTGGTGGCCGGAGTTGTGGGTGCGTGGCGCGATCTCGTTGACCAGCAGCTCGTCATCCTCGGTCAGGAACAGCTCGATGCCGAAGACACCGACCCCTTCCATCGCCTCCACCGTGCGCACCGCCAGGGCCTCCGCCTCGGCGGCGATCTCAGGCCTGACGGCGGCCGGACAGAGCAGCAGGTCGAGCACGTTCTCGCCGGCATGGAAGCACATCTCGACCGTGGGATAGGCCCGGCACTCGCCCTGGGTGTTGCGCGCCACCATCACCGCCAGTTCCTTGTTTGCGGTCACGAAGCGCTCCACCAGCGAGGGCACCGGCAGGTGACGGTCGAAATCGTCCGCCTGCTGCATCACCGACACGCCGCGGCCGTCGTATCCGCCACGGCGCGCCTTCTGCACCAGCGGGTAGCCGAAGCGGGCGAAGGCCTCCGCGTCCGCCGCCGGCATCTCGATGAACTCGGCCGTCGGAATGCCGTGCTCCTGCAGGAACCGTTTCTGCGTCAGCTTGTCCTGCAGGATCGCCAGCAGAGCGGGATCGGGATGGATGCGATGCCCTTCGCGCTGCAGCTGGAGCAGCGTCTCGGTGTCGATATTCTCCAGCTCGTAAGTGACCACGTCGCAGGACTCCGCCAGCTCGCGCAACTTGGCCGGATCGTGATAGCCGCCGATGATCTGATGCCCGGCCACTTGGCCGGCGGGGGACATGGGGTAGGGATCGAGCACCACGCAGGTACAGCCGATCCGCTTGGCCGCCTTGACCAGCATACGGCCGAGCTGGCCGCCACCTACCAGTCCGATACGGGCCACGGGATAGGGAAAGGAGTCCTTCATCTGAGAATCTGTTCGGGTTGTTATCAAGGTTGCAGAGTATACCCGCCCAAGACGCGAAATGCCTGTGTAACGACTCCCGTCATAGAGGCACTGACTCTTACTTGAGCGAAATAGGGCAGAGTCAGTCAAAGGATTGCGGTGCGGCTTGCCGCACCGAATCACGAGCGAAATAGCGTACGCCATTATTTTCAGGAAAGTGTTATCCCCGTCAGAGAGGATCTGCGATCGCCTGCAGGGCCTCCCTATCGAGCACCGTCACCCGGTTTCCGTCGACCCGCACGATGCCCTGCTCCGAGAAGCTGTGCAGGGTACGGGAAAAGGTCTCCGGCGTGATGGAGAGGCGTGAAGCGATCACCCCTTTGGGGGTCTTCAGCTCGATGGTGTCGTCAGTGGGATTGACGGCCTGCCAGCGCTTCCAGAGATAGTTGGCCAGCCGGTAGTTGGCGTTCTGCAGGCTCAGTATCTCGATCTCGTTGATCAGATGCTTGAGCCGCATGCTCATGTCGGCCATGAGGCGAAAACAGGTCTCGGTCGAGCTTCTCAGGATCTCCAGGTAAGGCGCACTCTCGAAGCTCAGCAGCCGGGATCTGCCGATAGCGGTGGCATTGACCGGGTAGGCCGGCTGTTCGAGGAACATCAGGGCCTCGGCAAAGGTCTCGCCGGGGGGAATGATCTCGATCACCTTCTCCTGACCCTGCAGCGAGAGCTTGGAGAGCTTGATCTGCCCCTCCAGCACCAGAAAGAAATGAGTGGCCGGATCGCCAGCCTGGAAGAAGAGCTGGCCGTCCTGCAACCTGACCTCGTGGAGCGTGCGTTGCAAGCGTGCGAGCTGAGGCGCGTCGAGGTGGGTGAAGAGCGCACAGCTTTTGAGATCGTAGTCCACCCGTTGACTCCTCCTTTCTATGATTTCACTTCCGGACGGAGAGGCCCGACCCGGCCTATTGCGTGGGGTAGTGCTTCCAGATCCGATAGTAGACCAGCCCCGTCCTACGGTCCCTCACCAGCCAGCGCCCGTTGTCGAACGAAAAACGGGGGTCGACCGACTCCCTGCACTCGAAGCCGCCGCCTCCTGCAGCCAGTTCGCGCTCGGCGGTATGGTCTGCGAACCAGGCCAGGGGTTCGGCGCACTCCACGAGCGTGAAGCGCCCCGGATGGCGCAGCTCCAGGCCGGTCGGACCGGGCTGCAGTTTGAGCCAGGCCTCGAGGCCGCGCACCAGGGTGCCGCCCTCGGCCAGGATCTCCACCTGGGACAGGGGGGAGACGAAAGCGTCTTCAACGAGCCGTTGCGGGTCGGTTGCCGTGGGGTCCCCGCCGCCACTGCAGCCGATCAGCAGCGGCAATCCCAGCAGCCAGCCCTGCCCGCGGCCCATCGGGCGGCTATCTCTCCAGCTGACTGAGATCGCGCACGGCCCCACGTGCCGCTGAGGTGGTAAGGGCGGCATAGGCGCGCAGGGCCTGGGAGACCACGCGCTCTCTCGCCACCGGCCGCCAGGCCCGGGTCCCGCGCGCGGCCATCGCCTCGCGTCGTTCGCGCAGAATCTCGTCGGAGACTGCCACCCGGATGCTGCGCCCCGGGATGTCGATCTCGATGGTGTCGCCCTCCTCGACCAGTCCGATGACGCCGCCTTCGGCGGCTTCCGGCGAGCAGTGACCGATGGAGAGTCCGGAAGTGCCGCCGGAGAAGCGGCCGTCGGTGATCAGGGCACAGGCCTTGCCCAATCCCTTGGACTTCAGATAACTGGTGGGGTAGAGCATCTCCTGCATGCCGGGACCGCCCTTGGGCCCCTCGTAGCGGATGATCACCACGTCGCCGGCCCGGATGCGGTCGCCCAGGATCGCCTCCACCGCGGCCTCCTGGCTCTCGAAGATGCGGGCCGGACCGGTGAACTTCAGGATCGACTCGTCGACGCCGGCCGTTTTCACGATACAACCCTGCTCGGCCAGATTGCCGAACAGCACCGCCAGGCCGCCATCCTTCGAATAGGCGTGTTCGAGGTCGCGGATACAGCCGCCGCTGCGGTCCAGATCGAGTTCGGGCCAGCGGAAATCCTGGCTGAAGGCGACCTGGGTCGGGATGCCGCCGGGCCCTGCCAGATAGCGGTTGCGGGCCGTCTCCTCTTCGGTGCGGATGATGTCCCACTGCTCCAGCGCCTGGCCCAGGGTCGCGGCGTGCACGGTCGGCACATCACAGTGGATCAAGCCGGCGCGGTCGAGCTCGCCGAGGATACCGATGACGCCACCCGCCCGATGGACGTCCTCCATGTGGTACTGCTGGGTCGCCGGCGCTACCTTGCACAGGTTGGGCACGCGGCGGCTGAGCCGGTCGATGTCGGCCATGGTGAACGCGACCTCGCCCTCATAGGCGGCGGCCAGCAGGTGCAGCACCGTGTTGGTGGAACCGCCCATGGCGATGTCGAGGCTCATGGCGTTCTCGAAGGCTTCGAAGGTGGCGATGCCCCGGGGCAGGGCGCTGGCGTCGTCCTGCTCGTACCAGCGGCGCGCCAGCTCAACCACCCGTCTGCCCGCCTCCTTGAACAGCTGTTCGCGGTCGGCATGGGTCGCCAGCAGCGAACCGTTGCCCGGCAGCGACAGCCCCAGGGCCTCGGTCAGGCAGTTCATGGAGTTGGCGGTGAACATGCCGGAGCAGGAGCCACAGGTGGGGCAGGCGGAACGCTCGATCTGAGCCACCTCCTCGTCGCTCTCTGCGGGATCGGCGGCGGAGACCATGGCGTCGATCAGATCGAGCTTCAGTTCCCCCTTGTCCGCCAGCCGCACCTTGCCCGCCTCCATCGGCCCGCCGGAGACGAACACGGTGGGGATGTTGAGGCGCAACGCCGCCATCAGCATGCCGGGGGTGATCTTGTCGCAGTTGGAGATGCAGACCAGGGCATCGGCGCAGTGGGCATTGACCATGTACTCCACCGAGTCGGCGATGATGTCCCGGGACGGCAGCGAGTAGAGCATGCCGCCGTGGCCCATGGCGATGCCGTCGTCCACCGCGATGGTGTTGAACTCCTTGGCCACGCCGCCCGCGGCCTCGATCTCGCGCGCCACCAGCTGTCCCAGATCCTTGAGGTGCACGTGCCCGGGCACGAACTGGGTGAAGGAGTTGGCCACGGCGATGATCGGTTTGTCGAAATCGCCGTCCTGCATGCCGGTGGCGCGCCAGAGGGCGCGCGCGCCGGCCATGTTGCGGCCATGGGTGGTGGTACGGGAGCGGTATTGGGGCATCGGAAACTCCGTCGTCAGGCTCTTGCTCGGAAAAGCAACATTATGCCGCCTGCCCTCCCAGATTCACAAATGCCGACGCCATGGAAATCGCGCCGTGGAGAAGAGCACTCGTTTTAAAAGGAAATGGCACAGGGTTAGTCAAAGGATTACGGTGCGGCAAGCCGCACCCTGCACGTGATCTGGCCGTAAGGTGCGGCTTGCCGCACCGAAGCAAGCTCAAGTATGCGCCATGCGGGCAATAGGCATATCATTCGACACGCTCGAGCATCTCCTCGCAGGGCAGCCGCAGGGTGAACAGAGCGCCACCGCCCTCGCGGTTCGCCGCCACCACGCTGCCGAGGTGTTTGTCCGCCACCACCTTGACGAAGCTCAGCCCCAGGCCGACGCCGTTCTCCCGGGTATGGTTCTCGCTGTCGGCATGGGTGAAGGGCAGAAAGATGGCCTTGAGCTTATCCTCCGGAATCCCCGGCCCCCGATCCTCGATTTCACACTGCACCTGACCCGCCTCCCGATACAGCCGCATCGTCACCTCGCTCTGCGGCGGCGCAAATTTGATGGCGTTCTCCAGCAGGTTGAACAGCGCCCGTTCCAGCAGACCGTGGTCGCCCTGCAACCAAACCTCCTCCTCATCGATCACCCGGCGCAGGACAATGCCTTTCGCCCTGGCCTGGACGAAAGCCTCGTCGAGGGCGTTGTGCGCCACAGAGACCAGGTCGGTCTCCTCGAAGGCGGTGGTGTCGGCCGCTTCGGCCCGTGCCAGTTGCAGGAAATTGTCAGCCAGACGCAGAGAACGCCTGGCCAGGGGTTCGATCTGCTCCACCAGCTCGGCAGCGCTGCCCTCCCGGGCCTTGCGCGACTGGGTCAGCGAAAGCAGCGAAGTGATGGGCGAGCGGATGTCGTGAGAGAGGAAATTGAGCATCTTGGCCCGGGTCCGCTCCGAACGCTTCAGGACCCCGATGTAGGAGAGGTTGACGATCATGCCGTGCAGCCCCGTCTCCTCCACGTCGAGCGGTTTGAGCTGTACGAACAGTTCGGTGTCGGGCGCGCGCAATGCCTCGAAGCGGATCGCCTCGCCTTCCAGAAAGACGCGCCGCATGACCTCCTGCCAGGTGAAGGCGGCATGGATCTCCAGTTTCTGCAGCAGCCGGTCGGCCTCTCTACCGGACAGGTCCTCCTCCTCGCGATGGCCCAGGTAGAAGGCGGCACGGGGATTCGACATCACCACCTGTCCCAGGCTATTGATCACCATCAGACCGTCGTCCATGTGCCCGACCGCATTGGCGATGAGATGGCGAAACCGGTGCAGGCGGACATTCTCTTCCTGTATCTGCTGCAAACGCAGTTCAACCCGCTCGAGCACCCCTCCCTGGTCTGTCTCGGGTTCCCGGCTGAAGCGCTGCGCCACATCGTCCAGCAGTTGCAGGCTGCGTCCCTGGGGCACCTGGGTTCTGGGCCAGAGCAGCCCGAGCCGCCAGACACTGCCTGCCCGCGGTATCAGGCACCAGAGTTCGGCGCCGGTGCGCTGCCAGACATTGGGTTCGAGCAGCCCAAGGGGTTCGCCAAGGGGCTCCCCTTCGGCTCCGATCTGCCGCTCTCCGTCATACAACGCCCAGCCGCGCAACGGCAGCAAATGGCGCAGAAAACCGATCGCGCCGATGAAGTCGGCCTGGGGTTGTTGCGCCGCCAGCATCCGCTGCTCCAGCTGCATGCGCTCGAGCTGTTGATTGAGATAGCGCACCGCCAGGTCGAGCCGGCGCCAGCTCCAGAGCGGATAGCTCAGCAACAGGCCCAGAATCGCGGCGGCGGGCGGAAACCACAGATGCATGGCCCTCAGCAGCACCCATTCAAAGGCCAGAAAGAGCAGCAGCACCGAGACCGAGACCAGCGGCGCGAAGCGGGTGGGGAAGTAGGGATAGAGCAACAGGGGGATCACCGCGATCAAGCCGCTGAGCAGCAGATGGGCGAGGAAACCGAGCGGCCGGATGACGTCGTCGCTGCGCAGACTTTCGAGAATATTGGCATTGATCTCCACCCCCGGCATGGGCACGCCGTGCCCCGAGACCGGGGTCGGCAGCGCATCGCCAAGGCCGGTGGCGGTCACCCCCACCAACACGATGCGGTCGCGAAACAGGTCGGGCCTGTAGGCCCCTTCGAGCACCTGGCTGAAGGAGACGCGCGGATAGCTGCCGGCCGGACCGGCAAAAGGGATCAGGCGATGATCCCGCCGACTGATCAGGTGCATATTGGGGGTCTGATTGGCGATCGGGGGCAGCAACGCCTTCACCTCCCCCTGCTGCAGCCACTGGTTCAACGCCAGCATCAGATGGGGCCAGTAGGCTTCGCCGAGTCCCTCGTAGAGATAGACGCCGCGCGCGATGCCATCGGCATCCAGATCCATGTGCACGTGGCCCAGACCGGCCGTCACATTGGCCAGCGCCGGCAACGGCATCGACTCCACCAGCATGCCGCCGAGACGATGCTGTTCCAGGATCACCGGCAGGAACACCCTATCGCTGGCCGCGACTGCCTGAATGAGGTGATTGTCCGCCTCCGGGTCCTCCCGGTCCGGCTCGGCGAAGAGCACATCGAGCACGATCGCCCGCGCCCCAGCCAGGGTCAGCTGCTCCACCAGCCTGGCGTGGATTTCCCGGGACCAGGGCCAGCGTCCCAGCGTCTCCAGACTCTGTTCATCCACCGCCACGATCACGATGTCTTCGGACGGCGGGTAGGCGATGAAACTCAACTGCAGATCGTAAAGCAGCTGGTTCCAGCGCCACAGCCAGCCGCTGCCGGCCATCAGGCTGGCGAACAGCAACAGGATGAGGATGCTGCGAAAACGCTCGGGTAGTCCGTATCTCAGTCTGCTCACCGGTTCGCTCTTGGATTATCCCTATACCCGTAAAATCATACCGAGCCGACAGCCATCCGACTCCGGCCCGTCACCACGACGCCGCCTCTCCACAGCCTGGCGCCGCCGACGATATTCGACAAGAACTCGGGCATAGGAGACGCGGACGCCGGGCTTTGCACAAGCAGAACAGGGAAGCGCCGAAGAGCGCCGCGAACCCGTCGCGTCTCGACCCCAGGCTTACGCGAAGCTCGGCACTTCGCCAAATGCGATAGAGGCTCGACAGCCGGTCTGCCACTCCCTTCAGACATGCATGATGAGCTCGGCCGCAGAACACGGGCCCGGCTCGGGATTCCTGCGCTGCAGACAACATAAAGCAATAGGCGGTGGCAGGCAAAGATGCGCTCAGAAATGCCCGGGCACTTCCAGCCGATAGACGGTCGAGCGTGTGCCCGAGGCCGCCTCGAACAGCGCATCCACTGCCAGATAGTAGGTCCCGGGTGGCGGCAGCGGCAGCCAGCAGTACGCGCCCTGGCTCAGCTGCTCCAGCAGAGGCGAGTCAAAGGAGGGATCCCCGGCCAGCATCAGCCGATGCGTCCAGGCCCCTTCGGCAGGCTGCCAGGCGACACCCAGCCAGCCCCCCTGAAACACCGGCGGCGACAGCACCGGTGCCGCCATGGGGAGGGGCACGGCCGGCTCAGCGACCAGAGCCACCTTGAAGGTCTGTTGCGCCGAGTACCCCTCCAATCCGAGTTCGTCGATACCCCTCACCCGCAGTTCATACCGGCCCGCCTCGAGTTGCGGCAAGTCGATGGACGGGAGGTCGACCTTGTGACTCAACACGGGCGCCTCCTCGGGATTCATCAGCTGCACCCGATAGGCCACCGCCAACGGCAGCGACGGCCAGTCGAGCGCTGTCGGCCGACCGTCGTATTGCGATTGAACACGGGAGAGATCGGGAGCCGGCAGCAGTGACCGGGGCGCCGCCGGCGGCTGACCGGGCTCGATGATGGTACCTTCGCCGGCATCCACGGCGACCTCCTCGCCCGCGGCAGCCACACTGACCCGGCCCTCGGTCACTTCACTGCGACTGACCCCGTCGCTCTGTGCGGCGATGCGGAATTCGGTGCCGCGCACCACCGTCACTGCCGCCGGGGTATGGATCTCATAACGGGCTCCCGGGGTGGGGAGCGGTTTGACCCGGTTCTCCAGCCGCCCTCGCTGCAGACGGATGCGGGTGTCGAGCATGCCCTGCCCCTCGAAGCTGGAGAGGGCATCGAAGACCACCTCGCTGTCGGACCCGAGGAGCAGGTAGGAACCGTCGGCGAATTCGAGCGAGACCGCTGATTTGCCGGCAGTCACCACGCGATCTCCGGCAGCCAGATCGTCACCCCGGTTGATGCTTTCGGCCTCGTTGCTACCGCGTCGAAATAGTACGGCCTCGCCCACTACGTAGCGGACCTTGACGCCGGCCAGGGAGTGCTTCAGCCAGTCCATCGGCACTCGAATCTCGGTGCCGACCGGCATCTGCCTGTCCTTGAGCACCCCGTTGTAGACCTGCAGCTGCTCCGGTGTGAATTGCGGTTTGAGAAAACGCTCGGCCACCAGCGTCAGGTTCTCCCCCTTGTGCAGCCGGTAGACCCAATCCTCCGCCGCGGCCGTCTGCAGCAGCAGAGGCAACAGCAGCAGGATCCCCGCCAGCGCGGCAAGCCGCTTCAGCCTGCTCTGCCTGGCGGGTGCGGCCAGGAGGTTTCGTAGTGGTCGTCGATTCATTGACTTCGACTGCAGACGGGGCATGAGATCCTGTTCCAACACACCGAATTCAGTCGGGCTCTTCCAGCTGTTCGAGACGATACCCCTGATGGTAGACCGCCTTGAGCCGCCAACCGTTCTCAGGCGTCAACGAGAGCTTGCGACGCAGGCGGCTGATGTGGGTGTCGACCGTGCGGGTCATCAGACCCGGGCCAAAACCCCAGATACTCTCGAGCAGGTGGTCACGCGAGAGCAGTCGCCCGATGTTGCTGAACAGCATCCAGGCCAGGTGAAACTCCTTGTCGGTCATTTCCACCGGCGAGCCATCGATCAGCAGCGACTTGGTCTCTTTGTAGAGTTGGAAAGCACCCACATCGAGACTGTCCCGCCGATTGCTGTGCCGACGCACCAGCGCCTTGACCCGCGCCAGCATGATCTCGCGATTGACCGGCTTGGTGAGATAGTCGTCAGCCCCCTTTTCCAGGGCCTCCACGATGTCGGCCTCGCCGTCACGATGAGTGATGAAGAAGACCGGCAGATCCCATTCGCGCTCACCCCTGAGCCAGCTGAGGACTTCGACCCCGTTCTTGCCGGGTAGCTCCCAGTCCATGATCAGCAGATCGTAGGTCTCGTGGCGCAACTCCCGCATGAAGCTGTCGGCATTATCAAAGGTGCGACAGACGAACCCCTCGGCTTCCAGCCACTCCTTCATCACCGCCGACTGTACCTCGTCGTCTTCCAGATAGGCGATTCGAATCATTCTTTACTCTAACTGTATGGCATTGGATATGATCCGGGCAACGATGCATCAGGCCCACAGCGGGCGTCCCTGCAGCATGCATCGATCCGGCCCACAAAAAATGAGGCAACGGTATGTCGCCACACCGTTGCCTCACAGACTCCATGCAACCGTTCCGCTTAGTTGACCTGAAGCTCTACCCGGCGGTTTTGGGCGCGACCGGCGGCGGTTCCGTTATCGGCGACCGGGGCGCTCTCGCCCATGCCCTTGGAACTCAGGATACCGGCGTCCACGCCCTGGCTGGCCAGGTAGTCGGCAACGGCCTTGGCACGACGTTCCGAGAGACCCTGGTTGTAATCGGCAGCCCCCATCGAGTCGGTATGCCCGATCACCGTGATCGAAGTGATATCGCCACGGGCTTTGATACTATCGGCCACCTTGTCGAGTACCGCTTTCGAATCAGTAGTGAGCACATTGCTGTTGGTCTGGAACTGGACGTTCTGCAGCACCAGTCCGATAGTACAACCCCTGGCATCCACGGTCGCTCCGGTAGGTGTACGGGGACAGGCGTCTTTGCTGTCGACCACACCGTCGCCGTCGCTGTCGAGTTCACAGCCCTTGGCGTCGACCTTGGCGCCGGCGGGCGTGCCGGGACACTGATCCTTGCTGTCGACCACACCGTCGCCGTCGCTGTCGAGTTCACAGCCGCTGGCGTCGACTGCGGCTCCGGCGGGCGTGCCGGGGCATTGATCCTTGCTGTCGACCACACCGTCGCCGTCGGCATCACCTTCGACCACAGGCTCACCGAAACAGCCGGTGGGTGCGGGATCCGCATCCCGGTAATTGGTGGTCCAGCACTCACCGTAGCTGGTCCGCCAACCCATCTTGGTGGCGTCGTAGGCGACCCCCTTCTCCGCCACAGCGGCGGTGCTGAAAGCCATCGGGACCAGTGCCAGGGCCAAACTGATTTTCTTTAATTGCATGTCCTACCTCCAAAGTGCATTTTGGTTCGTGTTATGAATGCCGAGCGCTTCCTCAGGCTGCGCTCTCCTGAAACAGATGGATATCCTGCTGCGGATAGGGGATCGAGATGCCCTCTTTGTCGAATGCGCTCTTGATCGCCTCCAGCAAAGCGGCGCGGGTCGTCCAGTAGTCGCCGCTCTTGACCCAGGGACGCACCGCGAAATCGACGCTGCTGGCGCCCAGCTCCAACAACATGACGGTGGGCTCGGGGTCCTTGAGGACAGTCGCGTCAGCCTCCAGCACCTGGTTGATGAGGTCGCGCGCCTTCTTGATATCGTCGCCGTAGCCGATACCGATCACCAGATCGATCCGCCGTGTCTCGCGCGCGGAGTAGTTGGTGATGGTGCCGCCATAGATCTGCGCATTGGGCATGGTGATCTCCCGGTTGTCCCCGGTCTTGAGCATGGTGTGGAAGATACGGATCTCCTCGACCACGCCGGCGACTCCGCCCGCTTCGACGAAATCGCCCAGTTTGAAGGGACGGAAGATGATCAGCATGACGCCGGCGGCGAAACTGGCCAGCGAATCCTTCAATGCCAGACCGACGGCGAGGCCGGCGGCACCGAGAATGGCCAGTGCAGAGGTGGTATTGACCCCGAGCTGTTCGAGCGCCGCGAGGACGACGACCGCCAGCAGGGCAGCATAGGCGATATTGCCGAGAAAGCTCACCAGCATCTGATCGACCTTGCCCTTGATCATGACCTTCTCGAGACCCCTGGTGAGCAGTTTCGCAATCCAACGACCGATCACGAAGACCAGTAGTGCGAGGACAATCTTGGTCCCCCACGGGATGATGTAGGTGTTTAGAATGGTATCGACTGAAAGTTCCACGGTGATTCCCCTTTTGTTAACACTTAATTCCTGAACGAGACCTGCCAGATCTCCCTGATATAGATGCCACCGATCGTCGCAGGTTGATGGTCCGCCTTTCGCCATGCCGGCTGGTGACGGCTGCCGGCATTTATATCAGAAGCATAGGAAAGATAATCCTCAAAAAACATACCGAATATCGGGATATTCATCCGCTGCCGCGACCTCGGGATGAGCAATGGAAACGCATGTGATACCGCGCTCAAAACCTGACCCGATCACGCCCGACAACTGGCTGTTGTGGTGTTCAGACGCAGCTTAGGTATTTCCTTCGTACGGGGAAAGCAGCCACCTGTGAAGAATTGTAAACTCCACCTGACGACCGCAGTCTCCAGCCATCCACCTGCGAATCCAAACCTCTCAGATGCAGGGGAATCCCCCTTGAAAATCGACTAAGCTTGTTGAAATACTAACAAAAACTAGGGAGGCATCGAGCATGTCGGTGTTAGTTGAATTCAGTATGTTTCCACTGGATCAGGGTGACAGCCTGAGTGCTCACGTCAGCCGTCTGATCGAACTGATCAGACAGAGCGGCGTCGACTATCGCCTGACGGCCATGGGCACCCTTATCGAAACCGAACAACTCGATACCGCGCTGGCACTGGTGGCGCGCTGCAACCAATTGCTGCGGGAAGGCGGCTGCCAGCGCATCTACGCGGCCATCAAAGTCGATTATCGGGAGGGGCCCGTCGGACGCCTGCAGGGCAAAATCGATTCGATTGAGCAGAAGATCGGTAAGGTGGCGCAATGAGTAACGCCACCGAAAATCCAAAGCAGATGAGTGGAGCGGCCATGAGCAAAATGTCGTCGGGCGAAGATCTGGCTCAAACGATCAGCGAACTCTGGTCAGAGAGTTTCCATGGCCTGCTGTCGACCCATTCCGTCAAATTCGAGGGCTATCCCTTCGGCTCACTGCTGCCGATTTGTCGGGACGGTCAGAGCAATCCGCTGATGATGATCTCCCATCTGGCTCAACATACCCGCAACCTCGACGCCGATCCCCGCTGCTCGCTGACACTGGTGCGTTCAAACCATGCCGATGTACTGCAGTGGACCCGTCTGACCTGCCTGGCGGATGCGCAGCCGGTCACCTCGAGCAACGCGCTCGAGCGATACTGCCGCTACTTTCCCGACGGCCGCCGCTACCACAAGGAACTCAATTTCAATCTCTACCGGTTGCGGCCGAGTCAACTCTACCTGATTGCCGGATTCGGCTCCGCCCGTTGGTTCGATGTCAGCCGGATCCTCGAGGCGCCGCGTTTCCACACCGCCGCCGAGTTGGAGATCCTCTATCAGCTGAACGCTCACAACCACCACCTCCTGAATCGCGTTCTGCGCCACTACGAGACTGAAGCCAGGGGGGAGGTCCGTGCCGTGGGGGCCGATCCACGGGGGCTTGACGTACGCCAGGGAGAGACATTTTCTCGCCTGCACTTCAAGCAGCCGATCGACGACGAGAACGACTTCACGGTCCGACTGGAAGCCAGCCTGACAGCCTGAAAACCCGGAATTTCAAAGGGTAGATATGACACCATCGGGTCACATACACTTGACTCTGACAATAACCAAGCGTTTTAGTTGGTAATAGGAGTTTTCAAGATGAATGTTGCAATTCCCGATCGCGATGGCGACGGCTATCTCACGGACATGAATGCCTGGACCCCGGAAATCGCCCGGGCCATGGCCGAAGAGGACAATTTCGAGCTGACCGACGAGAAGTGGGAACATATCCTCAAGGCCCGCGAATACTACGATGAGTTCAATGTGGTACCGCCCATCCGCAAGTTCTCCAAGTATCTGGGCGCAGACCAGAAGGCCATGTTCCAGCTCTGGCTCACCGGCCCCATGAAACCGATCACGAAGTATGGCGGCCTGCCCAAGCCGACCGGCTGCGTCTGATTATCGTTTGCCAGCGGGCGAGGCCGTTCACAACTCGGCTGCGTTACCCTCCTCCGCTGATCAGTTCCTTGGCCCCTGGCCCGAGTGCCTTGTTTAGCGAAATGGTGGGGCAAGGCCCCACCCTACCGCTCAATCCAGGACGTTGGCTGAGTCCCTGCCCCACCAAAGTGGTGTAACTCTTCCCTGTATCTGTTCACACAGCGCACTACCACCAGATCCGACGGATCTCGCCCGGGCCGAGGGGTCGCGACACGACCTTTGTCAGACTGAGACCGAGTCGCTACCATACGCGGCTTTGGAGGCCGGAGTCGAAGCATGACCTCACCCACCCTGCTCGGGCAACTCAACAGCCTGCATGCGATGCAACAGCAGCTGCTGAGCGCCGTCCCGGCCGAAGAGGCAAACCGCCAATTCCACTCCGGGTTGCCGTCGCTGGGCTGGCTCTATGGCCGCGGCGTCTACCTGGAACTCCACTGGCTGCGCGTTTTTCTGGAGCAGGATAGTGACCTCAGCCGGCGTGTCGACCACCTCTTCACTCCCGGCGAGCTGAGTCTGGCGGAGCAGTGCGCACAACTGCCGCCGGTTGCGCACCTGATCCAATGGGCCGGGCAGATCCGTGACGAACACCTGAGACGCCTCGCCACACCGGGCGCACTGCCCGATCACCCGCACCTGGCCGAGGATCGCCTGGCCTGGCACCTGGTGCAGGAACAGGCGAAACTCTATGAGCAGATGCTGGAGGTGCTCAATCAGCGCCAGCTCCAGCAGGCTCCGTCGCATCGCTGTCAGCAGCGACTGCTCCCTGCAGCACCGAACTGGGAAACGCGCGAACTTTCGCAAGGCCACTATCGTATCGGTGCGCGTGACGAACCCAAGGCCTATGACAACGAACTGCCGCCCCAGGCGGTCGAGTTGAGCAGTTTCCGCATCGCCCTCAGCCCGGTCAGCAATGCCCAGTACCTCGCCTTCATGCTGGCCGGAGGTTATTCCGAACCTGAACTCTGGAGCGATGCGGGGCGGCAATGGCTGCAACGGAGCTCATCCCGCCATCCCGAATACTGGCGTGAGGACGCCGCAGGCGACTGGTACGAAGTCGCCCTGAACGGCACCAGTGATCTGCCGCCGGAGGAGCCTGTCGCGGGCATCAACCGCCACGAGGCCGAAGCCTTTGCAAACTGGGCAGGCCAACAGCAAGCAACGTTCGTGGGAGCCGTGTTGCAGCACGAATATCAGTGGGAGATCGCAGCCCGGAGCGGCGTCCTGCAGCGGACCGGCCGGGTCTGGGAGTGGTGCAGCAACAACTTCCACCTCTATCCCGACTACCAGCCTTTTCCCGACAGCCGGCCGGCCGCCGATGAGCAACAGGCCATACTGCGTGGCGCCAGCCTGCATACCCAGCCGGTGCTCCGGCGCGCCAGCTTTCGCCAGTGGGCGCCTGCTGACGAACACCACCACTTTGCCGGCACGCGGCTGGTCTTCCCCGCGCGGCATCAATGGACCTGAGCGACCCGCATTTGGGAACGCCGATCATTGCCGGGGGAATCTGTTTCTCGAAATGTGCCGACACCCCCTCACTCGGGAGCGAATCGATTAAAGTATCCCCTACGCCTGCCACCAACCCGGTTAGAGGACATGTTTGCGGAATAAGCGGAAACCATGGCTATCAACTCGATCACAGGACCGGCACTTCAAGGCATCCATAAGGGATTCCAGGGCATGCGCCGTGTGGCGTCCGAGATCGCCAGCGCCAAACAGACCACGCAAAGCCAGCCCACCGACCTCTCCCGCGCCATGGTTGAGATGAAACAGCACGCCAATCAGACCAAAGCCTCGGTCAAGGTACTGCAGACCGCCGACGACATGCTCGGTACCCTGTTCGACGAACGGGTATAAACCTTCTCCCCGCAATCAGCTAAGCCTGGCCTCGCTTCTTCTCTGCAGCGGCTGTCTGTCCGCGATTGAAGTTCTTAACTAGACGAACAGCATCGACAGATCGACCGCCTTCACGTCCTTGGTCAGCGCCCCCACCGAAATGTCATCCACGCCGGTCTCGGCGATGGCGCGAACGGTCTCCAGGGTGACATTGCCGGAGGCCTCCAGACGCGCCCGGCCGGCACTGAGTGCCACTGCCCGCCGCAAGCCGTCAAGGTCGAAATTGTCGAGCAGTACCCGCTTGGCGCCCGCCTCCAGCACCTCGCTCAACTGTTCCAGCGACTCAACCTCGATCTCGATGCCGATACCCTCAGGCGCCGAGGCCAGCGCCGCCTGCAGCGCCTGTCGGGCCGACCCTGCCGCATGGATGTGATTTTCCTTGATCAGGATGGCGTCGAAGAGGCCGATGCGATGGTTTGCGCAGCCGCCGCAGCGCACGGCATATTTTTGCTGCAGGCGCAGGCCGGGAAGGGTTTTGCGCGTGTCGAGAACCCGCACGCCGGTGCCGTCCACCGCATCGGCGTAGCGTCGCGCCAGGGTAGCCGTGCCGGAAAGGGTCTGCAGGTAGTTGAGGGCGGTGCGCTCCCCGCTCAACAGGCTGCGGGTGTGGCCCTGCAGGCGGCAGATGCGCTGATCCGGTTGCAGGCGCTCGCCATCACGAGCCAACCATTCGATGGTCATATCGGGATCGAGCCGGCGGAACACCTCGTCGAACCACGGAGTGCCGCAGAGCACGGCCCCCTCTCGGCAGATGATCTCGACCCGGGAGACCGCCCCTGCGTCGATCAAGGCCGCCGTGAGATCACCGTCTCCCAGGTCCTCCTGCAGGGCCAGAGCGACCTGCCGGCGTATCAACTCATGATCGAGGAGAGCGCTCATCCTGCAATGGCGAGCAGTTCCACATCGAAGACCAGGGTGGCGTTGGGCGGAATTACGCCGCCGGCTCCCCTGCTGCCATAGCCAAGCTGTGGCGGTATGGTCAAGCGACGCTTGCCACCCACACGCATTCCGGCTACACCCTCGTCCCAGCCTCGGATCACCATGCCTTTGCCAAGGGTGAAATCGAAGGGTTGATTACGATCGAGTGAAGAGTCGAATTTGTCGCCTTCGAGCAACCAGCCCGTGTAATGTACGGAGACCCGGTGACCAGCAACAGCCATCTCGCCGTCGCCTTCCTCGAGGTCTTCATATTTCAAGCCGGAATCGGTGATCTTTTCACTCATTCGTCAAACTCCCGTGTAGAGCCGCAGCTCATGATAGGCCCGACTGGGCAGTGAGCCTGAGTTTAACGGGGATAGGTGGTCTGTCAACGTGCGGGCCGATGCACGACGCTCATGGAGCGCGCATGGCCCTAGGCAGAAGCACTGGCGGAGGAGGTGTTCTTGAGGGCGGTCAGCATGGCCTCGAGGGCCCGGTCGATAATCGGGGTTTCGGAAATCTCGACCAGTTTGGCGGTGCCTTCGCGAAAGCGCTTGGAGAGACCCGCCGTGGTCAGCTCCATTGCCTTCATGCCCTTGCGGTTGACGAAGATATAGGTATCGGTCACCTTGCTCTTCCAGGAGAGCTTGACCCGGTTCTTGATCGGCCCGTCCTGCATTTCGACCCAGGTTCCGACTTCCAACTCGCGCGCCTGATGCGCGGCCTCGTCGTGACTCAGGGCGGCATCCTCCACCTCTTGCGACAGATGGCTGTCGCCGCCGATGATCTGGCTGTCGGGAAAATGGATCTCCTTGACGGAGGCGGGATGGGTTCCGGATCCCTGGATCAGATTGGGATCGCCGCCACGCAGACAGCCGATGTGGCAGTTCTGCAGCTCTTTGAAGAGCCGGGCCATCTTGTGCTGATCGAATGAGATGCTGTTGAGCCGTTCACGCAGGTTTCGCAACAGCTCGGGGATCCCGCGCAAGAGTTGCTGACGCTCGTTGTAGTCCGATTTCGGCTGCACGCTCCAGAGCAGGCGGTCGACCATCTCCAACGACTCCTGCCACTCCTTGCTCTCGACACCCTGACGCAGGTAGTTGAGCAGCAGGACGTCCTTCCAGCCGTCTTCCAACAGCGCCATCACCGCCTCGGGCACGACCTGGGCCTTGCGCAGTCTCTGATTGAGCTCATCCGCCACCGCCTGCTTGGCGGAACGCAGCTGCTCCTTACCCCGCGTGACCTGGTTGGTGCGCTGTTCGGCGATCTGGGCTCCGCGCTGCTCCTGTTGCCACCAGCTGCTGAATTCGTCGTCCAGCTCGGAGAAGATGGCCGGATCGTCGACAAACTCGTTGAGCACCCGCTTCACCACCGACTCGATCTTGTTGTAGAGGGCGTCGTTGGCGCGGTCCCCGGTGTCGTTCCAGCCGACGGCCGCCTGGGCCAGGGTGTTGAGCAGCCGGCGTGCCGGATGCACCTTCTTGCTGAAGAAGGTCTTGTCGATGATCGCCACCTTCAGCATGGGAATCTGCAAGCGGCTGATCAACGCCTTCATCGCGTCCGGCAGGCTGTAGTCGTCGAGGATGAACTCGAACAACATCGAGATCACGTCGATGGTGTCGTTGTCCGCATCGCCCAGGGCCCGGGTCACCTGCCCGCCCTCCTGGCTGATGCGCAGGTCGTTCGCCAGACGTGCCCGCATCTGGTCCGGACTCAGAGGCTGGCTCACCCGCCTGCCCTGCGGCAGCATCACGACGTTGGACTGCTGCAGCGCATTCAGCGCCCCCAGCAGCTCTCCGGTTTCGATCACCGGGACCATGCTCCCCGGCGGCGCGCTCAGCATCAGACTGGCAGGCGCCACCCCGTCGGAGAGTCGGGCCCGTCGCACACCCAGCAGTTGCTGCAAGGCGGCAAAGATCTCGCCCTGCACACTCATGCCGGCCCCCGGCCCTCCCTGGACAGGCGTGGTGTAGATCGACTGGCTCGGATCCGCCATGTAGGAGGACTCGCCGGCCAGCTGGCTTTCGCCCCCGTCACCCCTCAGCATCGCCGGCGAGATCGGATTTCGCCTCACCTTCGGGGTCAGTTTGGGGATCACGCCCGCCTTGCCGAGGAGAATGTTGATCTCGTCGTAGAGGCCGCCGATGAAATGCATGACGTGGTGGTCGAACAGCTTGTAGACCACCAGCTTGACCGGGAGCTCCACCGACACGTTGTTCATGGCCACCTGGAAGGCCGCGCACAGCACGTCGGGCGCGATCGGTATCTGCTGGGCCAGGCGTTCGTCCACCTGACCCCTGCCGATGATGAAGGCGAAGCGTTGCCCCATGGCGTAGAGCTCACGGGCGTAACGGTTCTCCGCCTTGGAGATCATGTTGGTGATGGCGAGCGAATCTTCCAGCTCGTCATCGTCGAGCAGCGCCAGTTCGGAGCTCTTGCTGAGATCCTCCAGGGTCTGCCGTCTGACTTCGACCTCGCCGGTCTCCCAGAAACGATCGAAGACCCTCAGCAGCTCGTGATTGAAGACGCGATCGATACCGACGCGCTGCTTGCGTAGCTCGCGCATCGAGTCGAAGTAGACATTCTGCAGGGCGTTGCTGTCGGATTTGTTGGCCATCTCATAGAGCGCATCGTCGAGATTCTCGAACAATCCGCCCATGAGCTTGGGCATGGTCTGGACAATGAGTTTACGGCACTCAGCCGCAATCCTGCGCCCATTGACATCAAGCGTGATTGAATTTCGACGAGGCACTGCGGAGCCGAAAGTAATGATGTTGTCTTGACCAGGCATCGATGGACACTTTATGAGATTACCGCCGCTGGCAGATGGCCGATGTATGACAGCGGCACGAACCCACGCTTATGTCTAAAGTATGCCAGCTGCCAGGAGGTGACTGAGAATACTCTCACAAAAGTCGGCGGATTGCCGCACATTGCACTTTTCGATCCTAAAACCGGTATTAAAAAACTAGCATCAAGCCAGTCTACATTCAAGAAATATCAACAGTCACGGTAGGTTACCAATTTGCAACCCACTCATGGCCTTACCTTTGCCTGCGCGCCTCCTCCCCGGCGCGCAGGCGATTCGTGAACGAAACGACTTTTCCCTCGCTCCCTTCCAACATCCCCCGATGGATCATCGGGGGACGCCCCTCCTCCGCCCGTCCGCCCATCCGGTGCATGCATCAGCGTGACTACTGTATGTTCACCCGATCTGTAGCCAGGCCGTGACCCCAAGCCTCCGATGCACATGCTCAGGCATTTCGCCACCTCCCTTCTCGACAGCCTGCGGGATCTGCTCCCCATCGCCGCGGTGAT
>JBNLGI010000108.1:0-2251 GCA_050305975.1 Sedimenticolaceae bacterium | reverse complement strand
GCGCGGGAGGAAAGTAGGTTTTCGCCATGCATTCGTGCAACTCGCCGAGCATGACCTGCATCTCGTCGATGAAGTCGTGCAGGATCTGGTTGTCCATTTTGTCCAGCGGCATCTCTTCGATCTCCTTCTCAATCTGGTGCAGGATCTTCAACGGCCCGCGGTTCTTCGGCAGCCGCGAGAGGTTGAACGACATGTTTTCCAGACAGTAGCTGAGGGATCGGGGAAAGGTCTGGGTCTGAAACAGGAACTTCAGCACCTCGCGCCGGCGGATGCGCACCTGCATGTGTTGGCGGTACATCTGGTAGGCGCTGAGGGATTTCAGCATGCTCATCCAGAGAATGTCCTCGAACGGGCTCAACTCCGGTGCGTCGTCGGGGATCGGGTTCTCCGAGCGCACGTCGATGATGCGCGTGGTCATGTCGGCGCGCTCCAGTTTGCGCCCCAGGTTGAGAAAGTGGTAGGCGGTGTCGTGGCTCATGCTGCCAGCCAGCAGGCCGGTGAGCAGTTGGGAACCGGCGATGATCTCCTGCAGGTAGCGGTGCCGGCCCTGGCGCGAGAAGCTGCTCTGTTTGTTGTCCACCGCTTTCTGATAGAAGCTGTTGATCGCCTCCCAGGCTTCGCGGGGCAGGATCTCGCGAATGGTGCGGCTGTTTTCCCGCAGCACCGAAAGGGTGCTGATGATGGAGCTGGGATTGGATTCGTCGGAGATCAGGAAGTTGGCCACCCGGCGTTCGGTAAACTCCGGATGGCGTTCATTGTAAGCGTCGTTGCAGCCGAGCAGGCTGATCAGGGCATCCCAGCCCGGCGCCACCTGGGGCGGCAGATCGAGCATGAGATTGGTGTTGACGGTGATCAGGCGGGCGGTGTTTTCCGCCCGCTCCTGATAGCGTCCGATCCAGTAGATGGTTTCGGCGACGCGGGAAAGCATATGCTTCTCTCCTTAATTCACAAATCTCGTAGGGCGCGGCTTGCCGCACCGCAGTGTTTTCTGTCAACGGTTGGTGGGGCAGGGCCCCACCCTACCGTTCGATTCAGGGTGTAGGGTGGGGCTCTGCCCAGCGTATACCTTGAAATATCCGATTTTCGGTGCGGCAAGCCGCACCCTACGTGTTTCGATCGGCATGGCTGATGGGGCCATGCCTTGCCGATAACCTCCTGACCCTCTTCAACTGTCCACGATCCAGGTGTCCTTGCTGCCACCGCCCTGGGAGGAGTTGACCACCAGGGAACCCTTGCGCAGCGCCACCCGGGTCAGACCGCCGGTGGTGACCTCCAGGGTCTTGCCGCTGAGGATGAAGGGGCGCAGGTCCACATGGCGCGGTTCCAACATGCCCTTGTCGATGGTCGGCACCGTGGAGATGCCGAGGGTCGGCTGGGCGATGTAGTTGCGCGGATTGGCCTTGATCAGTTTGACGAATTCGTCCCGCTCCGCCTTGGTCGAGGCGGGGCCCACCAGCATGCCGTAGCCGCCCGATTCGTTGGCCGGCTTCACCACCAGATCCTTGATGTTCTCCACCACATGGGCCAGCGACGCCTTGTCCATGCAACGCCAGGTGGGGACGTTGGGTACGATCGGCTCCTGGTCCAGGTAGTAACGGATGATGTCGGGGACATAGGAGTAGACCACCTTGTCGTCGGCCACGCCCGCACCCGGCGCATTGGCCAACGCCACCTTACCCGCCTTCCAGGCCCGCATCAGTCCCGGCACGCCGAGCATGGATTCGGGGTCGAAGGCTTCGGGATCGATGAAGAGGTCGTCGATGCGGCGGTAGATTACGTCGACCCGGGAGAGTCCCTCGATGTTGCGCATGTAGACGCAGTCGTCCTTCTCCACCACCAGGTCGCGTCCCTCCACCAGCTCGCAGCCCATCTGCTGCGCCAGGTAGGCGTGCTCGAAGTAGGCCGAGTTGTAGATGCCGGGGGTCAGCACCACGATCTCCGGGTTATCGCCGGGTCTTGGCGAAAGGGCGGCCAGGGTGTCGAACAGCTCCGACGGATAGTCGTCCACCGGCAGCGGGCTGTAGGTCTCGAACAGCTCCGGGAAGACCCGCTTGGTCACCAGCCGGTTCTCCAGCATGTAGGAGACGCCGGAGGGCACCCGCAGGTTGTCTTCCAGCACGTACATGGTGCCGTCGCGGTCGCGCACCAGATCGCTGCCGCAGATGTGGGCCCAGATGCCGAGCGGCGGGTCGATGCCGACGCACTGTTCACGAAAATTGACCGACTCGGCCAGCACCTCGGCGGGGAAGAC
>JBNLGI010000107.1:0-17011 GCA_050305975.1 Sedimenticolaceae bacterium | reverse complement strand
AAGCCGCACCCTACCCTTGATTTGCCGTAGGGTGCGGCTTGCCGCACCGAAAAGCTAGGCCCCAATGGCCTTCACATGAATCGGCGCGAAGGCCTCGGCCTGCACCAGCTCCAGCAACGAGCCCTTGAGCAGCTCCAGCACCGCCAGGAAGGTGACCACCACGCCAAGCCGTCCCTCGGCCACATCAAACAGGTCGGTGAAGCGGGTATAGCTCTCGGCATTGACCCGTTGCAGCACCAGGGACATCTTCTCCCGCACCGAGAGCGCCTCCTTCTCCACCCGGTGGCTGGTGAACATGTCGGCCCGGTGCAGCACGTCCTTCAGGGCCAGCAGGATCTCGCGCATGTCCACGTCGGGTTCCCGCGCCTCCACATGGCGCTCCACCAGTTCGGCATTGCACTGGAAGGTATCGCGGGTCATGTGCTGCAGACCGTCCAGGTCCTCCGCCGCCTGCTTGTAGCGCTCGTACTCCTGCAGGCGCCGGATCAGCTCGGCCCGCGGATCCTCGCCCTCCTCCTCTTCGGCGACCGGTCGCGGCAGCAGCATGCGGGACTTGATCTCCGCCAGCATCGCCGCCATCACCAGATATTCCGCCGCCAGCTCCAGCCGCAGGTCGGTCATCATCTCGATGTACTGGATGTACTGCTCGGTGATCTCGGCAATGGGGATGTTGAGGATATCCAGGTTCTGCCGCCGGATCAGGTAGAGCAGCAGGTCCAGCGGTCCCTCGAAGGCGTCGAGAAACACCTCCAGCGCATCCGGCGGGATATAGAGGTCCGTCGGTGGCGTGGCATAGGGCTCGCCCATGACGATGGCGAAGGGCATCTCCTCCTGCTCCGGATGGTGGTGCGGGTGCTCTTCCGAGATCGGTTCCATGGAGTGTACCGTTTAGGAAAAATCGAGTGACATGACCTGCCGTACTTCCTGCATGGTCTCCTGGGCCACCATGCGGGCCTTTTCGGAGCCCTCGCGGATGACCCGTTTGACCAGCTCCGGCTGGGCCTCGAACTCCGCTGCCCGCTGCTGCATCGGCTGCAGCTCCGCCAGCACCGCGTCGATCACCGGACCCTTGCAGTCGAGACAGCCTATACCGGCGCTGCGGCACCCTTCCTGCACCCAGGCCTTGATCTCGTCGCCCGAGTAGACCTGGTGCAGCTGCCACACCGGGCACTTCTCCGGTTCGCCCGGGTCGTTGCGGCGCACCCGGCTGGGATCGGTGGGCATGCGCTTGATCATGTTCTCGACCTCGGCCGGATCCTCGCGCAGGGAGATGGTGTTGCCGTAGGACTTGGACATCTTCTGTCCGTCCAGGCCCGGCATCTTGGAGGCCTTGGTCAGCAACGGCTGGGGTTCGGTCAGGATCAACCGCCCGCTGCCCTCCAGGTAGCCGAGCAGCCGTTCCCGCTCATCGCCCGAGATGTTCTGCTGCGCTTCCAGCAGTCCGCGGCCGCTGACCAGCGCTTCGTTGTCGCCCCTCTCCTGATAGGCGCGGCGCAGCTGGTCGAACTGCTTGGCCGCCTTCTTGCCCATCTTCTTGCGCGCCGCTTCCGCCTTCTCCTCGAAACCGGGCTCGCGGCCGTAAAGGTGGTTGAAACGGCGGGCGATCTCCCGGGTCAGTTCAACATGCGCCACCTGGTCCTCGCCTACCGGCACCTGGGCGGCGCGGTAGATCAGAATGTCGGCCGACTGCAGCAGCGGATAACCGAGAAAGCCGTAGGTGGCCAGGTCCTTCTCCTTCAGCTTCTCCTGCTGATCCTTGTAGCTGGGCACCCGCTCCAGCCAGCCCAGGGGGGTGATCATCGACAACAGCAGATGCAGCTCCGCGTGTTCCGGCACCATGGATTGCACGAACAGGGTGGCCGATTCGCAATCGACGCCGGCCGCCAGCCAGTCGATCACCATGTCCCAGACGCTGGCCGGGATCAGGCTGGGATCGTCGTAGTGGGTGGTCAGCGCGTGCCAGTCGGCGACGAAAAAGAAGCACTCATGCCGGTTCTGCAGCTCGACCCAGTTTTTCAGCACGCCGTGGTAGTGGCCGAGATGGAGACGGCCGGTCGGGCGCATGCCTGAGAGTACTCGGGACGGCGGGGTCGATGAATCCAAGACTAACTCCTTGCGGGACTGAGTATCACGGGTATCAACTGGGTGACGATGTCGCTGGCGGGCAGCAGCGCAATGGTCAAACCTACCACAGGCCAGAGGATCACGCCCAGCAGGCCGGTCACCATCAGCAGCACGACAATGATCAGACCGTAGGACTCGAGACGGGAATAGGCTTGAGCCTGTCGGGCCGGCAGCAGGGAAAAGAGCACTCTGCCCCCGTCGAGCGGCAGGATCGGCAGCAGATTCAGCGCCATCAGCACCGAATTGAACAGCACCCCGGCGACGCCCATGAAGACCAGCGGCTGAGCCAGCCAGATGAAGCTCTTCGCACTCAGGGCGCCGACGTAGATCACCAGGGTCCAGATCAGCGCCATCAGCAGATTGGCGGCGGGGCCGGCCAGGGCCACGTACCCCATGTCGCGCTTGGGGTGCCTCAGGTTGCGCCAGTTCACCGGCACCGGCTTGGCCCAGCCGAACATGAAGCCGGTCAACAGATAGAGGCCCAGGGGCACCAGGATGGTACCGACCGGATCGATGTGTTTGAGGGGATTGAGGGTGACCCGCCCCAGCATTTCGGCGGTATTGTCGCCCAGGCGCTTGGCCACCCAGCCGTGAGCCGCCTCGTGCACGGTGATGGCGAAGATCATCGGCAGCACGAAAATGGCCAGCTTTTGAATCAGAGTGAGCCCTTCCATCGACGGATTATACCTCGAAGAGGGAGGCATCGCCCTTGCCGGTCCGCACCACCTCAGGCACGTCTTCGGTCATCACCACCACGGTGGTGGGCTCGAAACCGCAGTAGCCGCCGTCGATGATCAGGTCCACCTGATGGTCGAGCAGATCGCGCATCTCGTAGGGATCGGTCAGCGGCATCTCGTCGCCGGGCAAGATCATGGTGGTGCTCATGATCGGCTCCCCCAGCTCCTCCAGCAGGGCGCTGACGATGGCGTTGTCGGGCACCCGGATACCGATGGTGCGCCGTTTGGGATGCATCAGGCGCCGGGGGACCTGTTTGGTCGCCTTGTGGATGAAGGTGTAGGGTCCCGGGGTCAGGGTCTTCAGTAGCCGGTAGTCCCGGTTGTCGATCCTGGCATAGTGGGAGATCTCGGTCAGGTCGCGGCAGACCAGAGTGAAGTTGTGCTCCTCGTCGACCTTGCGGATGCGCCGGATGCGCTCCATCGCCCCTTTGTCGCCGATATGGCAGCCGATCGCGTAGCTGGAATCGGTGGGATAGATCACCACGCCGCCGTCACGAATGATGCTGACCGCCTGTTTGATCAGGCGCGGCTGTGGATTTTCGGGATGAATCTGGAAAAACTGGGCCATCGATAACTGCGCTCACATCGCCTTGCGTGACGTCATACCAGCCTGGCGGATCGACCAGTCGTGCCAGATTGGCCGGCAGCCGACCGGCAGCGTCGGCAGCCGTCCCAGGGCGATCCAGGGATTTTCCGGGGAGTGAAAATCGGAACCGGCCGAGGCACTCAGGCCGAAGTCGTTGCAGTGCTTGGCCATCGATATGCAGTCGGCACGGCCGTGGCTGCCGGATACCACTTCGATCGACTCGCCGCCGAGTTCGCGAAACTCGGCGAAGAGCCGCCTCAGCTTGGTGCGCGTCATGGTGTAACGCGCCGGATGGGCCACCACCGCCTGACCGCCGGCGGCGTGGATCCAATCGATCGCCGCGTCGAGCTTGGCCCAGTCACCCGCCACATAGCCCGGTTTGCCGTGAACCAGGTAGTGCTTGAAGACCTTGCGTTCGTCCTCGACCATGCCCCGCTCCACCAGCATGCGGGCAAAGTGGGTACGGCTGACCAGGATACCGTTGGAGTGGGCCAACGCGCCCTGGTAGGCATCGGGCACCCCACACTTCTCCAGCCGGCGACCGATCTCCCGTGCGCGCCAGTCGCGAAAATCCCGCATCGACTGCAGGCCCGCCTGCAGGATCGGATTTTCCGGATCCACATTGAGACCTACGATGTGCACCGTCTGCGCGCTCCAGGTCACCGAGATCTCGACCCCGGCCACCAGTTCGATGCTCCGTTGCCCGGCTTCCTGCATGGCCTCGGCGATGCCTGCAGTGGTGTCGTGGTCGGTCAGTGCCAATACTTCCACGCCCGCCTCGTCCGCGGCGCGCACGAGTGCGGCCGGCGACAGGGTGCCGTCGGAGGCGGTGGAGTGGCTGTGCAGGTCATAGGGACAAAACATGGAGGCGGATTGTACCTATTGGATCGCTGTACGGACAGCCATAATCGGGGAATACTCCTGATTTATGCAGGCACTGATTTCACCCGCCATCCCCGGCTGCCGCTCGAAGCGCCGACTCAGGGCTGGTCAATGCGCATACGACAGGCCCTGTTGCCCCTGAAAAAGCGCCAATCCAGGCGCGAGAAAAGAGGTTTGCTGAATCCAAATAGACGACGAGCGCCGCTTAGAGGCGCTCTTGCGAGGCAACCCCGCGGGTGGGAGACGCCCAGGAGAGCGCCTGATACAATCGCTGCCATGCTGTTTCCCACGCTCGACCTTCGCTATATCAGTCAGCAATTCGACGCCACCGCGCCTGCTGTGGTCGAGGCCAGCCGCCGCTCGGGCAGTGCCGCCGAGGATGCCGACCACTCTCCCAAAATGCTGCAGCAGGCCATGCTGCGGTTGCTCGAACTGCTGTCGGTCATCGAGATTGAGGAGATGGAGGAACGTCCATCCCGGCAGAAGGTCGATCTGAATCAGCTGGGCGACTATGCCATCCAGATGTTGAGCGACCTGGCCAGTGCCGCCGGCAGTCTGCACCTGGAGCGGGAGTCGCGGCAGCTGGAGGACCTGACCCTGCCGATGGCGCTCTGGATCGCCCGTCACGGCGGTGAGCTGAGAAGCCTGGCTCCGATCGTCAACGCCCTGGCGCGACTGGCCAACACCCTGCGGGAACCCACCCTGCTCGGCCAGCTCTATCAGCTGACCGGAGAGCTGCAGCGCGCCGTCGATACCGCCACCCGCGCCGATCTGGAGAAATCGGATCCCGGCCGCCCCTGGCGACTGCTGTTGATGAACCGGGCCATCATCGCCACCCGCAGCCACCGTGCCGAACTCATCGAGCAGGCCTATCAGCAGCTGGTCGAGGCATTGCCGGAAGAGGCGCCCCGTTTTTTCGAAGAGGGGATGCAACAGATGGAACTCCTGAACTATCCGCGGGTCGTCAGACAGGTAGTGGAAAAGTATTACCATCTGTGGTGCATTCCACGGACCCTGCATTGAGACGACACCGTCTGTAACCGAAGACCATGAAACTACTGGCCGATTTTTTTCCAGTCATACTGTTTTTTGCCGCCTACCAGTTGTACGACATCTATGTCGCCACGGCGGTAGCCATCGTCGCCTCGCTCATCCAGGTCGGCTACCACTGGTTCGACAAGCGACGCATCGAGATGGCCCACCTGGTCACCCTGGCGATCCTGCTCGTCTTCGGCGGCCTCACCCTGCTGCTGCATGACCGTACCTTCATCATGTGGAAGCCGTCGGTGATCAACTGGCTCTTCGGCCTGGTGTTTCTGGGCAGCCAGTTCATCGGCGAAAAACCGGTCGTGCAACGCCTGATGGGTGGCAATATCGAGTTGCCCAAACCCGTCTGGCGGCGCCTCAATCTTGCCTGGGCGCTGTTTTTCTTCGCCCTTGGCTTTCTCAATCTCTACGTCGCCAACGACTTTTTCGTCGTCGAAAGCCGCTTGATCGAGCTGTCGGGCCTGCAACAGATCGATTTCGAGAATTGCAGCGGGCTATTCAGCGGTAATCAGCTGGAGATGTGTAATACTGCACACTCCCTCGAACAGAGCTGGGTCAATTTCAAGCTGTTTGGCATGATGGGGCTCACCCTGCTCTTCATACTGCTGCAGGCCTTCTACCTGGCGCGTCATCTCTCCGTCAGCGAAGCCATAGAAGAGGAATAACAACGTGTACTACGCCATAATCGCCGAAGATCGGGAGGACAGTCTCGAAGCGCGTCTCAAGGCGCGTCCGGATCATGTCCAGCGGCTGCGTCAACTGCAGCATGAAGGCCGCCTTCTGATGGCCGGCCCCCATCCGGCGATCGACGCCGAGGATCCGGGCCCGGCAGGATTCAGCGGCAGTCTGATCGTCGCCGAGTTCCCCGACCTTGACAGTGCCAAGCGCTGGGCCGACGACGACCCTTACATCAAAGCCGGCGTCTACGACCGGGTCATGGTCAAACCCTTTTTAAAAGTGCTTCCAGCCTAGAGCCGCCCATCGGAACCGGACAGGCTCACGGAAGTTTGCGAACCCCTCCAGAAATCCAAAGGTAGAAAAGATGATGAAGAAAAAAATGCTGTTGGCCACTTTCTGCAGCGCCCTGCTGATTGCCGGATGCAACCAGGCGGCCGACACCGCGCCCACGGTACCCAGTCCCGACACCGGCGCCGCCTCGAGCTCCGATCAGGAGCAGCCGGCGATGGATGAGAACACTCTGCTCACCGTCAACGGCGAACCCATCAGCAAGGCCATGTATGCGCTCTACTTCCAGGATCGCATGCGCAACGTACCGGACGCCAAGAACTCGCCGGAGATGCAGATGACCGTGCTCAACGAGCTGGCCAACGTCATCATCGCCGCTCAGGATGCCGAGTCCAAGGGTATCGCCGAACGTCCGGAGGTGGCCGCCACCCTGGCGCTGCTGCGTGCAAAACTGCTGACCCAGACGGTGATCCAGGAGTACGCCGCCGAACACCAGCCGAGCGAGGATCAGATCAAGACCTATTACGAAGCGGAGTACGCCAGCCAGGGCAACCAGGAGTACAAGGCGCGCCACATCCTGGTCAAAGAGGAGGCTGAAGCCAAATCCCTGATCGAGCAGCTGGCTGGCGGCGCCGACTTTGCCGAACTGGCCAAGGCCCACTCCACCGGCCCCACCGGCAAGAACGGCGGCGATCTCGGCTGGTTCGACGCCAATCAGATGGTCAAGCCCTTCGCCGACGCGGTGGCTGCAATGGAAAAAGGCAGTTACAGCAAGGAACCGGTGCAGACCCAGTTCGGTTGGCATGTCATCCTGCTGGAAGACACCCGTGAAGCCGAAGCCCCCACGCTGGATAACCTGCGCGGTGAAATCATCACCAAACTCCAACAGCAGGCCCTGGCCGAGTATATGCAGCAGCTGCGCAACAAGAGCGAAATCGTCTTCAATGAACAGGTGGCGGTGAAGAAACCGGCAGCCGTGGAAGATACCGCCGCTCAGACGGAGGGCGGGCAGTCGGCAGAACCCGCGCCTGCCGAGGGGGGCGCAACCGGTCAGGCGGATGAGGAGAAGCCGGCCGAGGCAGAGGCAAAACCGGCTTCGGAGTGATCCTCAACCGGATCACGACATGAAAACGGCGGGCCTGGTGCCCGCCGTTTCTGTCTATCGCTGCCGGAATAACCGCTAATCGCTGCCCGAAGGTTTGGGTTTGCCGAGATTGGCGATCGGCACCACCTTGGTTTTCGGCGGTTCGTCGACGAAATAGGGGCGCTCTTCGGCGGTTCGGCCCGCCGCATCCGCCAGCTCTTTCTCGCGCGCGGTGATCAGGCCCAGGCACTGCCGGATATCCTGAATGGTCTGCTCCGAAAGGGGATGCTTGAGACTCTTGTGCTCCGGTGTCACTTCACGAACGATCTGGGTCAGCACCTTGCGCATCACCATCATGATCTCGCGCTCTTTGTCGATTGGTTCGCTCATTTTCTACTGCCTGGGATTTGTACTCGAGACTGAAGGGGCAACTAACGGCGTTGCATCTTCTGATTCAACAAGCTTAGCGGATAGGCAACCCCACTTACCAGCAGGGAATGTCTGTGCAGAAACGGCGAGGGAGCGGGCCATCTCACATCCTGCATCCCTGGAAACCGAATGGAACGGGTCACAAACCACCGATCAGGAGATCGGTGCGGCGAGCCGCCCGATACATGAGTCATTGATCAGCAAGACCAGAGACAAAGCCTCCGATCCCTGCATGATCAACAGCCTTCTCTACCCGGCAAGCTCCCCCAGCAGGGCCTTCAATCCCGCCTCGTCGAGAACCGCCACCCCCAGACTCTCCGCCTTGGCCAGTTTGGAACCCGCCGCCTCGCCGGCCACCACATAGTCGGTCTTCTTGGAGACGCTGCCGGCCACCTTGGCGCCCAGCTCCTCCAGTTCGGCCTTGATCTGGTCCCTGGGCCGGCTAAGGGTGCCGGTGAGGACGAAGGTCTTGCCCTTCAGCGGTTGCTGCGCCTCGCTGCGGCGCTCCGCTTCCGGCCAATGGATACCGGCATCCCGCAATGCCTGAATGACCTCGCGGTTGTGCTCCTGACGGAAGAAGGTCACCAGCTGATCGGCGAGCACCGTGCCCACACCTTCGATAGAGCGGGTCGGCGTGTTGGCGATGGCCTCGGCATCGGCCGTCATCAGGCTCTCCAGATCGGGGAACTTTTCCGCCAACAGGTCGGCATGGACCGGAGTCAGCCACTTGAAGTCGAAGGTGTTGACGAACTCCGGATCACCGGCAGGCAGGAGCTGAGATTCGGGCAACGCATGCAGGGCCTGGTGCAGCTTGGTCGCCTGGCTGGGCTTGATCTCCACCAGGTCAGCGAGACGCAGCCCCATGATCGCATTCAGGCTACCGAGTTCACGTGCCAGAGTGTTGGCCATAGTCTCGCCTATGCCCATGATGCCGAGGGCGTACAGGAAACGGCCGAGCGTCGTGGTCTTGGACTTTTCCAACGCATCGATCAGATTCTGGGCTGACTTGTCGGCCATACGCTCCAGCTCAGCCAGTTGCTGCTTGCTGAGTGAGTAAAGATCGGCCGGAGTCTCTATCCGTTTCTGCTTTTCCGGTTGCTCGACAAGCTGCTCGACCAGCTTGTCGCCCAGACCTTCGATGTCCATCGCCTTGCGCGAGGCGAAGTGTTTGATGGCCTCCTTGCGCTGGGCGGCGCAGAACAGACCGCCGGAACAGCGAGCAATGGCTTCGCCCTCAGGGTGCAGAATCTCAGATTCACAGATGGGGCACTGTTTCGGCAGCTCAACCGGCTTGCTGCGGCCGGTTCGTTTGGGATCGACCACCGAGACCACTTCGGGAATCACGTCACCGGCCCGTCGCACCACCACGGTATCACCCGGCCGCACATCCTTGCGTCGCACCTCGTCCATGTTGTGCAGGGTGGCGTTGCTGACCGTGACGCCGCCGACAAACACAGGCTGCAGACGGGCGACCGGCGTCACCGCGCCGGTGCGCCCGACCTGGAACTCGATCGCCTCGACCCGGGTCATCTCCTCCTGGGCGGGAAACTTGTAGGCGATCGCCCAGCGCGGGGCGCGGGAGACGAAACCGAGACGCTCCTGCAGCGCCAGGTCATCGACCTTGAAGACCACGCCGTCGATGTCGTAGGCCAGAGCGTCCCGCTGCTCGAGCATCGCCTGATAGTAGGCGAGACAGCCGCTCACCCCCGCCACCCTCTGCGCGATGGGCGAGACGGGTACCCCCCAGCCCTTGAGCCGCGCCAGTGAGGCGCTTTGGCTGGCGCCGAGCTGTCCCGAAGAGACCTCGCCGAAGCCGTAGGCGTAGAAGTTCAGGGGACGCCGGGCGGTGATGCGGGGGTCGAGCTGACGCAAGGAACCGGCCGCCGCGTTGCGCGGGTTGACGAAGGTCTTGTCACCCTCCTCGCGGGCCCGGGCATTGAGCTGCTCGAAGCCTTTCCGCGGCATGAAGACCTCGCCCCGCACCTCCAGCACCTCCGGCCAGTCTTCGCCGTCCAGGGTCAGCGGTACCGCCTTGATGGTGCGCACATTGCTGGTGACATCCTCGCCACGGGTGCCGTCGCCCCGGGTTGCCGCCTGCAGCAGACGTCCTGACTCGTAGCGCAGATTGACCGCCAGGCCGTCGAGTTTGGGCTCGGCCTGATAGTGGATCTCCGCTTCCGCCCCCAGCTTCAGCCGCTCGCGGATACGCCGCTCGAAATCGGACATCTCCTGTTCGCTGAAGGCGTTGTCGAGGGAGAGCATGGGTACGCGATGGACCACCTCGTCGAATCCATCGAGAGGGGTCTCGCCCACACGCTGGGTCGGGGAGTCGGGGGAGACGAGCTCGGGATGCTGGGTCTCGAGGGTCTGCAACTCGCGCATCAGCCGGTCGTATTCGGCGTCCGGAATCTCCGGTGCGTCGTAGACGTAGTAGAGCCGGTTGTGGTGATTGATCTGGTTGCGCAGGGCCTCGATGCGGGCAGCCGCGGACCGGGAGTTGCTCAAACCTTCCTCCGCGCCAACTGGATCTGCCGCTTGTGCTCCATGATACGCTCGCGCAGGTGTTCGATGGTCTGTTTGGTCAGGGCGCTGCGGGACTCGTCCTGCAGATCGCCCACCAACATCGCCGCCAGGCGTTCGGCGGTGTAGAGCATGTCGGAGAAGATCATCAGGCTGTCGCCCGGCCCGGGCAACTGGGCGAACAGGGTCAGTCCCGGGGTGGAGAAATCGGCCATTGCCTTGACCGGAAAGACCCCCGGTTCGACCATGCTGGCCAGGTTGTAGAGCACCTTGCGGCTACCGTCGGAGGCCAGTCTCTGATAGATGGCCAAGTCGGAGAGCACCAGTCCGGTCTCCTGCATCGCCTTCTCGATGGCGGGTCCAGTGAAGGGATCCTTCTTGGCGCGGACATTGATCTGGATGATCAGGTCGGGCACGTCGACCGGCGACTCCTCCTGGGCGCTGAAACCGAACAGGTCCTGCTGTTCCATGGCGGGTTTGCGCTCGTCTGGCGAGTCGGCTTCAGCCGCCGTCACGGGTTGATCGATGCCGGGTATGGGTTCGTCGTCGATGCGGAAGCTTTCGATGCGCTCCTCCTCATCTTCATACTCATCCTCATCCTCGAGCAGCTCCGTGATCTCGTCCTTCTCCCCGCTCTCGTAATCCGCCTCTTCGGGAGGCTCGGATTCGGCCTCCAGATCCTCTTCCACATCCCGGCTCAGGCTAGGCTCCACCTTCGGCGCCACCCGTCGTCTGGCCTGGGCCGACTCACGCTTGCGCCGCCGGGTCTCGTAGAGATAGATGCCGCCCAGGAAAAAAAGGCCGGCGACAAACAGTACGATGCGTAGCGTCGTCGCGTCCATTAGGGCCTGTTAACACTCATCCAATAGGCTCTGCTGGGGCTGTATTTGCGTCCAGCAAGGCAGAATGAGCGATGTGTAGTCTGTCTACATGAGCGAATGATAACGCAGTTGGACGCTAATACAGCCCCAGCCCTTCGGGTTGCCTCTGAAACAGCACCACTCAGCGTTGCTCGTCGTTCATTTGGAATGACCAAACTTCTCTCCTCGCGCCTTGATTGGCGCTGTTTCAGAGGCAACAGAGCCTATTAGATGAGTATTAACAGGCCCTAAACAGCGGCCAGTTTCGCCGCCTCCTCCACATCGACGGTGACCAGGCGGGAGACGCCCGGTTCATGCATGGTGACACCCGAAAGCTGGTTGGCGATCTCCATGGTGATCTTGTTGTGTGTGATGAAGATGAACTGCACCTGCTCCGACATCGCCTTCACCATCTCGCAGAAGCGCCCCACGTTGGCGTCGTCCAGCGGGGCATCTACCTCGTCGAGCATACAGAAGGGGGCCGGATTGAGCTGGAAGATGGAGAACACCATGGCCACCGCGGTCAGCGCCTTCTCGCCGCCGGAGAGCAGGTGGATGCTGGAATTCCGCTTGCCCGGCGGACGCGCCATCACGGTGACGCCGGTATCGAGCAGGTCCTCCCCGGTCAGCTCCAGATAGGCGTGGCCACCGCCGAAGAGGCGCGGAAAGAGCTCCTTGATGCCGGAGTTGACCTTGTCGAAGGTCTCCTTGAAACGGGTCCGGGTCTCCCGGTCGATCTTGCGGATGGCATTCTCCAGGGTCTCCAGGGAGCTGCTGATGTCGGTGTGCTGTTCGTCCAGATATTTGAGTCGCTCGGACTGCTCCTGGAACTCGTCGATAGCGGCCAGATTGATGGGGCCGAGGCGCTGAATCCGCTGGGCCAGGGTCTCGGTCCGCTGGTGCCACTCCGACTCGCTGGCCCCCTCCGGCATCTCGGCGAACAGGGACTCCACGTTCAGGCCCTCCTCGTCGAGCTGCTCCTGCAGGGTCTGGCGGCGCACGGTCACCTCCTGGCTCTCCAGACGCGCCTGGTTCAGCAGCTCACGACGCTCCTGCACCTGCTGTTCGACTTGGTGGCGATTGCGCTCCAGCTCCCGCAGCTGATTGTCCAGCGTCTCCAGCCCACGGCGCACCTCCATCAACTCCTTTTCGACCACGGCACGGTCGTTGAGCTTGCGGCTCAGGCTCTCCTGCTGCTCCTGCAGCGGAAGCTCGCTGTTGGCAAGGGCGTGGGTGAGTTCCTCGCGACGCTGAAGCATGAGGCCGAGCTGGCTGCGCGCGCGTTCCAGATTCTGCACCAGTGAGGCCTGAGCGGTGCGCATCGACTCCACCTGCAAGGCCACCTGGTGGGAGGAGGCGCGCTGGCGGTTGAGTCGCTCGCGCGCCTGATTGACCTGCTCGCGCAGCTCGTCGCGACGACGCACCAGGGCTTCACGTCGCTCGCCCAGGGTCTCGATCGCCTCCAGCGCCGCATGCAGACGCTCCCGGGTCTCCGCCATCAGATCCTGGTCGGACTGGATCTGCTCGGCGATTTCCGACTGTTCATGCTGCAACTGTTCGCGCCGCTGACGCAGATGCTCGGCCCGAGTCCGCTTGCCGCTGAGACTGGAACTGATCTCCGACAGGGCGCGGTTGATCTGGTTGAACTGGCTCTGATGCTGCTCCCGGGTCTGCTCGGACTGACGCAGCGACTCCCGTCCCTGCTCCAGGGCCTCCACCTGCTCGGCCACCTTGAGCTCCTGGACGGAGAGGTTCTCTTTCAGCTCCCGCAGCTCCTCTTCACGCGCCAGCACGCCGGCCTGCTCGTCGCTCTCGCGGGCGATTCGCAACCAGTCGCGACCCAGCCAGACGCCATCCGGCGTGACCACCGACTCGCCGGCCGCCAGAGCGCCGCGAAGGCTCAAGGCGGCGGAGAGATTGTCCGCCACCCTGACTCCGGCCAACAGGCTCTCGAGGTTCCAGGGTGCAGCGATCTTGGAGAGCAGTCGATCCTCGGGCCAGGAGGTCTCGCTGCGCCGGGTGCGGGCGTCCCACAGGGTCAGCGACGCCTTGTCGAGTTGCGGGATGCGCGCCTGCAGCGCGTCGAGGTCCTCCACGCAGACCGCTTGAAGATGAAAGCCGAGCACGATCTCCGCCGCCCGCTGCCAGCGGGGCTCGACCTTGAGGGACTGGGCCAGCCGGGCCGCCTGTTGCAGACTGCTCTGCGCCAACCACTCGGTGACGGTCTCTTCCTGACTGCCGAGGGCGGCCTGTTGCAGGGCCTCCAGGGAAGCCAGGCGTCCGCGGCTGGACTGCAGCTCGGCGCGCGCCTGGTCGAGCCGGGCCGAGAGCTGGTTGTTGCCGTCGCGCAGTCGATTGATCGCCTCGATGCTCTGCGTCAGCTGTTGATGCAGGTTGTCGGCCTCCGCCTTGCGCAGGGCCTCGTTGCTTTCGAGTTCGGTGATCTCGGCCAGCAACTGGGTGTCGTTGAGGCGTCCCAGCTCCTCGCTGAGGCGTTGCAGGCGCCGTTCCAGATTCGTCCCCTGCTGCTCCAGGTGGTTGATGCGGGTGCGTTCCACCTGGGCCGTCTGGGCCGGTTCCGCCGCCTGCTGGTTGAAGCCGTCCCACTCGCCCTGCCAGGCCTGCATGGCCTGTTCCGCCTGGGCCAGCGCCTCGGATTCGATCTGCTCCTCTTCCCGCGCCTGCTCCAACTGGGGCGTCTGCTCCTGCAGGCTGGCGTTGAGCTCCTGCAGCCGCTGCTCGTCCTGATCCCGGTGCGCCTCGGCTTCGCGCCAGGCCTGTTCCACCTGCTCCAGGTCCTGCTGCTGCTGGCGACGGCTGTCCCGGGCGTACTGGATCGCCTGCTCCAGCCCGGTGATCTCGGCGCCCAGGGCGTAGAAACGCCCCTGCACTTCGTTGAACTGTTCGTTGACTTCGGTGTGCCTTTCGCGGTCGGCGTCGATGGTCGCTTCCAGCTTGCGCTGATCGGCCAGCGCCGCCTCGAGCCGGTTCTGCAGCTCCGCGATGTGGCGTTCACGCTGCTGCAGCTCCTCGTCCAGGGCCCGCCAGCGCAGGGCCAGCAGCTCCGCCTTCACCAGACGCTCTTCCTGTTTCAGGACCTTGTACTTCTCGGCGGTGGAGGCTTGCCGCTGCAGGTGCTGCAACTGCTTGGAGACCTCGTCGCGCAGATCGGTGAGACGTTCCAGATTCTCCCGCGTATGGCGGATGCGGTTCTCCGTCTCGCGCCGTCGCTCCTTGTACTTGGAGATGCCGGCCGCCTCTTCGAGGAACATGCGCAGATCCTCGGGACGCGCCTCGATCAGACGCGAGATCATGCCCTGCTCGATGATGGAGTAGCTGCGCGGACCGAGACCGGTGCCGAGGAAAAGGTCGGTGATGTCGCGGCGGCGGCAGCGCACGCCGTTGAGGTAGTAGAGCGACTGGCCGTCGCGGGAGACCTGCCGCTTGACCGAGATCTGGTTGTACTGGGCGTACTGGCCGCCGGCCCGTCCCTCGGTGTTGTCGAAGACCAGCTCGATGGCTGCGCTGCCGACCGGCTTGCGCGCACTGGAGCCGTTGAAGATGACGTCGGCCATCGATTCGCCGCGCAGCATCTTGGCCGAACTTTCGCCCATGACCCAGCGTACGGCGTCAATCACATTCGACTTTCCGCATCCGTTCGGGCCGACGATGCCGACCAGGTTGCTGGGGATCGGCACAGTCGTCGGATCGACGAACGACTTGAACCCGGCGAGCTTGATTTTCTCCAGACGCATGGGCGGCTAAGATACACCAAAGACGGCGATTGATACAGAGTGATTCTGAAAATTATTCACTTTAACTTATGTCTTTAACTAACTGTTATTATTTAATTTAAACCCTGCCACTTCTGATGGCCGCACGGCTCGCGTATAATCGCGCCTCATTTGTGTGAAGAGTGACCCAAATTATGCCCAGTCAACCGAGCAAGGACCTGGAAACCTTCGACAACCCACAGCCGGAACGGGACTATACCATCCGTATTCGGATCCCGGAATTCACCTGTCTCTGTCCCAAGACCGGCCAGCCCGACTTCGCCGAGATGACCTTGGAGTATGTGCCGGACAAGCTGTGCGTGGAGTTGAAGGCATTGAAGATGTACATCTGGTCGTTTCGTGACCAGGGGGCCTTCCACGAGGCCGTCACCAACGAGATCCTGGGTGACCTGGTGGCCGCCACCCGACCGCGCTTCATGCGCCTGAGCGCCGAGTTCAACGTGCGCGGCGGGATCTACACCACGGTGGTGGCCGAACACAAAGCCGAGGAGTGGACTGCGCCGGCACCGGTTCAGCTCCCCTGAGCCTTGGACACCTTTGCCGGCATCGATCTGGGCACCTCCGGCTGTCGCGGGGTGGCCATCGATGCCCGAGGCAAGGTAGTCGCCGAATCCGCTGTCGACCTGCCGCCATCGGTCTCCGACACCGCCGCAGAACGGCGGCAGGATCCCGACCATTGGTGGCGCGCCGTGGAGCAGGTTCTCTCCCGGCTGGGCAAGGCCTGCCGAAAAACGCCGCTCCGGGCCATCGCCGTTGACGGCACCTCCTCCACCCTGCTGCTCTGCGATGCAGCGGGCGTGCCATTGACACCGGCTCTGATGTACGACGACAGCCGAGGCCGTGAAGTGCTGCCCGCTATCCGCAAGATTGCCCCACCCGACAATCCGGTGCTGAGCGCCAGTTCGAGTCTGGCCAAGCTGCTCTACCTCAAAACCGACCTCGGGCATCGACCCTTTCACGCCTTGCACCAGGCCGACTGGATCATGGGCCGGCTCTGCGGCCGCTTTCCGCTGAGCGACGAGAACAACTGCCTGAAGCTGGGCTACGATCCAGTCGAACGGCGTTGGCCCGACTGGATGGATGACCTGGCTCTGCCTCCGGATTGCCTGCCCAAGGTCTTCCCGGTCGGCACACCCATCGGATATCTGACCGCCAGCGTCGCGAAGGCGACGGGGCTGAGCCAGGAGGTCGCCATCATCACCGGTACCACCGACGGCAATGCCGCCTTTCTCGCCACCGGCGCGGACAGGATCGGCGATGCCGTCAGCTCCCTCGGCAGCACCCTGGTGCTGAAAATTCTCTCCGACAAGCCGGTTTTCGCTGCCCAGTATGGCGTCTACAGCCATCGCCTGGGACAGCGTTGGCTGGTCAGCGGCGCCTCCAACACGGGCGGCGCCGTTTGCCGCGCCCTGTTTACCGATGAGCAGATCGCACAGCTGACCCGACAGATGACACCGGATCGACCCACCGGGCTCGACTACTACCCTCTGACCCGTCCCGGCGAACGGTTTCCCGTCAACGACACCGCCCTCCCCCCGCGCCTGAACCCACGGCCGGCAGACGACGGCCGATTCTTCCAGGCCATACTCGAAGGCATCGCACGCATCGAACAGGAGGGGTATGCACTACTGCAGCGTCTGGGCGCACCCGCTCCCCACCGGGTGATCTCCATCGGCGGCGGCGCGGCCAATGAACCCTGGCGTCAGATACGGGAGCGCATGCTGGGGGTGCCGGTATTACGGGCCGGGCATCAGGAAGCGGCGTATGGCGCGGCGTTGCTGGCGCAGCAGGGAGTCATGAGTTTTGAGTTTTGAGTTTCAGGATTACGACGCTGACCTTTCTCCCAGCTCCACCGCCTCAACTCAAACTTTTTTGTCTCGCCACTACGGCACCGACTTGAATGAAATAGTGCTGGGTGAATAAAAAGGATAACGGTGCGGCAAGCCGCACCCTACGGTTTGATCAGGTGTAGGGTGCGGCTT
>JBNLGI010000106.1:0-4680 GCA_050305975.1 Sedimenticolaceae bacterium | reverse complement strand
GGGTATGTTTGCAGGCAGACAGCTGAAAGGACCGTTGCTGCCGTAAAAAACAAAAAGAAATAAACACATGATTACATTATAATTTGCGGTCCGAATATATTTTTCACCGGGCAATAATGTTCTATAGCGACAGTTTTGATGTGATAGTGATAGGCGGCGGCCACGCGGGGACCGAAGCCGCGCTTGCTGCTGCACGCATGGGCGCCAAAACCCTGCTGCTATCGCACAACATCGAAACCCTGGGGCAGATGAGCTGCAATCCAGCCATCGGCGGCATCGGCAAAGGCCATCTGGTGAAGGAGATCGACGCCCTTGGCGGTATCATGGCACAGGCCGCCGACCGCGGGGGCATCCAGTTTCGCATTCTCAACTCGCGCAAGGGACCTGCGGTGCGCGCCACCCGAGCCCAGGCCGACCGCATCCGCTATAAGGCGGCGATTCGCCACGCCCTGGAGAACCAGCCCAACCTGCAGCTGTTCCAGCAGGCGGTGGACGACCTGCTGGTTGAAGGGGAGAGGGTCGCCGGGGTGGTCACCCAGATGGGTCTCAAGTTCCGCGCCCGCGCCGTGGTCTTGACGGTGGGGACCTTTCTCGGCGGCCGCATCCATATCGGCCTCAGCAACTACGAAGGCGGCCGCGCCGGCGATCCGCCGTCGAACGCGCTATCGAAGCGCCTGCGCGAACTCCCCTTCCGGGTCGAGCGATTGAAGACCGGCACCCCGCCGCGTATCGACGGCCGCAGCATCGACTACAGTCAGCTGGCGGAACAGCCCGGCGACCAGCCAACCCCGGTCTTCTCCTTCCTCGGGCGACGAGAAGAGCATCCGCCCCAGGTGAGCTGCCATATCACTCATACCAACGAGCGGACTCACGAGATCATCCGCGGCGGGCTCTCGCGCTCCCCCATGTACACCGGTGTGATCGAAGGGGTCGGACCGCGTTACTGCCCCTCCATCGAGGACAAGATCGTGCGCTTCGCCGACAAGGCGTCGCATCAAATCTTCATCGAGCCCGAGGGACTGGATACCCACGAAATCTACCCCAACGGCATCTCCACCAGTCTGCCGTTCGACATCCAGTTCGCTCTGGTGCGTTCCATGAAGGGCTTCGAACAGGCCCACATCACCAGGCCGGGTTATGCCATCGAGTATGACTACTTCGATCCGCGGGATCTGAAGGCCTCGCTGGAGACCCGCTTCATCCAGGGCCTCTTCTTCGCCGGTCAGATCAACGGCACCACCGGCTACGAGGAGGCCGCGGCCCAGGGGCTGCTGGCCGGACTCAATGCGGTGCGCCACAGCCGCGAACTGGAGGCCTGGAGCCCGCGTCGGGACCAGGCCTACCTCGGGGTCATGGTCGATGACCTGATCACCCGTGGCACCCTGGAGCCCTACCGCATGTTCACCAGCCGGGCCGAGTACCGACTGCTGCTGCGCGAGGACAACGCCGACCTGCGGCTCACCGAAACCGGTCGTGAACTGGGGCTGGTGGACGATCGGCGCTGGCAGGCCTTCAGCCAAAAGCGCGAAACCATCGAGCGGGAGCGGCAACGGCTCGGCGCCGTCTGGCTGCGTCCCGATGACGTGCCGGCGGAGCTGGCCGACAGTCTAGGCGGGCCGCTGTCGAAAGAGGCCAATGCACTGCAGCTGCTGGCGCGACCCAATGTGGCCTATCGGGATCTGACCCGCCTGCCGCGTCTGGCGCCGGGGGTGGAAGCGCCCCAGGTGATCGAACAGCTGGAGGTGCAGGCGAAATATGCCGGCTATATCGAACGCCAGCGTGACGAGATCGAAAAGCATCGCGCCAACGAATCAGTCGCGCTGCCGCCCGATCTCGACTACACCGTCGTGCGCGGCCTCTCATCCGAGGTAAGGGAGAAATTCCAGCGTCATCGTCCGCAGACCCTGGGACAGGCCAGCCGCATCCCCGGGGTGACGCCTGCCGCCATCTCCCTGCTGCTGATCCACTTGAAAAAGCGTAGCGCCTGATGGGCGGCGATTTCGATCAGGCGGCCTGCCGGGAGCGGCTGAGACAGGGTGTCCGACGACTCGGCCAGAGCATGGACGAGACCCAGGAGCGCTTGCTGCTGCAGTTCCTGGCTCTGCTGGTGAAGTGGAATCGGGCCTACAATCTCACCGCCGTGCGCGATCCGCTACAGATGGTCGGCCGCCATCTGCTCGACAGCCTGGCGGTACTGCCCCACCTGGTGGGCGACCGCTGTCTCGACATGGGCACGGGGCCGGGTCTGCCGGGCATCCCGCTGGCCATCATGCGGCCGGATATGCGTTTCGTGTTGATCGACAGCAACGGCAAGAAGATCCGCTTCGTGCGCCAGGCGGTGCTGGAGCTGGGACTCGGGAATGTGAGCGTGGAGCAGCAGCGGGTGGAAGCCTACCGCCCGGATGAGGGATTCGATGTGCTGACGGCGCGCGCCTTTACCTCGCTGACCCGCATGCTCGAGCTGGCGGAGCATCTGCGGCGCCCGGGGACGGTGCTGCTGGCGATGAAGGCGGAACAGGCGGAGACGGAGCAGTCGGCCCTCGGGGAGGCGTATGTTTCACGGGTGATCGACCTCGATGTGCCCTTCGTGCAAGGCGCGCGCCGTCTGATTGCGGTGACCTGGCGGGAAACGGATTGACTGTCGTTGAGTGTCGAGGTTCTTTGGTGGGGCCCTGCCCCACCATAAAGGTCGGACGGCACAGCGGAATATTCGCGCATCGGGCCGCCAGCCGTAAGCGCCTGTGGAAGTCATGATGGGAAAACAGGGGGTCGGCAAAGGGCACCGGTTCCAGTTCGGGAACGGGAAGTGTATCCCTTGGGCTGCTCTCCGTTTATGATAGACGGCCCCCGACTCAATTAGCAGAAAGATCATGGGACACATCATCTCGGTGGCCAATCAGAAAGGCGGCGTCGGCAAGACCACCACCACGGTGAATCTGGCGGCCTCCCTGGCGGCCATGAAAAAGCGGGTGTTGCTGGTGGACATGGACCCCCAGGGCAACGCCAGTATGGGCAGCGGTATCGACAAGCACAATCTCGAGCGCTCCACCTGCGAGGTGCTGCTGGGCGATGCCGGCGTGCGGGAGACGGTTCAGCGAACCCCGGAATCGGGATACGACGTGCTGCCGGCCAATGCCGACCTGACCGCGGCGGAGGTGGGGCTGATGAACAGCTCCATGCGGGAGAAGCGGCTCGACCTGGCGCTCTCGCCGGTGAAGCAGGACTACGACTACATCCTGGTCGACTGCCCACCCTCCCTCAATATGCTGACCCTGAATGCCCTGGTCGCCGCCGACGGCGTGCTGATACCGATCCAGACCGAGTACTATGCCCTCGAAGGGCTCTCCGCCCTGATGAACACCATCGAACAGATCCGCGGCCACCTCAACCAGGCGCTGCAGATCGAGGGGTTCCTGCGCACCATGCACGATCCGCGCAACAACCTGGCGATCGACGTCTCCGGGCAGTTGCTGGCCCATTTCAAGGACGCGGTCTTCAACACCATCATCCCGCGCAACGTGCGGGTGGCCGAAGCACCGAGTCACGGTATCCCGATCCTGCTCTACGACAAGACTTCCCGCGGGGCGACGGCCTATCTGGCCCTGGCCAGCGAACTGCTGCGGCGGCATCGTATGCGCGCAGCGGGCGGCGGAGCGGCCAATACCGAGGTAATGGAAGAGCACTATGGCGGTTAAGAAACGAGGTCTGGGGCGTGGTCTCGACGCCCTCCTGGGTGGCATGCAGAACGAAGCGGCGCCGGTATCGGCCAAGGCCGGCGCCAAAGACAGCCTCAACCGGTTGCCGGTCGATCTGATTCAGCGCGGACGCTACCAGCCGCGGCGCGAATTCGATGCCGACTCCCTGCGCGAACTGGCCGATTCCATCGCCGCCCAGGGCGTAATCCAACCGGTGGTGGTGCGCGCGGTGGAGAACGACCGCTACGAACTGATCGCCGGCGAACGCCGCTGGCGCGCGGCCCAGCAGGCCGGGCTCGACGAGATCCCGGTGGTGATCAAGGAGGTCACCGAAGAGGCGGCCATGGCCATGGGCCTGATCGAGAACATCCAGCGGGAGGACCTCAATCCCCTGGAGGAGGCGAACGCCCTCAGCCGGCTGCTGCACGAGTTCGGCCTCACCCACCAGGAGGTGGCCAAGGCGGTAGGCAAGTCGCGCACCACGGTGACCAATCTGCTGCGTCTGCTGGAGCTCAACGAAGAGGTCAAGGTGCTGGTCGAAACCCGCCGCCTGGAGATGGGCCACGCCCGCGCCCTGCTCGGCCTGCAGGGTGAGCCGCAGACCAAGGCCGCCAACCAGGTGGTGAAGCAGGGGCTTTCGGTGCGCGAGACCGAACGTCTGGTGCGTCGACTGCAGGGGGAAGCGGAGAATCCGACACGCGCATCCGCCCGTTCGGCGGTGGCGGAGGATCCCGATATACGACGACTGATCAATGATCTGTCGGAAAAACTCGGGGCCAAGGTCGATCTGCAACAGGGGGCCAAGGGCAAGGGCAAGCTGGTGATCGGCTACAACAGCCTGGACGAGCTGGAAGGCATTCTTGACCATATCAGATAGGTATATTAAAAAATTTTTATCACCTATCCTTTGACCTTATATATCAGAAACCTTATACTCCCCCGACCTTGCTGGTAAGGCTCAAACGGGGTACCGGGAAACCGGGAT
>JBNLGI010000105.1:0-7509 GCA_050305975.1 Sedimenticolaceae bacterium | reverse complement strand
CGGCATCGAAAAAGTGGTGGAGCAGCTGGCCGACGTGCCGCCCCTGCTGTCGCTGCTGCCGCGTTCCGCCACCGGCCAGCGCATCACTACCTATTTCAATATGATCAGCGGGCCCCGCAAGCCGGGCGAGAAGGACGGCCCTCACGAGGTCCACCTGGTGCTGCTCGACAACGGCCGTTCACGCATCTATGCCGACGAGGAGCTGCAGGCGACCCTGCGCTGTATCCGCTGCGGCGCCTGCATCAACCACTGTCCGGTCTACACCCGGCTTGGCGGACACGCCTACGGTACCGTCTATCCGGGCCCCATCGGCAGCATCCTGGAGCCGCAGAAGGAGGGGCTCGACAGTCTAGGCGAACTGGCCGAGGCCTCCACCCTCTGCGGCGCCTGCGGCGAGGTCTGCCCGGTGCGCATCCCGATCCCCCAGCTGCTCAACCGCTTGCGCTGGGAGAGCGTGCGCCAGGATGGCGGCGGCGAGACCCGGGGGCAGGGGGGGCGACGCAAGTCGTCTCAAGCCGCGCTCTGGCGCGCCTGGGCGAGCCTCGCCAGCCATCCGAAGCTCTATCGCATCGCCGTCGCCAGCGCCAGTCGCTTCCGGCGTCTGCTGCCGCAGCAGCTGGGTCCCTGGACTTCGGTCAGAAAGGCGCCCCGCATCGCTGAGAAGCCGTTGCGTCAGTTGGTCGAGGAGCAGGGAGAGGCTCATGAGTGAGGCGCGTCGACGCATCCTGGAGCGACTCCGCTCGGTCGGCCGCGACCGGGGCGAGGGCATCGAGCGCCCCGTGGATCGTCACGACTGGGATCGGGAGGAGCGGATTGCGCGCTTCACGGCCCGCATGCAGGAGGTGCGCGCCGAGGTGCAGGTGACGACCGAGGCGCGCTGGTCGGATGACCTGGTGAGTCTGCTCAAAGCCAAGGGTGTCGCCAATCTGGTCTATGCGCCGGACACTCCGGTCACTGCCCGGCTCGAGTCGGCGCTCCAGGCGGACGGCATCGAGGCGGTTCCCTACGCGCGGGAGATCGAGACCTGGAAAAACGACCTGTTCGAGCGGATGGATGCCGGCTTCACCGGTTGCAGCGGCGCCATCGCCGAGACCGGCAGCCTGATCCTCTGGCCCGATGCGTCGGAGCCGCGCCTGCTGTCGCTGGTGCCGCCCATCCATGTCGTGCTGTTACAGGCGGACGCCATCTATTCCACCTTTGCCGAAGCCATGCACGCACAGGGCTGGTCACAAGGCATGCCGACCAACGCCCTGTTGATCTCGGGGCCATCCAAGTCGGCCGACATCGCCCAGGTGCTCGCCTACGGGGTGCATGGACCCCGATCGTTGCTGGTGTTGATCGTCACCTGAATCCCGGATTCCACTGCGTAGCATCCGGGCCACTGCTGGCTGTTGCAGTAGACCCGGTTGATACAGTCAGGTCGGTATGGTTGGGGAAGTCGTCATCGGTGCGGCAAGTCGCACCCTACACTTCGAGTACCCGTAGGGTGCGGCTTGCCGCCCCGAACTATTCTGTGGTCAACGATCCGCCGTCAGCCAGCTCAGCAGTCCGCCCATGACCCGGTTGATTTCGGCATAGCGTTCGGCTGGCGTGGCCAGTATCTCCGATTCCTGCTGCACGAAACGGGAGGCGACCAGCTCGTCCCGGCTCTGCTCGAGGATCTGCCGCGCGGAATCGGGGGTGGTCTCGAGATGGCACTGCAGGCCCACCACCCGGGGTGGCAGGAGGAATGCCTGATGCTCGCAACCTTGGCTGCGGGCGAGGTGAATCGCCCCCGGGGGCAGGTCGAATGTCTCGCCATGCCAGTGGAAGACCTCCAGACTGGGTGGAAGGGCGAACCCCGATGCATCGGCACCGGTCACACGCTCGATCTGAAACCAGCCGATCTCCTTCTCCCGGTTCGGGTAGACCCGCTGTCCCAGGGCGCTGGCGATCAACTGGGCGCCGAGACAGATGCCGAGCACGGGCAGCCCGGCTTCGATGGCCCTACGAATGAAGCGTTTCTCTTCCACCAGCCAGGGATAGTCGGCCTCGTCGTTGACGCTCATCGGGCCGCCCATGACGATCAAAAGGTCGACTCCTTCGAGGGAGGGCAGCCCAGCCGATTCGTAGAGCCGGGTGCGGTCGATTGCATAGCCGGCTTCGCGCAGCCAGGGTTCGATGCTGCCGAGGCCTTCGTAGGGGACGTGTTGGAGATAGTGCGCGCGCATGGCGGTGTCTGTTCCTTCAGCAAAGCGCCTATCTTATGGGATGCCCGGAGATATCAGAAGAAGAGATGTGGTAGCCGGGAGTGACTGGTGGGGCAGGGCCCCACCCTACGCCATGATTGAACGGTAGGGTGGGGCCCAGCCCCACCGGTTCTCTGTGCTGATCGTGCACACTTCAGGTGCACGATCAGCACCATACCCTCGCTTACTGGCCCCATGATGGGGCGTGCCGAAATATCCACCTTTCACGCTTATCGTTAAAAATATACAAGGATTACAGAGAGTAAGTGTAGAAATGAGCGTTTGGCACATGGGTTGCACTAAGCGTAATACGAAAATTGATTTTAGTATTACCCGAGGACTCCTCCATGATGAAACGCCTGAGTAAGTTTTTCTCCGCCCTGGCCGCAGTCGCCATGCTGGGTATGTCGGCCGGCGCCCTGGCCGAGCCGTTGAAGATCGGCTATTCCGACTGGCCGGGCTGGGTGGCCTGGGAAGTGGCCATCGAGAAGCAGTGGTTCAAGGAGGAAGGTGTAGAGGTGCAGTTCGAGTGGTTCGACTATGTGGCCTCGATGGACGCCTTCGCCGCCGGCAAGCTCGATGCGGTGACCATGACCAACGGTGACGCCCTGGTCACCGGCGCCACCGGCGCCAAGAGCATGATGATCCTTATCAACGACTACTCCAACGGCAACGACATGATCGTGGGTAAGCCCGGTGTCGACTCCCTGAAGGATCTCAAGGGCAAGAAGATCGGCGTCGAGATCGGCTTCGTTGACCACCTGCTGCTACTCAACGGCCTGGAGAAACTCGGCATGACCGAGAGCGACGTGGAGCTGGTCAACGTGCCCACCAACGAGACGCCCCAGGTGCTCGCTTCCGGCGACGTGGACGCCATCGGCGCCTGGCAGCCCAACTCCGGCATCGCCCTCAAGCTGGTGCCCGGCTCCAAGCCGATCTACACCAGCGCCGACGAACCCGGCCTGATCTACGACGTGCTGGCGGTGTCGCCCTCCAGCCTGGCCGCGCGCAAGGCGGAGTGGGCCAAGGTGGCCAAGGTCTGGTACCGGGTGGTCGACTACATCAAGAACCCCGCGACCTATGACGACGCTGTGCGCATCATGGCCTCCCGCGTCGGCGTCGATCCCGAGGAGTACAAGTCCTTCATCAACGGCACCAAGATCCTCACCCTGGACGAGGCCAAGCAGTTCTTCGTCAAGGGAGACGGCTTCACCTCGCTCTACGGCTCGTCGAAGATCTCCGACGACTTCAACCTGGCCAACGATGTCTACAAGGAGGCACAGGAGATCGACGCCTACATCGATCCTTCGATCACCGAAGCGATGTAAGACGCCGCTCTTGACTGTCGCCGAGAGGGCGGGCCCGGCTCAGGCCGTGGCCGCCGGGTCCGCCCCTCGCAATCAACTCTCAACGATTTATTGAACGGGGCACGTGATGGCCACAGGTTGGTTCGCCGTACGCAAAGAGCTCGATGGCCGCAGTCGCCTGCTGGTCGGCATCCTGAGCTTCCTGATCCCGATCCTGCTGTGGTGCCTGGTGAGCTATTCGCCCTATGTCTGGCATCCGATGATGGAGATTACTGAGCCGGGCGGCGTCAGCTACTTCACACCGGGCATGCAGGTGGAGCGCGAGGTCTTCGACAACGAGTCGCAGAAGGCCCAGGCCGCAGGCAAACCGGTGCCCGCGGGAGAGCCCGCCAACCCGGTCTACCTGCCGGCGCCGCATCAGGTGGCGACGGCCTTCTACACCGCCTTCACCACCGAACCGCAAAGGCGCAACGAGAAGTGGCTGCACGAGAGCCTGTGGCAGAGCATCCAGGTGATCTTCTGGGGCTTCTTCCTCTCCTCGCTGTTCGGCGTGCCGCTGGGCATCCTCGCCGGCACCTATGACCTGATGTCGCGCCTGAGCGAACCCTTCATCGAATTCTTCCGTTACCTGCCGGCGCCCGCCTTCGGCGCGCTGGCAGTGGCGATTCTCGGTATCCACGAGGCGCCGAAGATCGCGATCATCTTCATCGGCACCTTCTTCCAGCAGGTGCTGGTCATCGCCAACACCACGCGCAAGCTCGATCCCTCGCTGCTGGAGGCGGCCATGACCCTCGGCGCCAAGCGCCTGTCGCTGCTGTTCCGGGTGGTGATCCCCGGCATCATCACCGACCTCTACAAGGACATGCGCATCCTGCTCGGCTGGGCCTGGACCTACCTGATCGTGGCGGAGCTGATCGGCACCAGCTCCGGCATCACCTGGTTCATCACCCAGCAGGCGCGCTACAAGAACTTCGAGAACGTCTACGCCGCCATCATCATGATCGGCATCATCGGTCTCTCCACCGATCTGATCCTGGCCTGGCTCGGCCGGCGGTTGTTTCCCTGGCAGCGCGCGGCCAAGGCCTGAGTAGGAGCATCGTCATGACCCAATTCGAACTGCCCAGCTACCTCGACCAGTCGCCCAAGGTGAGAGAACGCTTCGAGCGTCTCAAGCAGAGGCCGGTGATCCTGCAGGTGGAGGGCCTCGGCAAGACCTTCGAGTCGCCCCAGGGCAAGGTCACCGCGCTGAACAACATCAACTTCAAGACCCACCGGCGCGAGTTCGTCTGCGTCATCGGCCCCTCCGGCTGCGGCAAGTCGACCCTGATACGCATCCTCGCCGGGCTCGAGGAGCAGACCAGCGGCGAGGTGCTGCTCGACGGCAAGTCGGTGCACGGACCCGGTCCGGACCGCGGCATGGTGTTCCAGGGCTACACCCTGTTCCCCTGGCTGACGGTGAAGAAGAACGTCATGTTCGGCCTCGAACGCAGCGGCAAGGACCGCAATACCGCAGAAGAGGAGGCGCGCAGCTGGATCGACCTGGTGGGCCTGTCGAAGTTCGAGAACAGCTATCCCCACCAGCTCTCCGGCGGCATGAAGCAGCGCGTGGCCATCGCCCGTGCGTTGGCCAACCAGCCGCGCATCCTGCTGATGGACGAGCCCTTCGGTGCCCTCGACGCACAGACCCGCGCACGCATGCAGAGCTACCTGCTCGACATCTGGAAGAACATCGATGTGACCATCCTCTTCATCACCCACGATCTGGATGAGGCGGTCTATCTGGCCGACCGCATCCTGGTGCTGAAGGCCCACCCGGGCGAGGTGCAGGAGCTGATCGAGGTGCCGGTGCCCCATCCGCGCACGCCGGAGCAGTACCTCAGCCCCGAGTTTCTCGCCACCAAGGCGCGCCTGGAGGCGCTGATCCATCCGCTTCAGGAGGAGGAGGTGGGCCTGAGCGAGGAGCATCTCAACATGGTACGCATGGTGCCCCTGGACGATGAAGTGAGCGACGTCTACTGATGAACAGACTCAACGAATGGCACTGCCTGACCTGGGAAGAGGTCGGCGAACTGGTGGCGAAAGGCACCGACGGAGCCATCCTGCCGGTGGGCGCCACCGAACAGCACGGCCCCCATCTGGGCTGCGGCATGGACGCGGCCATCGCCGACAAGCTCTGCCGCGCGGCGGCCGAGGTCACCGGCGTGCCTGTGCTGCCGATGCTGCCCTACGGCTGCTCCATCGGCCACTCCAAACGCTGGCCCGGCACTCTGGCGCTGCAACCCAAGACCCTGATCGATGTGGTTAAGGATATCGGCGACTGGCTCTACGCCTCCGGCATCCGGCGGCTGTTCATCGTCAACAGCCACGTCACCAACCAGGCGCCCCTGCGCTGCGCCCTGGAGATGCTGCGCGCCGAACACGACGACCTGATGGTCGCGCTGCTCGGCAGCGCCACCCTGAGCCGGCGGGTGCGCGAGAAACATTTCGAGGACGCCGGCGACTGGCACGCCAACGCGGCGGAGACCGCCCTGATGCAGGCGGTGGCGCCGGAGCTGGTGCGCGAAGCGAAGATCGCCGGGGCGGACGATCCCGACCGCACCGGCGACAGCGTCTTCGCCCATCCGGTCAATCGCACCAGCCTCAACGGTGTCACCGGCACCCCCAGCGCCGCCACCCGCGAGGCGGGGGAGGAGCTCTTCGCCTGGATGGTGGAGGACCTGGCGGACATCATCGAGCGCGGCATGCAGGAGACACCGCCGCTCCCGTACTCCTATCACCAATCCATCACCGGGAAGTAACCGAGCATGAACAAGAGCAGCGAAGAGATCCGCCAGATCCGGGACAGCCTGAAAGCCAAGGGCGTGAAGTACTGCATGGGCACCTACGTGGACATCCACGGCATTCCCAAGGGCAAGGTAGTGCCCATCGACCACCTGGAGCACATGGCCCACGGCTCCGAGCTCTATACCGGCTACGCCCTGGACGGCCTGGGCCAGCGCCCCAACGACGACGAGATCGCCTCGGTGCCAGACCTGGACCACATCATCCAGATGCCCTGGCAGCCGGAGGTGGCCTGGATGCCGGCTGACAACACCTTCCTCGGCGAGCCCTATCCCCTGAACACCCGAGTGGCGCTGAAGAACGTGCTGGCTCAGGCGGCCGAGATGGGCTTCGGCATGAACCTGGGCATCGAGGCGGAGGTCTTCGTGCTCAAGCAGGACGAACGGGGCCGTCTCTCGGTGCCCAATCCCGATGACCGTCTGACCAAGCCCTGCTACGATGCGCGCGGCTTCATGGAGCAGTTCCACTGGCTCGACCGCATGGCCAGCAGCATCAACGACCTGGGCTGGGATCTCTACTCCTTCGACCACGAGGACGCCAACGGCCAGTTCGAGTTCGACTTCCAGTACGCCGACGCCGTCACCAGCTGCGACCGCTACACCTTCCTGCGCATGATGGCCAAGGCCTACGCCAAGGAGGAGGGACTGATCGCCACCTTCATGCCCAAGCCCTTCGCCGACAAGACCGGCAACGGAGCCCACTTCAACATGTCGCTCTACGATCTGGAGACGGGCGGTAACCTGTTCGCCCGCGATCCCAAGGAGGACCCCTACGGTCTCGGCCTGAGCGAGCTGGGCTACTACTACATCGGCGGCATCATCAAGCACGGCAAGGCGCTGTGCGCCGCCTTCGCGCCGACGGTCAACAGTTACAAGCGGCTGGTGCGCCAGGGCGACATGCCTTACTTCACCTGGGCGCCGGTGTTCAACTCCTTCGGCTCCAACAACCGCACCAACTCGGTCCGCGTGCCCATGGGCGGCGGCCGCTGCGAATCGCGCAACGCCGACGGCGCGGTCAACCCCTACCTGGCGGCGGCCCTGTCGCTGGCGGCCGGACTCGACGGCATCCGCAACCAGATCGACCCCGGTTCGCCCCAGGAGGACAACCTCTACGAGCTGAGTGAGGCGGAGCGC
>JBNLGI010000104.1:0-16628 GCA_050305975.1 Sedimenticolaceae bacterium | reverse complement strand
TGACTCCTGACCGGTTTCCGGTGGAAACTGCCGGATCGGGGGCAGTGTGTCAATGGAAAATCCGGTCTGATTCGAATGGCACTTGCTTCAGCGCATAAAGCACCTGTCTGTTGGTGTTATGCAACGAGTTTTGGTGGGGCTTGCCGCACCCTACGGCTTGATCACGTGTAGGGTGCGGCTTGCCGCACCGTAATCCTTTTACTGTCCTGCACCATATCGCTTAAGTAAGTGCCATTGGCCTCTGACCCTTCACCACATCAGGGGCCCTCTCATCGATTGAGGGAGAGTTAACGCCGAAAGCCGATTTCCATGGTGTAGAACTCCGGGTTCAACCCACTCAAGGGCTCCCGCAGTTTAGCGAGCTCGGCGGCGGGGGCGTGCACCTCCAGACGGGTGATATCGGCGATCTTCAGGGCCTGATCCAACACCGCGCCCACATTCTCCAGATGCGCGAGCAGCCCTTCCGCATCGGCATAACCCTCGCGGCAGTGGACCTGCATGCCATTGAAGCTGAAGCCGTAGTGCAGGCATTTGGGCTCCGCCTGCGTCTTCTCCACGAACTGTTCGGTAAGCCCGCGAAACTCCTCGAGCTTGCCTTCGTGGATCTTGAAGTAGGGCACCAGGGTGCAGCAGGGGTCGGTCAAGGCCATGGCCATTCTCCTTCGGTGATTGTCGTTATCTGCTTATTGAGTTTTACTGCGCACCCCGTTGAGTACGTCACTCATGCTGACGAGGCATGCAGCACAGGACTGAGTGTAGCGTGTCTGCTCGTGATTGTTCCGCTTTTCCCTCCCCGCCGTGGAAAAGGCATCTATTCAGGCGCGTCGTGGCGGGGCAGGGCTCCACCCTGCCCGAGGCGAAGTGTAGGGTGGGGCCCTGCCCCACCGACACCGTCGAATGAAATCGCGCAATCGAGCTCTTTCCGCTAAACCAAGTGCCATTTCAAGCTGACTCCAATCTCAGCGTGAAATGGAAGCAAACAGGCTCGGTGCGGCAAGCCGCACCCTACGGCTTGATTCAAGCCGTGAGCGTGTCTCAGTGTTCATTTGCTGCTCATGCCGGTTTTCAGCGCGCCAATGACTCAGCCGCCGAAATCGTATCGCAGCGTCAATCCCGCGTAGACGTTCCGATCCGGAGCCGGTTCGTAGTAGCGCCCACCGAAGGCGTTGATGCGCACGTTGCCGTTATAGCGCTCGTCGAACAGGTTGTTCACCCCGATGAAGGGCGAGAGCTCCCAGTGGCCGAAGAACCTGGTGTAGCCCAAGCGCAGATCGGTCACGGTATAGGCGTCGTTGGTCGCCGTGTTGGCGTTGTTGACATAGATCTCGTCCACATAGAGTGCGGTCAGCTGCGTGTAGATCCCGTTGGGATGGGTGTAGGTGAAATCGGCGCTGAGCAGGTTTTCGGGTATGCCGGGGATGGTCTTGCCGCTGAAGTCGGTGCCGTTGTCGTCGATGAACTTCTCGAATTCGAAATCGGAGTAAGTATAGGCGAGAGTGGCGATAAGATGCTCCACCGGCTCGAATACCAGCTGCGCCTCCAGGCCGTTGCGCTTCGATTCGCCCGCGTTCTCGTAGTAGGTGGTGCCGCCGATCTCGAAGGGCACCAGTTCGTCGGTGACATCCATGGTGAAGAGCGCCAGGTCGTATCGCGCCTTCTGTCCCAGCGCGCCCTTGATCCCGATCTCGTAATTGGTGGCGACCTGCGGATCGAGGTTCTCGTTGAAGCCGGCCCCGTCCGGATCGCGCAGTTCTACGGCGGTGGGCGACTCGAAAGAGCGTGACAGGTTGAGATAGAGGTTGAGCCCGGGCCTGGGGGTAAAGCGCAGTCCCATCGAGGGGCTGAACTTGCTGTAACTGCGCTCGCCCGAGTCGTCCCCGTCACTGAGGAAGTCATCCTTCACGTCGAAGTCGAGACGGTCGTAGCGTCCGCCCAGGGTCAGCTCCAGGCGCTCGCTGATGCTGTATTCGTTCTGCGCATAGAGGCCGATGTTGTCGACCTGTTCGTCCTGGTCCTGGGTCTGGGTACCCAGGCTCTCCCCCGCCAGATCGTAGCGCTTGCGGTCGTCTTCCTGCCGGTCCAGATCGAGACCGAGGATGAAGCGGTTGGCATGCCCGCCCAACGGCGCCTTGTGGGTGTACTTCGCTCCGCCACCGACCACGAAGCGATCCAGAACCACACCCTCGCCAGTGGCGCCGATGGGCAGCCGGTTGGCCAGGTCGCGCCAGACATAGTAGTTGCGCAGCCGCAGTTCACCGTTATCGCCCACCGGCGTGTCGTAGATCAGACCCACCCGGGTCTGCTCCAGCTCCTCGCCGGAATCGAGGGTCAGATTGCGGATCCAGGCGGAAGTCGGATCCTGCTCGGCCTGCTCCTTGGTCACGCCGCCGGGATCGTCGGCCTGGGGTGAATCGGTGTAGTTGAGCACCGTGCTGAGGCGCGCCCCGTTATCGAGATCGAAACCGAACTTGCCGTTGAGCGCGGTCATCTCGGTGGCGCTCTGTTCGCGATAGCCGTCGTAACTCAGGTCGGAGATGTTGACCAGATAGTCGAAGCGCTGGTTCTTGCCGCCGAACTTGAGCTGATGTTTTTGAAAACCGTCGCTGCCGAAAGTCGGACGCAGGGAGATGAAAGGGGTGTCCGGCGGATCCTCGGTCTCGATCAGCAGTGCGCCGCCCGAGGCATTGCCGTACAAGGAGGAGACCGGCCCGCGGATCACCTGCATACCGCCGATGGAGCCGATATCGATACTGTCTACATTGGCCTGACCGTCCGGCGTGGTTTCGGGAATCCCGTCGACCAGCACCTTGATGCCGCGGATACCGAAGGCCGAGCGCGCGCCGAAGCCGCGTATGGAGACGCGCAGATCCTGGGCGAAGTTGTAGCGGTTCTGCATGAAGATGCCGGGGACCTTGGTCAGCGATTCGTCCAGACCCAGCTGGGGTTGGGCAAACTGGATCTCCTCCTGCTGCACGACACCGACGGCGGCTGGTACGGTATCCAATGTCTTCTCGACCCGGGTGGCGGTCACCGAGATGTCGTCCAGGACGGTCGCCTTGCCCGCCTCTTCGGACAATGCGCTGTGAAACGGCACGGCGACCAGGACCATGACTGACAGTGTCAGGGTTTGACGGATCAGGGGCATCATGATTCACTCCGGCAGAATGTATGGCATCCTCATTGCAATGAATAAGCCAGTTGGCCTCGCGATGCTATGGGATTTTTTCCCGAGCCCCACTCGGCGCGACTCCCGCCGCCGGGTTCAACTCCTGTCCATCGCCGCCGGCACAATAGCGCCTGATGCAGACCGAATGACCCCATGACTCTGACAAGCCGACTGCTGCTGCTGGTGATCGCGATCGTCATAACGATGATCGCCTGCGGCGCCTATATCGCCCTCGGCGTCGCCCGCAGCAACATCTCCGAAGAGGTCGAGTCGAGCGCCCGCCTGACCATGCAACTGCTGACCGCGGCGCTCATCAGCGGTCATGCCGACAGCGAAGTGAAGGCACAGCAGATCCTGATCAGCCATCTGCAGCGGCTCGACGACATCCGCCATCTGCACATTGCGGTGGTGCGCGGCGACGGCACCATCATCTATCCCTTCAGCGAGCCGCTCGCTTCGCCCCGCAAGAGCGTACCGGCCTGGTTCGTAAAACTGGTCAAACCGACGCCGGCGGAGTACCACAAGCGGATCGCCAGTCCGGAGTTCGGCAGTACCGAGATCATCATTCTGGCCGATCCCATGGACGAGATTCTGAAAGTCTGGCGGGAGGTCCGCTCCATCCTTGCGCTGATCGTCGTGTTCACCCTCATCTGCCTGGCGCTCATGACCGTCGTCATCCGTCGCTCCTTGCGTCCGGTGAATCAGATCAGCACCGGCCTGGGAATCATCCAGTCGGGTGACTACGCCGCGCGACTGCCCGCATTTCGCCTGCCCGAACTCGACCGCCTGTCACAGCAGTTCAACCACATGGCGCAGGTGCTGGAACGCCAGCAACAGGAGAATCGCCAGCTCAACCGCAGACTCCATTCGGTGCAGGAGTCCGAGCGACGCCACCTGTCGCGGGAACTGCATGACGAACTGGGCCAGTCGATCAGCGCCATCAAGGCGATGGCGGTCAACCTCCGCCAACAACGCGACGCCAGTCCGGAGAGCGCCAACACCATCATCGGCGTCTGCAACCAGATGTATGGCGTGGTGCGCGACATGATGAATCGCCTGCGCCCGGTGGCCCTGGAAGAGTTGGGGCTGGTGACGGCGATCGAGCGCTTGGTCGATGGCTGGAACGACCGCCAGGAGGAGAGCTTCTGCGCCCTCACCATCCGCGGCGATTTCAATGAGATCGACGAGGATACGGCCATCACCCTCTATCGCATCGTGCAGGAGGCGCTGACCAATGTGGCCCGGCATGCGCTGGCGGAGAAGGTCGAGGTCCAGCTTGAACGGGACTCCCGAGGCGGAATCTCGCTGCGGATTAGCGACAACGGCAAGGGTTTCGATGACCAGACCCGCAACAAGGGCATGGGGCTGCTCGGCATGCGCGAGCGGGTCGAGGCGCTGAATGGGAAAATCTCCCTTGCCAGCGCAGCGGGCCAGGGTGTATCGATTGAGATCACCCTACCTCCGACACTATCCACCAAGGCCGATTCAGAGGCAGACGAGCAATGAGCGCAATCCGGGTCCTGTTGGTCGACGATCACGCCGTGGTGCGGGCAGGCTACCGCACCCTGCTCGACAGCGCTTCGGGGGTCGAGGTGGTGGCCGAAGCGGAACGGGGCGAAGAGGCCTGCCAGCGCTTCGCCGAACTCCACCCGGACGTGGTGGTGATGGACCTGTCACTGCCCGGCATCGGCGGCCTGGAGGCGATCCGGCGCATCGTCGCACGCGATCGCGAGGCCGCGGTCCTGGTCTTCAGCATGCACGACGACACCGCCTTCGTGGAGAAGGCCCTGGCAGCCGGAGCACGCGGCTACATCACCAAAAACAGCGCCGCCGAGGTCATGGTCGACGCCATCCGAACCGTCGCCGCCGGTCATGCCTTCATCGATCACGAACTGGCGAAAAACATGGCCCTGCGTCGGGCCGGCCGGGGCCGCGAGCTATTCGACTGCCTGACCACCCGGGAATTCCAGATCTTCACCCTGCTGGCTCACGGCATGACCCCGGCCGAGACCGCCAACGAGCTGGCGCTGAGCTACAAGACAGTGGCCAACTACACCACCCAGATCAAAGCCAAGCTCGACGTGAAGACCAATACCGAACTGGTGCACCTGGCGATCCGCCACGGGGTCATCGATCCGATCAGCGAATAGCCCGGCATTCGGTGCGGCAAGCCGCACCCCACAGCTTGATCACGGGTAGGGTGCGGCTTGCCGCACCGCTGCATTGCTTAACAAAGAAACCCTGTAGGGTGGGGCCCTGCCCCACCGCTCCCTGTCGCCGTTCACTCCTGTCCAACCCGGGGCCGATCCGCTCCATGGCCCAAAATTGTAACGGTGACACTGTTCAAAAATGTTCAATTTTGGCACGGGAAAAATTCCCGAAAATCCATGAAATTATCCTCTTCCTCCCGGGAAGGGCTCCCTCTATAAATCACCCATACAAACAATAAACTGACCGGAATCGACCATGAATGCAGTAGCACCAGAAACGACCTTTCGAAAATCGATGTTGTACGCCGCCATCCTCACCTTGGCGAGCGCGCAAACCACCTTGGCCGAGGAGCGCCTGGACGCCATCGATGTGATCAGCACCACGCCGCTGCACGGCGTCGAGATCGAACGCAACCGGCTGCCGATGCACACCGAGATCGCCACCGATAACGATCTGAAGCGGCAGCAGAGCCTCGATCTCTCGGAGTTTCTCAATCAGAAGATCGGCAGCGTCTTTCTCAACCAGGCGCAGAGCAATCCGCTTCAGCCCGACCTCTACTATCGAGGCTTCGTCGCTTCGCCACTGATGGGCCTGCCCCAGGGCATGTCGGTCTACATGGACGGCGTGCGCATCAACGAACCCTTCGGCGACACGGTCAACTGGTCGGTCATCCCGGAGTCGGCCATTGCCGGCATCAACCTGATGTCGGGCTCCAATCCGCTGTTCGGCCTCAACACCCTGGGCGGCGCCCTTTCGGTGCGCACCAAGAACGGATTCACCCATCCCGGCGCCGAGGCCGAGATCTCGGGCGGCTCCTTCGGTCGCTACACCGCGCAGGCCAGCCTCGGCGGCAGCCAGGAGAACCTGGGCTACTTCGTGACCGCCAACTATTTCGAGGAGGACGGCTGGCGCGACTATTCGCCATCCGAGTCCAAACAGCTCTTCGGCAACCTCGCCTGGCAGGGGGAGGAGGGTTCCCTCGACCTGACCCTTAGCCTGAGCGACAGCAATCTGATCGGCAACGGGCCGCTGCCTGCGGACCTGCTGGAGGAGAGCCGCGAAACCATCTTCACCCGCCCCGATATCACCGATCAGGAGGCGGCACTGTTGCGCCTGGGCGGTCAACGCACGCTGGGTGAGGAGGTCATCCTGGAGGGCGCGATCTACTATCGCAACAGCAAGATCGACGCCCTCAATGGCGACGACTCCGACTTCGAGGAGTGCGCCGACCCCCTCAATGCCGGCTTCGTCTGCTCGCAGGAGGATGGCGCGGAAGCGATCGTGCTGGACCAGAACGGCAATCCCGTGGTCGCCAGCGAGGCGGTGGATGGCGCCACCGTCAACCGCTCCGCCACCGATCAGGACACCCTCGGTTTCAACCTGCAGGCGGCCTTTCTGCAGCCACTGGCGGAGCAGGAAAATCAACTGATCGTCGGCATGGCGGCGGATCGCAGCACGGTCGACTTCTCATCCAGCAGCGAGCTGGGCAGCCTCGACGACAGCCGCCAGGCGATCGGCAGCGGCATTTTCGTCGACGACAGCTTCACCGAAGTAGAGACCGAGACCCGCAATCTCTCCTTCTACCTGACCGACACTTGGTCGCTGAACGAGCGGCTGGCGCTGACCCTCTCCGGGCGCTGGAACAGAACGGAGATCGAACTGCGCGACCAACTGGGCACCGCCCTCAACGGCGATCACAGCTTCAGCCGCTTCAATCCCGCCGCCGGTCTCGCCTACGACCTGACACCGGAACTCAACCTTTACGCCGGTTACAGCGAATCGAACCGCGCCCCCACCGCCATGGAGCTGACCTGCGCCGACCCCGACGACCCCTGCCGCCTGCCCAACGCCTTCCTCTCCGATCCGCCGCTGGAGCAGGTGGTGGCCAAGACCTGGGAGGCCGGACTGCGCGGTTCGCTGGCGGGGCTGGCCTGGCATCTGGGCCTGTTCCAGACCACCAATCAGGACGACATCCTCTTCATCAGCGCCGGCGCGCTGACCAACGAGGGCTACTTCGACAACGTGGGCAAAACGCTGCGCCGCGGCCTCGAACTCAACCTCAACGGCAAGCTGGTCGACAACCGGCTCGACTGGTTCCTGAGCTACACCTGGCTGAAGGCGACCTTCGAGGAGACCCTGAACCTGCCCAGTGCCAACAATCCGTTTGCGGTGGCCGGCGAGATCACGGTCGAGCCCGGCGACCGCCTGCCCGGCCTGCCTGAGAACCTGCTGAAGGCGGGCCTGACTTACCGCCTGACCTCGAAGCTCTCCCTCGGTCTCGACGCCCAGTACAGCTCCGGCATCGTAATGCGCGGCGACGAGGCCAACCTCGACCAGGAGATCGACGGCTACACCCTGGTCCATCTGCGCGGCGAGTACCAGGCGACCGACAAACTCAGGCTCTTCGCCAAGGTCGAGAACCTGTTCGATACCGAATACGAGACCTTCGGCCTCTACGGCGAGGCGGATGGGGTGCTCGGTCCGGAGTATGACAATCCCCGCTTTCTCTCCCCCGGCTCGCCGCGGGCGTTCTATGCGGGAATCGCTTACACGTTTTATTGATCACAGCGGCGGGTTCGCACAGAACACCGCAAATTGAGTCGAATTGTTGATATCCTCGGTTTGGGCCGGACGATCGTTTTGGGTGCGTGGACCTGTGCGTCTACAATCAGTCATCACCCGAACGGGGGTCCCGGCCCTTGTTTTTTTTGCAGGTAGTATCAGCACGACACCCCGCTGTGCCGCGTTACTGAATTGGAGGCTGTGTGGAGTTCATAAAAGCGTATCTCGATATCGTCATCTTCGGTCTGCTGGGGCTGATGAGCTTCGTCACCGTATGGCTGGTGATCGAGCGCTACCTCTTCTTCGCCCGGGTCAGCCTTGACGACTTCGACCACCCCGACACCCTCAACATCGCCCTCACCTCGCACCTGACGACCATCGCCTCCATCGGCGCCAACGCGCCCTACATCGGGCTGCTCGGCACCGTGATGGGAATCCTGATCACCTTCTACGACCTGGGCCAGGGGGGCGACATCGAACCGGCCACCATCATGCTCGGCCTGGCCCTGGCGCTGAAGGCCACCGCCATGGGTCTGGTGGTGGCGATCCCGGCGATCCTCTTCTACAACGCCCTGCTGCGCAAGGTCGACGTTCTGACCGAGCGCTGGAAACGGATGCAGGCATCATGAAACGTATCGACACGGTCAACGTCATCCCCTTCATCGACATCATGCTGGTGCTGCTGGCGATCGTGCTGACCACCGCTACCTTCATCTCCCAGGGCAAGATCAGTCTCGATCTGCCGGAGGCCGAACACACTGAGACGCTCACCGACGAGCCGGGGGTGGAGATCGCCATCGACGCCCAGGAGCAGATCTACTTCAACCAGACGGCTGTTGAGCCGGAGGCCCTGTCCGGGCAGCTCGGCGCACTGACCCGGCAGACGCCTGTGGTGCTCTATGTGGACAAATCGGTACGCTTCGACCGTTTCGTGACGGTGGTCGACCTGCTCAAGGCCAATAAACTGGAGAAGCTGTCGATCGTTGCGCGCGGCGATCGATGAGGACCCACGCTCCGGCACTGCTGATCTCCGCCCTGGTCCACCTGGGGCTGCTGGCGCTGGTGCTGGCCGGCATCGCCCAGCTGCCCAGCGACAGTGTGGAGGAGACCAGGCTGGCCGTCAGCCTGCAGATGTTTCAACCGCCTCCGCCGCCCGAACCCCAACCGGAACCGGAACCTGAACCTCTGCCCGAACCCGAACCGGAACCCGTGGTGGAACCGCCGCCCGAACCGGAGCCGGTCGAGGTCGAACCGCCGCCTCCACCGAAACCCAAGCCCAAACCAAAGCCGGAGCCCAAGCCCAAACCGGAGCCGAAGCCTAAACCCAAACCGCCACCGGAGGTGAAGCCTGTCGAGCCGGTGCAGCCGCCGCCACCGCCTGTCAGACAGACCGTGGCGCCCGCAGTCGACACCGGACTGATCCGCCGCTTGGAAGAGGAGTACAAGGCCGCCCTGCGTCAGGCCATTGAAACCAACAAAGGTTACCCGAGACGAGCCGTGCGACTGCGTCAGGAGGGCGAAGTGGTGGTGGGATTCACCGTGCTCAGAAACGGCCTGATCGAAGATCTGCGCATCATCGACAGCTCCGGCAGCAGCCTGCTCGACAAAGCCGCCCTCGCCGCGGTGGAGAAGATCAGCGGCCAGCTGCCGTTCCCGGAGGAGCTCGAGCGCAGCGCGTGGGACTTCACCGTACCCATCAACTACGCCTTGCGTTAGCGATTCGCGGTGCGGCAAGCCGCGCCATGCGTCCTCAGCGGGCATGTAGGGTGCGGCTTGCCGCACCGTACGGCGTCTGCTCGAAGGTGAAGATTCTCAGGCAGGTCTTGTCGCCTGGATGGCGCGAAGCCTAAGCCAGGAAATCGATACCGGTTCCCCGGATTCCACTTCGTTGCAACCGGGCAACGTACTCCCTCTTCAAGATGCCGGTGGGGCCCTGCCCCACCGATTCGACTCGTCAAATTCACTCGGCCTCAGTCGCGGTCCGGAAGAGGTTCACCCGCCTGCGCGCCAGCGGCCTCTCCGCTTCCGCGTCGAGCGAGCCTTTCGCCCTGCCCAGCGGGATACGGTTCCATGCCCGTTCGTGCAGGTAGTAGAGCGCCATCTTGGTCACCACCTCGGTCAATCCGATGGCCGCCGCCACGCTCAGATCGCCGGTGAAGAGCCAGGAGAGCAGCATGGTATCGATCGATCCGGTGACCCGCCAGGAGAGGGCCTTGGCCAGACTGCGGATGGGTCTTTCCGCCAGGCCCGTCGCCGCCGACTTTTGCTCCGCCCGTTTGTCTGCAAACTGGATAAACATCGTTCGCTTCCCGTTCAGGCTTCGAGAGCGACAGGTTCGTAGCCGGCCTTGAGCGCGCCGACTTCATGCAGATAGGCCAACAGCTGATTGACCGCCTCGGCCACCGAGACTTCGCCGGCCCGGATATGTACCTCGGGCTTCTCAGGCGCCTCATAGGGACTGTCGATGCCGGTGAACTGTTTGATCTCTCCCCGCGCCGCCTTGGCGTAGAGCCCTTTCGGATCGCGCGCCTGGCAAGTCGACAGGTCGGCATCCACGAAGACCTCGACGAACTGCCCCTCGGGCATGATCTCCCGCACGATGCGGCGATCGGCCCGAAACGGCGAGATGAAGGCGGCCAGGGTGATCAGACCGGCGTCGGCCATCAGCTTGGCCACCTCGCCGACCCGGCGGATGTTCTCCTGTCGGTCGCCGTCGCTGAACCCGAGGTCGCGGCAGAGGCCGTGGCGGACATTGTCGCCGTCGAGCAGGTAGGTGTGGTAGCCCTGCACGGTGAGGATCTGCTCGAGGGCGCCGGCGATGGTCGACTTGCCGGAGGCGCTCAGTCCGGTGAACCAGATCACCAGCGGCTTCTGCAACTTCTGTTCGGCCCTGGACTCCTGGTTCACCGGATGTGAATGCCAGACGATATTGTTGCTGCTCATAGGGGTATCTCCTTGGTTTGTTATCGGTAAACCGTTTCAAATCTGTAGTAAGCGTGTCACGCAAAGCAGGCGGAGGAGACGCCATGAGCGCATGCTCCTCTCTGTTGAACCTCTACACGAGTGAAACGCAAAGCACGTTTCGAAGCGCCAAGCCGGCAAAGGCAACCCGGTTGAAGATGTTCAAAAGCCCTTGCGTGCTTGGCGCTTCATCGCGTGCTTTGCGTTATTCATCGACTATTCGTGAATCCCGCACTCCCGCTTCAGCCCGAAGAAGCGGGTCTCCTCCTCGCGCATACCCAGTTCCAGCGGACGGCTGGTGTGGACATCGCCGACGGAGACGTACCCCTGCTCCCACAGCGGGTGATAGGGCAGACCATGCTTCTGCAGGTAGCGGTGAACGTCCCGGCTGTGCCAGTCGATCACCGGATGGATCTTGAACCGGCCGTCCTGGATCCGCGCCACCGGCAGCACTGCCCGGCTTTGGGACTGCTGCCGGCGCAGACCGGCGAACCAGGTGCCGACGTCGTGAGTCTTCAGGGCGCGCTGCAGCGGCTCCACCTTGTTGATGCGGTTGTAGTGTTCGATACCGGCCAGCCCCTGCTCCCAGAGCCGGCCATAGCGACGCTCCTGCCAGGCCGGCGACTGCTCGGCGCGAAAGACCTGCAGGTTGAGCTGCAGCCGTTGCGTGAGCTGGTCGATGAAGTCGTAGGTCTCCGCGAACAGGTAGCCGGTATCCACCAGCACCACCGGGATATCGGGAGCGACCCGGGTCACCAGATGGAGCATCAACGCGCCCTGTATTCCGAAGCTGGAGGTCATCACATGGTTGCCCGGCAGATAGTGCAGGGCCCACTCTATGCGCTGTTCGGCGCTCATCGCCTCCAGTTTACGGTTAAGCTGTTCGAGTTCTTCCGTCGTTTCCAGGGCCGACGGCGAGATCGGTTCACTCGGCTTCATGGTAGTCCTCCGCGGGATTCATCACCGGCTTCACCACTCCGCTGCGGACGACAAAATCGCCGAAGCGCTCCTCAGGCAGTCGCAGGGCCGCATAGAGCTCGAACAGTCGATCGAGCGCCTCCAGCACTTCGCGCTCATTCAGATTCTTGCGATAGAGCCGGTTCAACCTCAGACCGGCACCGTCGCCACCCAGCTGCAGGTTGTAGCGGCCCGGCCCCTTGCCGATCAGGCCCACCTCCGCCACATAGGGGCGGGCGCAGCCATTGGGGCAGCCGGTCATGCGCATGACGATGGCTTCTTGATCGATGCCGTGACGGCGCGTCAGGACCTCGATCTTCTCCAGCAGCTCAGGGAAGTAGCGCTCCGCCTCGGCCATCGCCTGCGGACAGGTGGGCAGCGCCACACAGGCGATGCTGGCCAGCCGGGTCGGACTGCGCCCTGCGGGCAGCAAACCGTGTTCACGGGCAAGGGCATCGATAATCAGCTTCTGATCGGCCGGTACGCCGGCCAGGATCAGGTTTTGATTGGGGGTGATGCGAATGTCGCCCTGGTGGATTTTGGCGATCTCCCGCAGACCGCTCATCAGGGCGGCGCCGGCAAGGTCGGCCACCCGGCCGTTCTCGATATAGAGGGTCAGGTGCCAGCGACCCTCACCGTCCTCGACCCAGCCATAGCGGTCGCCCTGGCTGGTGAAGAGGACGGGTCGGTACGGTTCGAAGCGCACGCCGGCGCGTCGCTCCACTTCGGACTTGAAGGCCTCCAGGCCCATGCGTTCGATGGTGTATTTGAGCCGGGCGTGACGCCGGCTCACCCGGTCACCCCGGTCCCGCTGCACACTGACCACTGCCTCGGCCACCGCCAGGGTCTGTTGCGGCGGTATGAAACCGAGTTCATCGGCCAGCCGGGGAAAGGTGGTGGTGTCATCGTGGCTGGCGCCCATGCCGCCGCCGGCCAGCACGTTGAAACCGAGCAGACGGTCGCCGTCGGCGATGGCCACGAAACCCAGGTCGTTGGTGTAGACGTCCACGTCGTTGTGGGGCGGTACCGCCACCGCGGTCTTGAACTTGCGCGGCAGGTAGGTCTCACCGTAGAGCGGCTCCGACTCGCCACCGGCCACCGCTTCGCCGTCGAGCCAGATCTCGTGATAGGCGCGGGTCTTCGGCAGCAGGTGCTCGCTGATGCGCCGGGCCCACCGGTAGACCTCCGCGTGCAGCGCGGAGCGCTCCGGATTGGGATTGCACAGCACGTTGCGGTTGACGTCCCCGCAGCCGCCGATGGAGTCGATCATGGCCTGGTTGATGCGCTGGATCAGGGGCTTCAGGTTGCGCTTGAGGATGCCGTGGTACTGAAAGGTCTGACGCGTGGTGAGGCGGATGCTGCCGTTGCCCAGCTCGCGGCCCACCGCATCGATCGCCAGCCACTGCGCAGGAGTGCAGACACCACCAGGCAGACGGGCCCGCAGCATGAAGCTGTAGAAGGGCTCCAGCAACTGCTCCTGCCGCTGCCGGCGCTGGTCGCGGTCGTCCTGTTCGTAGAAACCGTGGAACTTGCTGATCTGCGCGTCGTCGGGCGAGAGGGCGCCGCTCGCCGTATCGGCGACGCTCTCGCTCAGGGTGCCGCGTAGATAGCGGCTGTTGGCCTTGATCAGTTCGTTGGGATTGACTGGGCTGTCCATCAGTAGACGTCCCTCTGGTAGCGGCCCTGCTCGCGCAAGGACTCGATGAAAGCTTGCGCGGACGCTTCGTCGTGTCCGCCCTGGGCCTGGGCAATCCCCAGCAGTGACTGGCGCACCGCCTGCTCCATGGCGATGCCGCCGCAGACATAGAGATGGGCCCCGTCCTGCAGCCAGCGGTAGAGCTCGGCGCCCTCTTCATAGAGGCGCGCCTGCACATAGCTGCGGTCGCCCTCGTCGCGGGAGAAGGCGAGGTTGATGCGGTGCAGCAGTCCCCGCTTGCGGTAGTCGAGCCATTCGGTCTGGTAGAGGAAGTCCCGATGGAAGTGGCGGTTGCCGAAGACCAGCCAGTTGCGGCCGCTACCACCGAGGACCTCGCGCTCCTGTAGGAAGGCGCGATAGGGGGCGATACCGGTGCCGGCTGCAACCATGATGACGGGCCTGTCGCCGACCTTCGGCAGACGGAATCCCGGGTTCTCCGCCACATAGACGCCCAGCCGGTCGCCCTCGGTGATGCGCCGGCTCAGATAGCCGGAGGCGCCGCCCAGGCGTTCACGGCCATGGGTCTGGTAGCGCAGGGCGGAGAGGGTGAGATGAATCTCGTCCTCAAAGGCCGCCTGGCTGGAGGCGATGGAGTAGAGCCGCGGCTGCTGGGGGTGGAGCAGGTCCGCCAGACGCTGCGCCTCCAGCTCGGCGGGATGGGCCAGCAACAGGTCGACAAACTGACGTTCGCGGGCGAAGCGGCGCAGGGCCTCGGCGTCCTCGGCCAAGGCCGCCAGCGCGGAATCGTCGCTCACCGACGCCCAACCCTTGACCACGCTGGGATGCAGCTGGGTCAGCTCCAGACGCTCGCCCAGGGCCTGGGCAAGCGAGAGCGAATTGCCGCCCAGGGAGACCTCGGTCTCGCCCACGAGCCCGCTCAGCGCGAGAATCTCCTCGACCAACTCCGGGTCGTTGCGAAAGAACAGCCCCAGGGCGTCGCCCGGACGGTAGCGGATGGCTTCGGCATCGATCCCCAGGACCAGATGGTGCACCTCGGAGATCGCATCGCTGGTGGTAATACGGCGACGCTCCAGCAGCTCTGCCTGATAGGGATGGTTGCGGTCATAACGCAGCGCCGCCGGAGTCCGCTGCAGGGGGATGATACGGGCCTGGTCGGACGGCTGCCGCTTCTCCACCTCCTTCAACACCTGCTCACGCCAGAGCGCCGAGGGTGACTGAAAATCCACGTCGGCGTCGACCCGCGTCAGCAGGGCCCGTCCCCCGGCGGACTGCAGCAGGGCATCCAGCTCTTTACCCGCCTGGTTGAAATGCTCATAGCTCGAATCGCCAAGCCCGAAGACGGCATAGTGCAGCTGATCCAGCCGCTGCGACGTCTTGCCCTTGAGGTATTTGAACAGTTCGTGCGCGCTCTCCGGGGGCTCGCCCTCGCCCTGGGTACTGATCACCACCACCAGCAAGCGCTCCTTGGCGAGATCGCGCGGGCGATACTGATCGGCGGAGACCAGACGCGGCGCCAATCCACGCGCGCTGGCGCTCTCCGCCAGCGACTCCGCCACACCGCGGGCGTTGCCGCCTTGGGTGGCGTAGAGGATGGTCAGCGTGGGGACCTCGTTGGCCGCCCTCTCCGGGGCGGATTGCACCGCACCCAGACCGGCCAGATAGCCGCTGGCCCAGGTCAGCTGTTCACTGTTCAATCCCTCCACCGCCTGCTGCAGGCGTGTAAGCTGCAATCCGTCGAGTGGATGCGGTGGAAGCCCTACGGCTCTGTTGGCGCTGTTGTGCATGACGGCACTACCCCGATCTGAATTTTGCTGAACGATTGGGTAGCAATATTGGTTGGCGTTCTATATCTTGTGAAGTAATATATTTTGATTATCAATCAGCAAACAAGATATGGAACTACGGCAACTGAATTCTCTGGTGGCCCTGGCCGAGTCGGGCTTCAACGTTACCCTGGCGGCGGAACAGCTCCATCTGGTGCAGTCCGCCGTCTCCCAGCATCTGGCCCGCCTGGAGCAGGAGCTGGGGACCCAGCTCTTCGTGCGCAAGGGCAAGCGGCTGATCGCGCTGACCGCGGCAGGCGAAGCCGTGCTCGGCTACGCGCGGCAGGCGCTCTCCATCCGCGAGAACATCTTCGCCGTCGGCCGCGACCATGTGGAGGAGAGCAACGGCGTGCTGCGTATCGGCACCACCCATACCCAGGCGCGCTACGTGTTACCGGCGGTGATCCGCGCCTTCCGCCGGGTCTTCCCCGCCGTCAGCCTGCAGATTCATCAGGGCACGCCCCAGGAGCTGGTGGAGATGGCGCTCAACGACCGGGTAGACTTCTCCATCTGCACCGAGGAGCTGGGCGAACACTCCTCACTCAACGCCATACCCTGCTACCGCTGGAATCGGGGCCTCATCGTGCCCAAGGGCCATCCGGTGTTGAAGGAGAAGCCGCTGTCCCTGGAGCGCATCTGCAGCTATCCCCTGATCACCTACACCTTCGGCTTCACCGGCGCCAGCCATATGCAGACCACCTTCGCCCGCGCCGGCTTGAAACCCGACGTGGTCCTGAGCGCGGCCGATACCGACGTGATCAAGACCTACGTCCGCGAAGGCATGGGCGTCGGTCTGATCGCCAGCATGGCCTATTCGCCCGAGCAGGACCGGGACCTGGAGATGCGCGACCTCAGCCATATGCTGCCCTGGGAGACCACCTGGGTGGCCTATCACAAGGACAAGTACCTACGCCGCTATCAGCAGCAGTTCATCGATCTGCTGGATGAGATGATTCTGGAGAACGGCGTGACCAAACCCGCCTAGATCAGACTGCAATCGCCGCTTCGGACAGTCATGTCTGCAGACCGGCAGCCCCGGCCTAATCCGATGATCCCCGCCACTTCAGCAAGTTGCCTGTTATCAAGTTACTTGATAACTTAGCCGCATGACCATCAACCTGTCGCGCCATTCAAAACAAAACAAGCGACAGTACATGGAGGAGATGCCCATTGGATATACCAGGCTTCAAACTCGGCCGACAGTATGCCGACGGACCCTATTGCAAGGGTTACAATGCGCTGAATCTCAGCAATCACAAAACGGTCAACATACAGATCTTCCATCCCTCTC
>JBNLGI010000103.1:0-5146 GCA_050305975.1 Sedimenticolaceae bacterium | reverse complement strand
TGATGGCCGGCAGCGAAGACGCCCCGCCCTATTCGCGCATGGCTATCCCCTACCTGCTGGAAGAGAACATCGACGAAAGCGGGACCTATCTGCGCAAGTCAGCGGATCACTACGACAAGCTGGGCATTCGCCAACTGCACGGTCGCGCCGTCTCCCTGGATACCGATCAGCGCAAGGTGCTGTTTCAGGATGGCCACAGCGAGAACTACGACAGACTGCTCATCGCCACCGGCTCGCATCCGGTACGCCCGCCCATCCCGGGCATCGATCTGCCCAATGTACACACCTGCTGGACCCTCGAGGATGCCCGCGCCATCGCTGCCCTGACCAAGCCCGGCGCCCGGGTTCTGCAGCTGGGCGCCGGCTTCATCGGCTGCATCATCATGGAGGCGCTGGCCAGCCGCGGGGTGGAACTGACCGTGGTGGAGATGGGCGACCGCATGGTGCCGCGCATGATGACGCCGAAAGCGGGCAACATGATCCGCCGCTGGGTGGAGGGCAAGGGCATCCAGGTGCGCACCTCCGCCGGGGTGGAGCGGATCGATCCGGTCCAGGGCGGAGCCGGTAACGGCGCGTTCAAGGTCAAACTCTCCACCGGCGAGTCGCTGGAGTGCGATGTGGTCATCGTCTCCGCCGGCGTGGTGCCGAACATGGGTTTTCTGGAGGGCAGCCCGGTGCACGTGGCCAAGGGCATTCTGGTGAACGACGGCATGCAGACCTCGGTGCCGGAGATCTATGCCGCCGGCGATGTGGCGGAGGCCCCGGACCTCTTCACCGGCGCCCATCTGGTCTCGGCCATCCAGCCCAACGCCGCCGATCAGGCGCGCGTGGCCGCCATCAACATGGCCGGCGGCGAGAGCCGCCTGAAAGGGGTGCTGGCGATCAACGTGCTCGACACCCTGGGGCTGATCTCCACCTCCTTCGGTCAGTGGTGGGGGGTGAACGAGAACGAGGGCGGCAGCGGCATCGAACTGGTCGACGAGGCGGCTTCCCGCTACCTCTCCCTGCAGTTTCAGGATGACGTCCTGGTCGGCGCCACCTCCATCGGCTGGACCCAGCACGTGGGTGTGTTGCGCGGGCTGATTCAGGGCCGGATAAGGCTCGGCAAGGGACGCGAGGAGCTGATGCGGGATCCGACCCGCTTCATGGCCGCCTATGTGGGAGCGACTCAGGCGGTGGCATGAAGATCGCGCTCAAACTCTATGCCAGCCTGTCTCAGCTGCTGCCTCCGGAGGCCGCGCGGGGCAACCGCATGGTGGTGGATGTGGATCCCGATGAGACCATTGCCGAAATCATCGAGCACTACCGGGTGCCGCAAGAGAGCGCCCATCTGGTGATGGTCAACGGGCTGTTCATCGTCCCCAGTGAACGCGCAAGCCGGCGCTTGCAGGAAAACGACGAACTGGCCATCTGGCCCCCCGTGGCGGGGGGTTGATGTACGAGGCCTGGCCGGACGGCGTACCGCCGGACCGGTTCGAACGGGAGATGGCGGCCACGCAGCAGGAGTTCGAGCACGGACTGAACCTGGGTGTGCGCGGAAACTGGATTGCCACGGCCGCAGACCGCTACCGCATACTGCAGGATGGGGTTCAGTTGGAGATCAGCATCCTCTCCCGGAGCGAACGGCGCATCGGCGCCCTCAGCCTGCCCCTGTTGAACGTAGTCTATGAATTCAGCGCCGGCTCCCCGCAACAGAGACGCCGACTGCTGGCCCGCCTGGACCAGGCCATGCAACGGGGCGGCGGCTGACGCCGCCGCTCACCTGTGGAGAGGTTTCAGCAGACCGGTGCGCCGTAGGCGCGGGAGAAAGGCACCGGTCCAGAGAAGGCCAGCCGCTCACCCTCCGACAGCGATACCCGGTCTTCGACCGCGCCACCGAAACTGTCCATGACGTTGAAGCCGTTGCGCCAGGCCACGAAGATCTCCTCGGGCGGGATCCCCAGCAGCTGGACGATATCGACCGGCCCCGTGCCCTGCGGGACTTCCAGATAGAACCGCTCGTTGCCCGGACCGTACTTGAGCAGGCTGTTGAACAACTGAATCTCAATTCTCATGGGAGCGATCGCCAACAGTGGATGTTGGCGTCGATTCTCCCGCTCAGCGCCTCATCCGGGTTTGATGAAGGTCAAACCGCGGCGCGCCATTCACCGATCGATCCCTACAGCCTGCCCAGGAGGCGGGGCATCAGGTCAGATAGGCCTTCGCCTCCTCACCCGGATCCGGCAATCCGGCAATGCGCCAGATGCTGAGGCAGCTGCCGAACAGGTGGTGAACCTTCGTCCGCGGTATGCCGGTGGCGCGGCAGACCAGGCGCATATTGGGCAGGGCGCCCAGGCTCAGATAGCGGTCGCGGATATGTCGCAACACCTGCCAATGGCTCTCGCTCAGATCGCCCACGCCCTCCTGCAGGGCCAGCTCGCTGGCCAGCTGTTCGTTCCATGAGCGATGATCGATGAGGAAACCGCCCGCATCGAACAACGGGGGTATGGACGCGGCAGTGTTGGGTGGTGTGGCAGTCTGGGGCATGGCCTGGACCTCCTCCTGTTATATAAAAGATTTGAAAATGAGTTAGGAGGAAGTATGGGTGACGGAAAGTCTTAGGAAAAACGATATATTTTCATTTTGTATCACGAATTGTGATTTACACGATCGCGACCTCCCGCTCCCTGCCACCGGCGACTTCCCGCACCCCCCGCACCGGCACAGGCTAACCATCCGGCACCGGCCGACGGCTGCGGTGGACCGACCGGGCAGGATCGGTCGGTCCCTGTCTGCCGTCGCCGAGCCGTAGCTCGCCTCAAGGATGTTTGAGCGGCACCCGGGCGTGCTTGGGCAGATTGCTGGTGTCGAGGGAGAGAATCCAGGCCACCAGGGTCGCGGCATCCTCTTTGCGTACATTCACGTTCGGCGGCATGAAGCGCATGTTGACGTTGTTCCAGATCTTGGTGCCGCCTTCGGTACCCTTGAGCACCGACTCCATCAGGTCGGTCTGGGCGCTGGCATCGCCCAGGTAGCGACCGGCGATCTCGCGGAAGGAGGGGGCCAGAGGCACCACCCGGGTCTCCGTCACCGGATCCACCCGATGGCAGATGGTGCAGCCGCTGACGCTGGCCAGTCTCAGCATGTTGTCGTGTCGCTGGAGGCGCTGAACCGTCTCCTGGTCGACCTCCAGTGACAGGATCCAGTGCACCAGCGCCGCGGCCTCGTCGCGGGAGACATTGACGTTGGGCGGCATGAAGCGCATCGCCACCTTGCCTTCCCACTGCTGTTCCCGATAGGCGGTGCCGTGAAGCACCCGGTCGAGCAGATTGTCGAAGGCCTGGGTATCGCCCTGGTAGCGCACGGCCACCTCCTGATAGGAGGGCGCCAAAGGCTTTTCCCCGCTGCCGTCAGCCGTCACCCGATGACAGATGAAACAACCTCTGGCATTGGCCAGACTGAGCATCTGTTCGTCTTCCGCCTGGGCTGCCGCAGCCGTGACGAGAGCGATGATGAAGCCGCTCAGATACGTCAAAAACCTTGTCATGGTCAATCTCTCCTGGTTGCTGTTTGTCTAACTGGGGCGTGATTTCAGGTGGCGCACGCATTGATGTGAAATAGCAACATTCATGCCCGGCCATGGCGCCCACAGGCCGCGCCGATCCGGGCGGGTGGCGGCCCGCGCCCCCCACCGATTGTTCAGATTCGAAGCTGTTGTTTCATTACTGATACAGGCTGGAGAAGCCGCACGGCGATGAGCCGCAAAACCCCGCTAGAGGAACAAGGCATGCCCCTTGCTATATGCCATAGTTGATAAAAACCAGAAAGGTGACTGCCGCAACATGACCGTGCCGATCCCCGCCTACAGTCTGCTGCTGCGCTGGCTGCTGCTGGCCGGACTGATGCTGTTCGCCGGCTGGGTGCTGTGGGATCAGGGAGTGCTGCAACACATACTGGTCTCGGACCCGACCCGCATCACACTGCTGATCGCCTTGCTGTTCCTGGCCGCCAGCGGCCATTGCGCCCTGCGCAGCCTCTATCTTTCGGCGGAACAGGAGGCGTTGCAGCGCATCGCCCTGGGGATCGACGAATGCCCCCCTCCCCTGCGCCCCGATTCGTCGCTGCTCGACGGCTCCCTGAGCGGGGAGTTCCTACGCAGCGTGCTGTGCAAACCCGGCGATCCCGCCGCCGGCGAGGGCGGCCGGGATTGCCAGCTGCTGGCCCAGGTGATGGCCGAACAGGCCCGCGGTCAGCACGAGGCGGGCTGGTTCGTCTGCGGATTACTACTCAAGCTCGGGCTGCTCGGCACAGTAGTGGGCTTCGTCCTCATGCTGGCGCCGGTGGCGGCCCTGGAGTCCTTCGACCTGAGCGACATCCAGGGCCTGCTGCAACGCATGACCGGAGGCATGGGGGTAGCCCTCAACACCACCCTGCTGGGCCTCTCCTGCAGCATGCTGCTGGGCCTGCAATATCTGATGCTGGACCGCGCCGCCGACCGCCTGGTGGCGGCGGCGGTGCACCTGGCCGAGACCCGCCTGCAGCCGGCCGCCGGGGGCGGCATCTGAACCATGGCCATGTTTCGCCAGCACCGCGACTTCGACGCCGATCCCTTCACCGATCTGCTGTTCAACGCCCTGCTCGCCTTCACCTTCCTGTTTCTGGTGGCGCTGATGTTTCTCAATCCGCCGGCCAAGTCGGGCACCATCAATCCGAAAGCCGACTTCATCATCACCGTGACCTGGCCCGATAACAATCCGGACGACATCGACACCTGGGTCGAGGGCCCGGCCGGCCAGCTGGTCTGGTTCAAGCAGCCCCAGGCCGGGCTGCTGCACCTGGACCGGGACGACCGGGGCATGGCCAACGACAGCCTGGTGGTGGACGGCAGGGCGGTGGTCAATCCGCTCAACCAGGAGGTGGTCACCCTGCGCGGGCGTCCGCCCGGCGAATATGTGGTCAACGTCCACTACTACAACAGCAGGAGCCTGAGCCCGGTGCCGGTGACGATCTCCCTGGCGGAGGTCAATCCGGTGCTCAAGATCCTGCACTACGCCACCCTGACGCTGGAGCGTCTGGGCGAAGAGAAGACCGCCCTGCGCTTCAGCATCGCCCCGGACGGCCAGGTGTTCGGCATCAATACCCTACCCAAATCGATCGTGGAGGTCGG
>JBNLGI010000102.1:0-2660 GCA_050305975.1 Sedimenticolaceae bacterium | reverse complement strand
ATGGATCAGACCAAGCCCACCGTCTTCGTCGTGGACGATGATGCCGAGGTGCGCAACGCCCTCAAACTGCTGTTGGAATCGGTCGGTCTGCCGGTCATCTGCTACGCCTCGGCGCTCGACTACCTCGAGGCCTTCGACGAGAGCCTGCCGGGCTGCCTGGTGGTCGATATCCGCATGCCGGGCATGAGCGGGCTCGACATGCAGGAGAAGCTGGCGGATTATCCGATTCATCCGCCGGTCATCATCATCACCGGACATGGCGATGTGCCGATGGCGGTGCGGGCGGTACAGGCAGGGGCGGTCGACTTCATCGAAAAGCCGTTTCGCGACCAGATCCTGCTCGATAGCGTGCATCGCGCCATCGAGATGGACGCGGAACGCCGCGGCGAGGCCTCCCGCATATCGGAGATCCGCGAGCACCTCAACCAACTGACACCGCGTGAACGGGAGGTGCTGGATCTGGTGGTCGGCGGTATGCGCAACAAGAATATCTCGGAGCAGCTGGGCATCACCCTCTCCACGGTCGAGGCCCACCGTTCAAGGGTGATGGAGAAGATGCAGGCCGATTCCCTGTCCCATCTGATGCGCATGATGCTTACCCTGGAGCAGGATTATGGAAAACCATAACAAGCTGTCCAGTATCTAATAATTTCATTCAACAACAGCGAGTTACACAATACTATCTCCCCGATATATGCCCGGAGCAGATGTTTGGGGAGTCGTTGCGCGAGGTTCGGCCGGGGAACCGGATCGCTCCTCGAACCATGTGGAGCGGGGCGAGACCCCCGAGCTGACGAGCTCTCGCGCCGGGGCCAGCTGGATGGCGGGAGGTATTGAGATGACGACAGGCACCTTCCCGCGATGCAGCTGGCCATTTTTTTGGCTGCGCAGTTCGAGTTGCCGGTAGCACCAATAACAGCGCCTAATGCAGGGTGATTTCGGGGGCGACGAACCATAGACTTGTTGCCTGACAGGGTGGGGTGGTCCATCCCGGCAAAAACTATAACGACGGCTGGGCCGATACCAGTTTCAATTTCCGGAGGAAGAGAACAGATGAGTATTTCGCGACGTGAATTTCTTCGCCTGATGGGGCTGGCCGGCGCCGCCGGCATGATGCCTTCATCCATCTTCGCAGCCGCCCGGCAGCCTTCCGATCTCTACGAAGTCCCCAAGTTCGGTAACCTGTCGCTGCTCCATATCACCGACACCCATGCCCAGCTCAATCCCATCTACTTCCGAGAACCCAACGTCAACCTGGGTATCGGCGCTTCCCTCAACAAGGCGCCGCATCTGGTGGGCAACAAGCTGCTCGACCACTTCGGCATCGAGCCGGGCGGCATCGAGGCCCACGCCTTCACCTACCTCGGCTACGATGAAGCCGCCCGCAAGTTCGGTAAGGTCGGCGGTTTCGCCCATCTGAAGACCCTGGTCCAGCGCATTCGGGACGACCGCGGCCCCGGCAACAGCCTGTTGCTCGACGGCGGCGACACCTGGCAGGGCTCGGGTACCGCCTACTGGACCCGCGGCATGGACATGGTCGGTGCCTGTAACAAGCTGGGTGTGGATGTCATGACCGGCCACTGGGAGTTCACCTACCTGGACGAAGAGGTGATCGCCAACATCGGCGAGTTCCAGGGCGACTTCGTGGCGCAGAACGTCAAGGTGCGGGAAGAGGCGCTGTTCGACTACAAGTTCCCCGACTTCGCCGGCTTCAACGAAGACGAAGGCACCGCCTTCAAGCCCTACGTGATGAAGAACGTGGGCGGCGCCCGGGTGGCGGTCATCGGTCAGGCCTTCCCCTACACCCCGATCGCCAACCCGCAGCGCTTCATTCCCGACTGGACCTTCGGCATCCGCGACGAAAAGATGCAGCTGGTGGTCGACCAGGTGCGCGAGACCGAGAAGCCCGACCTGGTGGTGGTGATCTCCCACAACGGCATGGACGTGGATCTGAAGATGGCCTCCGTGGTCACCGGCATCGACGTCATCTTCGGCGGGCATACCCACGACGGCATGCCGGCTCCCACGGTAGTCTCCAATCCCGGCGGCAAGACCCTGGTCACCAATGCCGGTTCCAACGGCAAGTTCCTCGGCGTCATGGACCTGGACGTCAAGGGCGGTAAGGTACGCGACTTCCGCTACCGCCTGCTGCCGGTCTTCTCCAACCTGCTGGAGGCGGACAAGGAGATGCAGGCCTACATCGACGAGGTGCGCGCACCCTACAAGGACAAGCTGGAAGAGGAGCTGGCAACGGCGGAAGAGGTGCTCTATCGCCGCGGCAACTTCAACGGCACTTTCGACCAGGTGATCTGCGACGCCCTGATCAAGGTCAACGACGCCCAGATCTCCCTCTCGCCCGGTTTCCGCTGGGGCACCACGGTGCTGCCGGGCCAGAAGATCACCATGGACAATGTCATGGATCAGACCTGCATCACCTATCCCGAGACCTACCGCCGGGAGATGAAGGGCAGCGACATCAAGGCGATCCTGGAGGACGTCTGCGACAACCTCTTCAACAAGGACCCCTACTATCAGCAGGGCGGTGACATGGTGCGCGTGGGCGGCCTCGATTACGTCTGCGAGCCGGGCGCCGAGTTCGGCAAGCGTATCTCCAGCATGACCCTGGACGACGGCACCAAGATAGAGGCCGACAAGAACTA
>JBNLGI010000101.1:0-36888 GCA_050305975.1 Sedimenticolaceae bacterium | reverse complement strand
TGTCGATGTTGATGATGCCGAAGAGTTTCACCAGCACCAGGGCGATGGCGAACAGCCCCATGCGCGAGGAGATGGCGCCGAGGAAAGCGCTGCCCGGCCCGGGGGTCTCCGCGTAGGCGGGGGCCTGCCAGAGATGAAACGGCAGCAGGCCCATCTTGATGCCGAAACCGGCGCCGAAGAGGATCACCAGCATCCACAGGTGAGGCGTGTCCATGCGGCCGAAGGCGGTGAGGATCGCATCGTACTGCAGGGAGCCGGCGGAGACGTAGACCAGGGCGATGCCGCCGAAGATCATCATCGCCCCCGCCATGGCGTAGGTGATGTAGCGCATGGCCGCGCGGGTGGCCAGGCCGCCGCCCATGGCCATCAGCAGGAAACCGGCCCAACTCACCAGCTCCCAGCCGATGAACAGTGACAGCAGGTCGCCGCTGGCGAGCAGGATCAGCATGCTGAAGACGTTCAGCGCCATGGCCAGGTGGAACAGCCAGAGGTTGCCCCCCTGGCGGCGGAAGGCCCGCTCCCACTCGCCGCAGCTGTACCAGCTGCTGAGCAGGGCGGAACCGAGGGTGATCAGGGCGAAGAACCAGCTGAGGCCGTCGAAGCGCCAATGCAACTGCTGCCCCAGCACCTCGAAGGCGGGGGAGGCGGCCACCGGCTCGCCGCCGTAGCCCAGGCTGATCATCTTCAACAGTCCCAGCAGCTGCAGGCCGTAGAGGATGGTCACCATCCAGCCCGCCGCCAGCCGGCGCCCGAAGAGCAGCGCCACCAGCACGGTGGCGGCGGAGGTGATCAGGAGTTCGTCCAGCAGGGTCAAGCTCATCGGCTGCCTCCGGTTTGGCCGGCCATGACGGTATCGATGTAGAGATCGGCGTTGCCGGTCTGGGCCGAGACGTGGCTCAGCAGGTCGCCGACCGGTGCGATGAAGAGGGCCGTCGCCAGCAGTCCGGCGCCGAACAGGGAGGCGGTGGCCAGCGAGAGGCCGTCCGGCCGGGGGGGTGCGGGCTCATTCGTCCCGGCAGGCGCCTTTTCGTAGAGGAGGGCCGCGAGGCGGAACAGATAGCTCGCTTCCACCACGGTGGCGAGCAGGAAGACGGTGAGGCCGATCAGGTAGAGCGGCGAGGTCTGGGCCGCCAGCTGGGTGATCAGCACGAACTTGGCCCAGAACCCCGGCAGCGGCGGGAGGCCGATCAGGGAGAGGGCGAAGAGCACGAAGAGCGCCGCCGCCAGGGGCGAGTGCCGCGCCGCGCCGCGCAGCCGCTCGATGGCGCCGCCCCAGCCCTCGGCCAGCATGAACAGCCCCGATTTGACCACCAGGTGGTGCAGCGCCAGGGCCAGCACCGCCAGCAGACCGGCTCTGTCGGGGATCGCCAGGGCGATGAAGATCATGCCCAGCTGGCCGATGGAGGAGAAGGCCAGCATGCGGCGCACGTCCTTGGCGCGCCAGGCCGCCAGCTCGCCGCTGACCACGCCGAGGATGCCGAGCGCCAGCATCACCTGCAGCGCTTCGGGCTGGTTGAACGCCAGCACCAGGAGCCTCAGGATGATCAGCAGCGCCAGCTTGGAGACCAGGCCGGCGAGAAAGGCGGTCAGCCGGCTCGAGGCCGTGGCGTAGACCTCCGGCACCCAGGTATTGACCGGGAACAGCTCCGCCTTCACCCCGACGCCGATGAGGATCGAGAGGAAGGCCGCCAGCCCCAGCGGGTTGGCCAGCCGCTCCGGCGCCAACTGTGCCAGATGGGCCAGGTTGAGAGTGCCGGTCTGGCCGTAGATCAGGGTGATGCCGATCAGGGTCAGCACCGAGCCGATGCCGCTCAGGACCAGGTAGCGCAGCGTCGCCGCGTAAGCGGCGCCGGTGGCCGAGGCGGCGATCAGGCCGAAGCTGGCCACCGCCACCAGTTCATAGAAGACGTAGAGGTTGAACAGGTCGCCGGAGAGGGCCAGGCCGGTGGAGGCGGCGACCAGCAGGAGCATCAGCGACTGGCGCCTGGCGCTCTCGCCGTCGAGTCGAAAGGGCCAGCAGAGCAGACCCAGCAGCTGCACCGCGAAGGCGAACAGGAGGGCGGTGCCGTCGATGTAGAGGTTGATGCCCAGCGGCGGGGCGTAGCCGCCGATGGCCAGCGAGTAGGGCAGGGCGGTGCCGCTGAACCACTGCTCGGCCAGTCGCCAGCCGCCGTAGGCCAGGATCACCGGACCGACCCAGACGCCCAGTCCCAGCGAAACCCGCATCAGGATCGGCAACAGGAAGGCGCCGAGCAGGGGCAGCACGATCGGCAGTACGATCAGGCTGTTCATGATTTGACTCCTCGCGCTTCGGTGGAGGCGACATCCGGCGGCTGGGGCAGGGGCGGCAGCGGACGCCCGCCCAGCGGTGCCTCCTGGCTCACGTCGCGGGGCGTGCCGGCGGTGGCGGCGATCTCCGCGGCCATGCGCTCGGCCACCTCGCTGCGCACCAGGGTGCCGTAGTGCTGGCGGACACGGATCAGGATGCTGACCGCCAGCGCCTGTACGCCGACACCGATGACGATGGCGGTCAGCACCATGGCCTGCGGCACCGGATCGACCATCGCCGGCTGCTCGCCCAGGGAGGTGATGATCGGCGCCACCGCGTCCCAGCGGTAGCCGGCCAGCACCAGCATCAGGTTGGCGCCCGACTCGGCGATGACCAGCGCCAGCACCACCCGGAACAGGTGTTGCGAGAGCGCCAGTCCGGCCAGGCCGATGGCGACCAGGCCGAGGGCGGTCGAGAAGAGAATGAGTTCGGGATCGGGCAGGGGGATCATGCTTCCGCCTCCGTCTGGGCCAGATGCGACAGCAGGCTCGCCAGTTCGGCCCCCACCTTGAGGCCCACCGCGATGTAGAGCAGCGGCAGGGTGCCGGCGGAGACCAGCTGGCCGAGGGTGTCCTGGATCAGCATCGGCTGCAGGAAGGCCTCGCCCTCCACCAGCGCCACCAGGCCGATGAGAATGAAACTGGCGCCGGCGAAGCCCTCGATGAGGCTGAGCATGCCGTGGTGCAGCTGCGCGCCGGGGCGCGCCAGGAGCGGCAGAAAAAAGGCGGCGGCGAGGATCACGCCCCCCTGGAAGCCGCCGCCCGGGGTCAGATGACCGTGAAAGATGATGTAGAAGCCGATCACCATCAGCAGCGGAAACAGCAGGGCGCCTCCGTGGCGCAGTACGAATCCGCCCGGTGTCAGGGTACCGGCGGTGGTGTGGCGCCGGCCGAGGATCAGTCCGGCGCCGGAGGCGGCGGCGAAGAGAATCGAGAGTTCGCCCAGGGTGTCGATGCCGCGGTAGGCGAGCACCACCGAGGTGACGATGTTGGCGGCCCCGGTCTCCTGGGGCGCGACGCTCTGGATGGCGCCGCCCACCAGCATCGGCATGGCGCCGAAGTCGAGACCGCTGGCGATGGCCAGCAGCATGAAGCCGAGTCCTCCCGCGAACAGCAGGCCGGTGAGATTACGCATGGGGGCCCTCCTTGCGCCGGGCCTGGATAAGGTTCTGTCCCGGCTTGGCGTTCTCCAGCCGCCACAGACCCAGGCGACGCAGGGCCAGGGCCAGGATCAGGCTCGAGAGACCGGCGCCGACGGCCGCCTCGGTCATCGCCACGTCCGGCGCCCGCATGAGGGCGAACAGCAGGGCCAGCCCGAGCGAGACCACCGAGGCGGCGGCGATGGCGGCCAGGTGGCTGCGCACCAGCAGCACCATCGCCGCCGAGACCAGCATCATCAGAGAGAGCACCAGCATGATCAGGACCTGAATCTCGCTCATGGGCGGTTCTCCTCCGACGCCTGCGCCGGCTTTCTCCAGGGTTGCACACCGGCCATCAGCAGCGCCCGCGCGATGGTGGAGGAGCCGAGCGGGTTGGTGACCAGGATCATCAGGGCGATGATCAGCAGCTTCGTCCACCAGGCGGGTTGCAGCAGGGCCACGCCGAGCAGCAGCGACAGGGCTCCCAGGGTCACCGCCTTGGTGCCGGCCTGGATGCGGTTGTAGACATCGGGCATGCGCAGCAGGCCCAGGGCGCCGAGCAGGGTGAAGGCGGCGCCGATCAGCAGCAGAATGTCGGCCAGCAGTCTCATGATCCGTTCCCCTCGATGGCGCGGGCGATGGCGACGATACCGACGAAGGCCAGGGTGCCGTAGATCAACGCCACGTCCAGATAGAGTGGGCTGCCCAACACAGCGGCGATCACCGCCAGTCCCGAGGTGGTGATGACCGCCAGGGTGTCGGCGGCCACCACCCGGTCAGGCGCGGCGGGACCGAGCAGCAGCCGTAGCAGGCTCAACAGCACGGCCAGTCCCAGCATCGCCAGGGCGATGGTTTCCAGAAGCGTCAATGTCATTTAACGAAGCCCTTCAGAGTGCGTTCGAATTGGCGGGTGATGGATTCCGTGGCGCCCTCGATGTCGAGATCGGGCGGAGCGTCGATCCAATGGATCAGCAGGACCTGGTCTTTGACATCGACCGTGAGTGTGCCCGGAGTGAGGGTAATGCTGTTGGCCAGGATGAGGCGTCCCAGTTGGGACTTCAGTTCGGTACGGACCTCCACCAGCGCGGGCCGCAACGGCAGGGAGGGTGAGAGGACCCGGCGCGCCATGTCCAGGTTGGCGCGCACCAGTGCGAGCAGAAAGACACCGAGGTAAGCGAGGAAGGCCGGGATGGCGGCGGGTGTGAAACGCAGGCCGGCGAAGATCTCCAGGTGAGGTCGGCTGATCAGGGTGATCACCAGCGCCACCAGCAGGCCGGCGATCAGTTCGGCCGGATCGAGACTGCCGGTGAGCAGAAGCCAGAGCATGAACAGCAGGACGAACAGGAACAGGCCGGCGGCGAGGTCACTGGAGGTCGCTTCGCGGGGATTGGTATTCATATTCCATCCACCCTTCTTATTTCGTTACATCGCTGCCAGTCTTCTTATGCCGGCTTCAACTATCAGAACACGTGTCTGTTACCGCAACATGACGCCACCGATCGAAGCCGATGTCAATCAGGCCGCTTCACCCAAAACGGGAGGAAAGTAGGTTTTCGCCATACTTTCGTGCAGTTCCCCGAGCATGACCTGCATCTCGTCGATGAAGTCGTGCAGGATCTGATTGTCCATCTTGTCCAGGGGCATCTCCGCGATCTTCTTCTCGATCTGTCGCAGGATCTTCATCGGGCCTCGGTTCTTCGGCAGGCTGGAGAGATTGAAGGCCATGTTTTCGAGACAGAAACTCAACGAACGCGGAAAAGTCTGTGTCTGAAACAGGAATTTCAACACCTCGCGCCGACGGATACGTACCTGCATGTGCTGGCGGTACATCTGATAGGCACTGAGGGATTTCAGCATGCTCATCCAGAGGATGTCCTCGAATGGGCTCAACTCCGGTGCGTCGTCCGGGATCGGATTCTCCGAGCGCACATCGATGATGCGCGTGGTCATGTCGGCGCGCTCCAGTTTGCGCCCCAGGTTGAGAAAATGGTAGGCCGTGTCGTGGCTCATACTGCCGGCCAGCAGGCCGGTCAGCAGTTGAGAGCCGGCGATGATCTCCTGCAGGTAGCGATGCCGCCCCTGGCGCGAGAAACTGCCCTGTTTGGTGTCCACCGCCTTCTGATAGAAGCCGTTGATCGCCTCCCAGGCCTCGCGCGGCAGGATCTCGCGGATGGTGCGGACATTCTCGCGCAGTACCGAGAGGGTGCTGATGATGGAGCTGGGATTGGTCTCGTCGGAGATCAGGAAGTTGGCCACCCGGCGTTCGGTGAACTCCGGATGGCGTTCGTCATAGGCGTCATTGCAACCCAACAGGCTGATCAGGGCATCCCAGCCCGGCGCCACCTGGGGCGGCAGGTCCAGCATCAGGTTGGTATTGACGGTGACCAGGCGGGCGGTGTTTTCCACCCGCTCCTGATAGCGTCCGATCCAGTAGATGGTTTCTGCGACGCGGGAAAGCATATCTCTCTCCTCGATTCCTTAATCTCGTAGGGTGCGGCTTGCCGCACCGCAATGTTTTCTGTCGAAGGCTGGTGGGGCAGGGCCCCACCCTACCGCTCGATTCTGGGTGTAGGGTGGGACCCTGCCCCACCGTATGTCTCGAAATATCCAGCTTTCGGTGCGGCAAGCCGCACCCTACGCATGGACGGGCGGTTGAAAGCGCTCATCCGTTCAACTGTCCACGATCCAGGTGTCCTTGCTGCCGCCGCCCTGGGAGGAGTTGACCACCAGCGAACCCTTGCGCAGCGCCACCCGGGTCAGGCCGCCGGTGGTGACCTCCAGGTTCTTGCCGCTGAGGATGAAGGGGCGCAGGTCCACGTGGCGCGGCTCCAGCATGCCCTTGTCGATCGTCGGCACCGTTGAGATGCCGAGGGTCGGCTGGGCGATGTAGTTGCGCGGATTGGCTTTGATCAGTTTGACGAACTCGTCCCGCTCCGCCTTGGTCGAGGCGGGGCCCACCAGCATGCCGTAGCCGCCCGATTCGTTGGCCGGTTTCACCACCAGGTCCTTGATGTTCGCCACCACATGGGCCAGCGACGCCTTGTCCATGCAGCGCCAGGTGGGGACGTTGGGTACGATCGGTTCCTGATCCAGGTAGTAGCGGATGATGTCGGGGACGTAGGAGTAGACCACCTTGTCGTCGGCCACGCCCGCACCCGGCGCATTGGCCAAGGCCACCTTGCCCGCCTTCCAGGCCCGCATCAGTCCCGGCACGCCGAGCATGGATTCGGGGTCGAAGGCTTCGGGATCGATGAAGAGGTCGTCGATGCGGCGGTAGATCACGTCGACCCGGGAGAGTCCCTCGATGTTGCGCATGTAGACGCAGTCGTCCTTCTCCACCACCAGGTCGCGTCCCTCCACCAGTTCGCAGCCCATCTGCTGCGCCAGGTAGGCGTGCTCGAAGTAGGCCGAGTTGTAGATGCCGGGGGTCAGTACCACGATCTCCGGGTTGTCGCCGGGTCTTGGCGAAAGGGCGGCCAGGGTGTCGAACAGCTCCGACGGGTAGTCGTCCACCGGCAGCGGGCTGTAGGTCTCGAACAGCTCGGGGAAGACCCGCTTGGTCACCAGCCGGTTCTCCAGCATGTAAGAGACGCCGGAGGGCACCCGCAGGTTGTCCTCCAGCACGTACATGGTGCCGTCGCGGTCGCGCACCAGATCGCTGCCGCAGATGTGGGCCCAGATGCCGAGCGGCGGGTCGATGCCGACGCACTGTTCACGAAAATTGACCGACTCGGCCAGCACCTCGGCGGGGAAGACCTTGTCCTTGATGATCTGCTGCTTGTGGTAGAGATCGTCGATGAAGAGGTTGAGCGCCTGCACCCGCTGTTTCAGTCCTGCCTCGATCGGGTCCCACTCCTTCTTGGGGATCAGTCGCGGGATGATGTCGAAGGGCCAGGCGCGGTCGATGGAGCCCTCTTCCTCGGTGTAGACCCGGAAGGTGATGCCCATCTGTTTGATCGCCAGTTCGGCGCCGACCTGGCGCGCCTCCAGTTCCCCTTCGTCGAGCTTGCGCAGATAGGCGATCAGCTTGCGGGCGTAGCCGCGGGCGTTGCCGTTGGGGGTGATCAGCTCGTCATAGAAGTCGTGGTTTTCGAACGACTCCCAGTTGATGGTCATGCCATGCCTCCTTCGCGCGGCGCGCTTCTCAGGTCCAGGGTCCAGGGGAAATCGGGATTGAGCGGTTCGTCGGCCAGCACCAGGCGACCGCCGCTGTGGCCATGTTCGACGAAGCGGGCCAGTCGCCGGGCCTCGGCCTCGTTGGCGTTGACCGGAAAGGTGTCGTAGCTGCGCCCTCCGGGATGGGCCACGTGGTAGGTGCAGCCGCCGAGGGAACGCTCATTCCAGGTGTCGACCACGTCGAACACCAGCGGCGTGTGCACGCCGATGGTGGGATGCAGACCGGATGGCGGTTGCCAGGCCTTGTAGCGCACGCCGGCGACGAACTCGCCGCGGGTGCCGGTATTGCGCAGGGGCACCCGCCGGCCGTTACAGGCGATAACGTGGCGGCCCGGGGTGAGGCCGCAGGCCTTCACCTGCAGCCGTTCCACCGAGGAGTCGACGAAACGGGCGGTGCCCTGGGCCGTCACCTCCTCGCCCAGCACGTTCCAGGGTTCGATCGCGAAGCGCAGTTCCAGCTCCAGGTCGTCAACGTTGAGCGTGCCGTAACGCGGAAAGCGGAATTCGATGAAGGGTGCGAACCAGCCCATCTCGAAGGCATAGCCGCTTCGGCGCAGATCACTGACCACGTCGCCCAGATCACGTTCCACGTAATGGGGCAGCATGAAGCGGTCGTGCAGTTCGGTACCCCAGCGTACCGGCTCACGCTCGTAAGGCCGGTCCCAGAAGCGTGCGATCAGTCCTCTCAGCAACAGCATCTGCAGGCTGCTCATGCGGGCGTGGGGCGGCATCTCGAAGCCGCGGAACTCGACCAGGCCGAGACGGCCGGTGGGGCTGTCGGGCGAGTAGAGCTTATCGATGCAGAACTCCGAGCGATGGGTATTGCCGGTGAGATCCACCAGCAGATGGCGCAGCACCCGGTCGACGATCCAGGGGGCGAGGGTCTCGCCCGGCGGCAGCTCATTGAAGGCGATGCCGAGTTCGTAGAGCGAATCGTCCCGCGCCTCGTCGACCCGCGGCGCCTGCGAGGTGGGGCCGATGAAGAGTCCCGAAAAGAGGTAGGAGAGCGCCGGGTGGTTCTGCCAGTAGGTGAGCAGGCTGCGCAGCAGATGGGGACGGCGCAGAATCGGACTGTCGGCCGGCGTGGCCGCGCCGATGGTGACGTGGTTGCCGCCGCCGGTGCCGGTATGGCGGCCGTCGAGCATGAACTTCTCGGTACCCAGGCGCGACTGGCGGGCCTCCTCGTAGAGGGTTTCGGTGCGCGCCACCAGTTCACGCCAGTTGGCGCTGGGGTGGATGTTGACTTCGATGACGCCCGGATCGGGGGTCACCAGCATACGCTGCAGGCGGGCGTCATGGGGCGGCTCGTAACCCTCCATCACCACCGGCAGGCCGGTATCGACCGCGGCGGCCTCGATGGCGTTGACCAGATCGAGATAGTGCTCCAGTTCGGTCAGCGGCGGCAGGAAGATGTGAAGATGGCCCCCGCGAGGCTCCACGCAGAGGGCGGTGCGCACCAGGATGTCCTTCAGGATGCGGCCCTGGGTATCCCTGAACTGTTGCCGATCATCCGCCGCCAGCGGCGGCGCCGGCAGGGGCGAGGGCTGGCCGCTGCGCACCATGCGCAAGCGGTCGCGGATCTCGGGCCGCTGGTGGCGAATGTCGAAGGGGTCCTTGGGCAGCACGGTCTGGCGCTCCGTCTCCCGCTCCCAGATCAGGGAGTCGAGAGGCAGGCGATAGCCCATCGGGGAGTCGCCAGGGATCAGGAACATACTGCCGCGGCGGAAGTTCCAGCGGCTGGAGATCCAGTTTTCACTGCCGTAGTCCCAGGCGATGGGCAGGCTGAAACCGATGATTCTGTCGAGTCCCTGATCGAAGACCTTGCGCAGACGCGCCCGCTCCAGAGGATCCTTGAACCGGTTGTCGTAGACGTCCAGGTTGTCCGGCAGGGTGCCCTCTTTCCAGAGGTAGTAGAGATTGTCCTCGAATCCGGGCAGGGCATGCCGCGTATCGATCCCGAGATGGGCGGCGATGCGTTCGATCAGCCGCCGCGCGTGATCGCTGTTGTACAGCTTCGACGAGTCGGGGTGGTCGAGCAGTTCCGGGTGCCGCCAGACCGGCTCTCCGTCCTTGCGCCAGGCGCAGGTCAGCGCCCAACGCGGCAGCTGCTCTCCCGGATACCATTTGCCCTGTCCGTAGTGGAGCACGGCGTCACTGCCGAAGGCCTCCTTCAGCCGCCGCAGGAGGACACCGGCCCGTTCCAGCTTGTGCTGGCCCAGAGCGGCGGTGTTCCATTGCGGGCTGTCCATGTCGTCGATGGAGACGAAGGTGGGTTCGCCGCCCATGGTGAGACGGACATCGCCCGTCATCAGGTGGTTGTCGACGAAGTCTCCCAGGGCCAGGATCGCCTGCCACTGATCCTCGCTGTAGGGCTTGGTCACCCGCGGGTCCTCGTGCACCCGGGTCACCTTGTTTTCGTAGTGGAAGCTGACCTCGCATTTCCCGGTGGCGCCGACGATTGGGGCCGCGCTCACCGGGTCCGGGGTGCAGGCCAGCGGGATATGGCCCTCGCCGGCGAACAGTCCCGAGGTGGGATCGAGCCCGACCCAGCCGGCGCCGGGGATGAAGACCTCGGCCCAGGCGTGCAGGTCGGTGAAGTCGGCCTCGGGACCGGAGGGGCCGTCGAGGGCCTTCTGATCGGCGGTAAGCTGGACCAGATAGCCGGAGACGAAGCGGGCAGCCAACCCTTGATGGCGCAGGATCTGCACCAGCAGCCAACCGGTATCGCGGCAAGATCCGGACTTCTTTGCGAGGGTCTCCTCGCAGCTCTGTACGCCCGGCTCCATGCGGATGGTGTAGCCGATCTGTTGCTGCAGGCGTTGGTTGAGCTCCACCAGGTAATGGACGATATGGGGGCGTCCCGCTGCGTCCGGCAGATCCGCGGAACCGGGCTCGGCAGTCTTCGCGAAGGCGAAGCCGACCGGGTCTTCTCGCAGCGACTGCAGCCACTCGAGCAGGCGGGGGCCCGATTCCTTGATTTCGAAATAGGGCGCCAGCTCCTTGCGTAACTGTTTTTCGTAGTCGAAGGGGAAATGCTGGGCATAATCCTCGACGAAGAAGTCGAAGGGATTGATGGTCACCAGGTCGGCCACCAGGTTGACCTCCACCACCAGTCGTCGAGCCGGCTTGGGGAAGACATAGCGGGCGATGTGGTTGCCGAAAGGGTCCTGCTGCCAGTTGAGGAAGTGCTCCTCCGGTTCCACCTTCAGGGAGTAGTGGTGCAGCGGGGTGCGCGTATGGGGTGCCGGACGCAGTCGTATCAGGTGAGGCGACAGGCTGACGGGGCGGTCATAGTGGTATTCGGTCCGATGGTGAATCGCGATACGAACTGACATGGTGCGCGTGATGCTCCAGATTGGTGCCGATGGAATTCGATTCGTCGGCTTTATTATCCTGTTTCGAGTTGTCAGCAGGTTTTATGCCATGCAACTGTCTGATTCAGCTTTGTCAATTGTGGGCCAGATTGGATGAATTGCCAGTCGGGAATCCACTTCGGGGAAGGCTCTTTTCAGTAGGGCGTTTTGTATTACTATGAGCGTTCTATAGACCACCAGAAGATCGGTATCATGACTTACTGCCTCGGTATCTGCGTCAAGGACGGGCTGATGTTCGCTTCGGACTCCCGCACCAATGCGGGTGTGGATTACGTCACCAGCTATTCGAAGATGCACGTTTTCGAACCTGCTCCGGACCGGGTCTTTGTCATCCTATCTGCTGGTAATCTGGCAACCACCCAGGAGATCGTGAACATCATCCAGCGCGACATCGACTATCCCAATGGGGGTGAGAATCTGCTGAGCGCGCGTTATCTCTTCGAAGCGGCCGACTATGTGGGACGGGTCAGCCAGATGGTGCAGCAGCAGCACGGGGTGGCGCTGCAGCAGGCCGGCGTCAGCGGTGAAGTGTCACTGATTCTGGGTGGGCAGATTCAGGGTCAGCCCCACGGTCTGATGCTGATCTATCCCCAGGGCAACCATATCGAGGCCTCCCGCAGCACCCCCTATCTGCAGATCGGCGAGACCAAGTACGGCAAGCCGGTACTCGACCGGGTGCTGAAGTACGATCTGCCCCTGAACGATGCCGCGCGCCTCGCGCTGGTCTCGCTCAGTTCCACCACCATGTCGAACATCACCGTGGGCCCACCCTACGAGATGGCCATCTATCACGTCGATCAGTATAAGGTTACCAGCCGCTGCAAGTTCGAGGAGGGGGGCGAGTACCTCAAAGAGCTGCAGAATTCCTGGACCAACGGACTGATACAGATCTTCAACAATCTGCCCCGTTTCGATTGGGAAAAACAGGAAGACCAGATGGGACTGGGCTTAGCGGAACCTGAGGCGCCGGCGGTCGTGGAGACGGGTTCGAGCTGAGCAGTCGTCCTCACTCTTCCCGTTCGCTCGCGGAGTGGCTCGGCGCTTTTGGAGTAACACGGCAAGATGCCGTTGGCCGAAACAGTTTCTCAACCGGTTTCGCTCAGGGCTCGACCATAGGAATCCCGCCGGATCATGTCCGTCTTTAAAACTCGACGCCAGAAATCAGTGTGATTCCGTTAGAAGCTGGCTTTTCTGATTTTCAGATCGTCGTTGATTCTCAGGATCCCGTCCTGGCCCAGAACACCAACCGAATCTTCCTGGCTGTTGCGGAAGATGGTGGTGACTTCATCGATTGAGGGTCGGCGGATGCAGACCAGCTTCCAGCCGAACTTCCTGAGAATGGACATGCCGGTGACTTGTTTTTCGTTCAGGTAATACTCAGGTGCTTTGGGCACAGGTCCCATGCCGAAACGTTTTTCCCCTACCATTTGCGCTTTCCTGAATCTGGTATGTTATTCGCTCACTGCTGCATGGTGGATGGTCCTGCAGCGTTGTATTTTAAGTTCCTTTATCACCAGGATAGACCAGATTGAAGCGGCCTGTGAGAAGAAATGTAACTGTTCTGAAATCAGTGATTTAGGGCTTTAGGGATAACCCTCGTATCAGGCCCGGACTGGCATTTCCGCAGACGCTGAGTCGAGCTCCGCAGTAGCGTCGGGCAGGTTAGAAGCTGTGGCCGACAGCCCGGCAAATGGCAGCTCGAGAGCAACCATAGCGATACGCTGGGACCGACCCGAAGGGTCGCTCGCGAGGAGCCGGCGCAGGGCATGCGGGACTAAGCGAAGGAGGCCAATTGTACCTTCTCCGTCACGAGTTCAGACCGTGGAAACCGCATCTGCACGTTGTAGGGGAAGACATCGGCCTGACGACCGGCGCGCACGTCCTCCTGGTTGCGGCGCCAGTAGTCGGCGTCGAACAGCTCCGGGTGGATCTCCAAGAGGATCTTCCGCACTTTGGGATCGGTGCTGATGAAGGTAATGAACTCCTCCGGGAAGATGTCATTGGGATTGACGCTGTACCAGGGTTCGTCGCGGTAGAGATCCTCCGGCGTGCGCGGTTCGGGGATCTTGCGGAAATTGCACTCGGTCAGATAGCAGATCTCGTCGTAATCGTAGAACACCACCTTGCCCTGGCAGTTGACGCCGAAGTTCTTGAACAGCAGGTCGCCGGGGAAGATGTTGACCCCCATCAACTGCTTCACCGCCTTGCCCCAATCGTAGAGGATCTCCCGCGTCTCCTCCTCGTCGGTCTCCTCCAGATAGAGATTCAGCGGCGTCATGCGGCGTTCGATGTAGAGATGCTTGATCACCACCAGGTTGCCTTCGTACTCGAGCTGCGAGGGAACTGAAGCCTGCAGCTCATCCAGCAGTTGCGGATCGATGCGCTCCAGGGGCAGCGCCACATCGATGAAATCGAGGGTGTCGGCCATGCGCCCCACCCGGTCGTGCTTTTTGACCTGCAGGTAGCGTTGCTTGACCAGCTGATGGGTCACCTCCTTCTGGGGCGGAAACTTGTCCCGGATCACCTTGAAGACATAGGGGAAGGAGGGGAGGGTAAACACCTGCATCACCAGACCGGGCGTGCCCGGGGCGATGATGAAGCGATCCCGGCTGCGTTGCAGATGGCCGAGCAGGTCGCGGTAGAACTCGTTTTTCGCCTGTTTGTGCAGGCCGATACTCATGTAGAGGTCGGCCAGGGTCTTGTCCGGCATGATGCTGCGCAGGAATTCGACCGTGGCGGTAGGTACCGGCGTCTTCACCATGAAGTAGGCGCGGGCGAAGCTGAAGACGGCCTCGACCCGGCGGTGCTGGGTCAGCAGGGTGTCGGCATAGATCCCCCCCGCCTCGCTGTTCATCAGCGGGATGATGATGGGGCGCATGATGTCGCCGTAGACCATGCGGCCCACCAGATATCCGGCCTTGTTGCGGTAGAAAGGCGATTCCAGCATGTCGAAACGCAGGTCGGGCGGAATGGTTTCGAAGCCGGTCTGCTCCAGGAATGCCTGCTCCAGCCACTGGCTGTCCCGCTCGATATCTTCGTAGGGCAGGTTGAAATAGAAAGAGGAGAGAATCTCCCAGAAGCTGTTCTTCAGCCCTCCGTCGGCCACCTGGAAGGACATGTAGACCCGGTAGCGCGCCGCCAGCTCTTCGCGGTTGACCTGCGACTCGAGGAAGATCTTGTCGTTGTCGTAGTACTTGCGCTCGAACATGCGGCAGAAGACCGAATTGTAGAAGGTCTCGGCCAACTCCGGGCGGCTGTGGTTGCGCAACAGGGTGGTGTAGCACTGCTTGACCTCCTGCCACAGCCCCTCGTCCAGTGCTTTGATGCCGAAATGGCGGCTGACCTTGGTGATCGCCTCCTGCACCCGGATGTCATAGAAGCTGATCCGCTTGGCCGAAGCCTCGCGCACGGACTCCCAGTCTGCACGTTCGAAGCGCTGACGGGCGGCGCTGCTGATCTCCTGGAAGAAAGAGAAATGGCGATCAAAGCCGGTAAGGATGGCCTGGGCGATCTGTTGCGGAAGGTCTTGCGTCATTTTGGTGCGGTCGCTTAGTGGTGGATTGGATTAGTTGACTCCTTTACTAAGGTTTAGCTCATTTTTATTGCAGTGCACTATTTTTTTTATCAAATCTAACTATTGATATTTTTTTGAAAAATTTCTTGACCTTTTCACTATGCTTTAACGCAGTGCACAAAAAACCGGCCCTGTCACATTGGGATGCGTGCGGCTGACGCTCGGCGGGCTACCGCACCTGTGATGTGCATGGGATCGAGAGGATGGATGTTTTTGGCATGCAGGGGAGACTCTCCCCGGTGACGGGCTTCCGGGCCGCACCCTTTGCAACCGCAGCCATTCTCCGGTGCCAACCACCACCGCCACTGCTTTGGCGGGGATCAGATAGATACGACGTAAAGAACGATCACCCTGGAGATAAGTCATGACACGAAAAGAGCAGATTGAGGCCTTGAACAAGGACTGGGCAGAAAATCCCCGCTGGCTGGACGTCAAGCGCGGTTACAGCGCCGAAGACGTGGTGCGGCTGCGCGGCTCGGTTCAGCCCGAGTACACCTATGCCAAGAATGGCGCGGAAAAGTTGTGGAAACTGGTCCGTGGCGAGGCCAAGAAGGGTTATGTGAACTGCATGGGCGCCATCACCGGCGGCCAGGCGATGCAGCAGGCCAAGGCGGGGATCGAGGCGATCTATCTCTCCGGCTGGCAGGTGGCGGCCGACGGCAACACCTCCGAGACCATGTACCCCGATCAGTCGCTCTACGCCTACGACTCGGTGCCGACCATGGTGCGTCGCATCAACAATGCCTTCAAGCGCGCCGACGAGATTCAGTGGTCGCGTGACATCGGTCCCGGCGACGAGGGCTATGTGGACTACTTTCTGCCCATCGTGGCGGATGCCGAAGCCGGCTTCGGCGGCGTGCTCAACGCCTTCGAGCTGATGAAGAACATGATTGCCGCCGGCGCCGCCGGCGTGCACTACGAGGACCAGCTGGCGGCGGTGAAGAAGTGCGGCCACATGGGCGGCAAGGTGCTGGTGCCGACCCAGGAGGCGGTGCAGAAGCTGATCGCCGCGCGTCTGGCGGCCGATGTCATGGGCGTGCCCACCCTGGTGCTGGCGCGCACCGACTCCGAGGCGGCCAACCTGTTGACCTCCGACGTCGATCCCAACGACCAGCCCTTCCTCACCGGCGAACGTACCGACGAAGGCTTCTACCGGGTGAAGAACGGCCTGGAGCAGGCGATCTCCCGCGGCGTGGCCTACGCTCCCTATGCCGACCTGGTCTGGTGTGAGACCGGCACGCCGGATCTCGGCTTCGCCCGCGAGTTCGCCCAGGCGGTACTGGCGGAGAATCCGAACAAGCTGCTGGCCTACAACTGCTCGCCCTCGTTCAATTGGAAGAAGAACCTGGACGACGCCACCATCGCCAAGTTCCAGGACGAGCTCTCCGACATGGGCTACAAGTACCAGTTCATCACCCTGGCCGGTATCCACAACATGTGGTTCAACATGTTCGACCTGGCCTACGACTACGCCCGCGGCGAGGGGATGAAGCACTACGTTGAAAAGGTGCAGCAGCCCGAATTCGCCGCCCGCGACAAGGGCTACACCTTCGTCTCCCACCAGCAGGAGGTGGGCGCAGGCTACTTCGACGACGTCACCACCGTGATCCAGGGCGGCGCCTCCTCGGTGACCGCATTGACCGGCTCTACGGAAGAGGCCCAGTTCGACGAAGCGGCCAGCATGTGAGGCCGGTTGTCTCGTAACGATCGATTTCTGCCCTTCGGCCGTGCCTTCTGGCACGGCTTTTTTTTCTCCGAACGGATGGAGACGATCAGGAGCATCAGCCGTTACCCGCTATCAAGACGGAGGTGTCAGCCATGAGCTTGACAGACAATCGATTGAAAACCGCAGATCTCTACGATATCCATGGCGAGGCGTTGCAGGTCTGCAGTCCGGTTTTCCGCCACTATGGCGGCCGCCACGATTTTCACGGATCCATCGCCACCTTGAAATGTTTCGAGGACAACTCCCTGGTGCGCGAACAGCTCGATCAGCCCGGGGAGGGGCGGGTGCTGGTGGTGGATGGGGGTGGTTCACTGCGCTGCGCCATGCTCGGGGACCAGTTGGCGCAACTGGCTGTCGACAATGGCTGGGCGGGAGTGGTGATGTATGGCTGCATTCGCGATGCGGTCGAGATCGGCGGCATGCCCCTGGGGGTTCTGGCCTTGGCCACCCATCCGCGCAAGAGTGTGAAAAAGGGTGTCGGCGAGGTCGGCGGGGAGATCGATTTCGCCGGAGTGAGGTTCCGGCCCGGTGAGTGGCTCTATGCCGATGAGGACGGTGTGGTGGTGCTTGAGCGTCCGGCGACCTGAATGCTTGCAGGCGTGCTGTCCGACATCACGAGCGGTGTAGTCCAGAGTAGGGCCGCCTGGCTTTCAAGCGGGAGCGTGCGCATGGCCGCTACGACTCGGCGGGGACCCTGGTTGCTATCGGGATTGTGTCTACACTTGAAGTAGCTGCTCATTTCCAGTGTCGATGGAGCCATACACGGCTGATGGGCATATACTCACTCATCAGACTGCAGACTCTGTTGTGGCCACCGGAACTATGATCTGATCATGAAAGGCCGTCCTTTGACACTCCAGTCACGCCTGTTTGCGCTTTTGCTGTTGGCTGCAGCACCGGTGATTGTGATTCTGGCGGGGCTGCTCTGGCAGTCGCATGATCAGCTTGATCTCGACAAGCGTCAGCAGGCCGCTGCCGTGGTCGAGACCTTGGCGCTGCTCCAGGAGGACTTCGTTGCGCGCACCCGGGGCTACCTTGAAGCGCTTGCCGCATCGCCCGCAGTGAGCCATGCCGACACCCAGTCGTGTGCCCAGGCTCTGCAAGCGTTCACGGCTGTCAACTCCGAGTATTTGAATATCGCGCTGGCGCGAGCGGACGGAGAGCTGGTGTGCAGCGCGTTGCCGCTGTCGGGCCGGGTGAATGTGGCGGATCGTCACTACATGCAGATGGCGCTGACGAACAAACGATTCGTCATCGGTAATGCCCAGGTCGACCGGGTCAGCAAGCAGAGCAGCATAGGATTTGCCTACCCCGTGATCGATGCGCTCTATGGGCGGGTGAACGCTGTTTTGATTGCCACCGTCTCCCTCGATGCTTGGAGTCGCAAGCTCGGCGCGGTGCCGTTGCCGGCCGGTGCCGAGGCCTTCGTGGTCGATGCCAACCACATCATCGTCGCACACTATCCCCTCAATAAGCGGGTTCTCGGGATGTTCTCCGATGCCTATGGTTACGAGACTCGGCAGGCAGTGCTGGGCGGGGAAGGGTCGATACAGCAGTTGACCGATGCTTCGGGGAGTGTATCTGTCCATGCCTACCGGTCATTGTGGACAGAGACCGGTAAGCCGTCACTCATCCTCGGCCTCAGGCTGCCCCTTGCGTCCGCGCTCGACACTGCCGGCAGCGGGCTCTGGAATGGGCTGGTACTCTCCGGCCTGGCCTTGATGCTCCTCTTCGGAGTCATGCTTTGGGGACTCAGACAGAGCGTTGTCAGACCGCTGAGAGAGCTGCTGGACGAGACCAAAACCCTGAGTTCCGGCGAGCCGCATCCACTCCCGGTGGTGAGCGGGGTTTCAGAGTTACGTGCCTTGCAGTCGCAGATCCGGGATATGGTCGAAACCCGGTTTACGGCCGAATCGGAACTGCGCGCCAGCGAGGTCAGGTTTCGTAAGATCGCGGAGGCCATTCAGGAAGTCTTCTGGGTGGTGACACCCGACTGGGAACAGTTTCTCTATGTCAACCCGGCGTATGAACATGTCTGGCAGCGCTCGGTCGAGAGTCTGTATCGAAATCCCAATTCCTGGTTGGCGTCGGTGGTGCAGGAGGATCGTCAGCAGGTGCTCGACTATATCGCCGAGGTGAAGCGGGGCGACGTCACGACGATTGTGTTTCCGCTCTACCGCATCGAACGTCGTGACGGTACCATCCGTTGGATCTCGGTCAAGGGTTTCCCTGCCTACAACGACGGGGGCGAACTGGCCAGCGTGGTCGGCATTGCCGAGGATGTGACCGAACGCAAACAGTACGAAGCGGAACTCTCGGAGCGAGAGGCAAAGTATCGGCTGCTGGTCGAGCATGCCGAAGACCTGGTGGTCAAGATCGATACGGATGGCCATTTTCTCTTCGTCAGTCCGAGCTACTGCCGCACGTTCGGCAAATCGGAACACCAACTGTTGGGCAAAGCCTTCATGCCCTTGGTGCACGAAGAGGATCAGGCGGCCACCCGGGAGGCGATGAAGGGGCTCTTCTATCCGCCCTTTTCCGTCTATCTGGAGCAGCGTGCGATGACGGCCCGGGGCTGGCGCTGGTTCGGCTGGTCGGACACCGCGATTCTGAATGAACGCCAGCAGGTGATCGAGATCATTGGCGTGGGACGCGATATCACGCAGCAGAAGCAGGCCGAGGGCGCGCTGCGAGAGAGCGAAGCCCGCTATCGGGATCTGGTCGACCATATGAGCGACGGCGTCGCTGTTTATCAGCGTATCGGCGAAAGCGACAATTTCATCATCAGCAACTTCAATCATGCTGCCGAACGCATGTCGGGATACTCCAAGCAGCAGGTGATCGGTCAGCGTATCGATGTGATCTTTCCAGGTGTCGAGCAACTCGGCCTGTTGGCCACGATCCGGCAGGTCGCGAAAGATGGACGACCGGTGCGTCGTCCCGTCAGCGCTTATCATGACGAGCGTATCGAGGTGTGGGTCGAGTATCACGTCTTCAAGCTGCCATCCGGGGAGGTGGTGGCGGTATTCAGGGACGCGACCAAGGAGCACCGTGCCGCTGAAGCGCTGAAGCGGAGCGAGGAGAAGTTTCGCGGCTTCTTCGAGGATCTTTCGGTCGGTCTGGTAATTGCCGATCGCCAGGGTGTTACGCAGGAGGTCAATAAATCGTTTACAAACCTGTTCGCCATGGAACGGGAGCAGGCGATCGGCAGGCCACTAAGCGATTTGCTGGTGAGCGGTGAGCACGACGAGGTCGGTGACCGGGTGAATGAGTTGCTGGCCGGACGCCTGGAGCGCTATCGTTTCCAGACCCGCTTCAAGCTGGCGGACGCGAGGCGACTGACGACCGATGTCGCCATCGGCGTGCTGCATGACGACGAGCACAACAACGCATTCATCTACGCCATCGTCGAAGACATCACTGCGCTGGAGACGGCGCAAGCTGAACGCAACAGACTGCAACGGGAACTGATGCGGACCTATCGGCTCGAGGCCTTGGGAAGGCTCGCTGGAGGCATCGCGCACGATTTCAACAATATTCTTGGCGCCATCACCGGCTTTGTCGAGCTGGCGGCTTCGCGACTCGGAACCGCCGAGGAGGATACCATCCGTGGCTATCTCGAAAAGTCGCAGGAGAATTCGGAACGCGCCAAGCAGCTGATCAAGCAACTGCTGGTCTTCAGTCATGGACCGGAATCACAATCCTCCAGCGCGCGTGATATCGGTCAGGTGGTCACCAATTCGATCAGGATGATTCGCTCCCTGCTGCCTACCCGTATCTGCATAGAGACCGATCTGTCAGACAGCTCGTTTCTGGTCGTCTGCGATCCGCTGCAGATCGAACAGGTTTTGCTCAACCTGTGTATCAACGCCCGCGATGCCATGGACGGCAAAGGCCGTATCGAACTCAAATTGGAGTCATACCGGGCTCGGGGCGAGCGCTGTGTGATTTGTCCCGAAGCGGTGGAGGGCGAATGGGTCTCGTTGTCGGTGGAGGACACTGGCGGTGGCATCTCGGATCTCGATATGGAGCGAATATTCGAACCTTTCTTTACCACCAAGGGGCGTGAAAAGGGGACCGGGTTGGGGCTCTCGGTGGTGCATGGCATCGTCTCCGGTTATGGCGGGCACATCCTCATCGATTCGATGCCTGACCGGGGCAGCCGCTTCCGCATTCTGCTGCCGCTCTATACGCCCACGCACGATAGCGAAAGCCTGAGAATCCCTTCATCACCCCCGCTAGAGGATTCGGCCTCGACCCGGGGAATGAGAATACTGGTGGTCGATGACGAGCTGTCGATTCGCCAGCTCTTCTCTGAAGCGCTGGCCACTGAGGGATACGAGGTCGTGGTGGCGGAAAACGGCAGACAGGCACTCAATCAGGTGCAGCAGGGGGATAATCCGATCGACCTGATCCTGACCGATCAGACCATGCCGCAAATGACCGGGCTGGAACTGGTTCAAGAGCTGCGCGAGCGGGGCTACGAACTGCCGGTCGTACTCTGTAGCGGATACAGCGACGCGATCAACGAGCAGATTCTCAAGCAGCTGAATATCGACAGCTGTCTCGAGAAACCGGTCAATCTGAATGCGCTCAAGGAGCTCTTGAAGTCGCTGTTGAGCCGTACCCGTTCTCTCACCTGACACCCGGCAACGCGCTCGCCCGCTGTCGGTTGTCAAACGCCATGAAACAGTAGATGCGGGCACTCCCCTGCGACCGGGCTCGGCTCAGGCGCTGGTGAGCTGATAACAGGGCGAATAGTCCCCCTGCAGCTTCATCCGGTTCTGCGCAACGAAGGCCTGCAGCAGCCGATCCATGGCGCCGACGATGGCCGCATCGCCGCGTATGATGAACGGCCCTAGCGACTCCACCGCCTTGATCCCTTCCTCCTTGACGTTACCGGCGACGATGCCGGAGAAAGCTCGCCGCAGATTGGCAGCAAGCCGGTGGGGCTCTTGATTCCGGTCGAGCGAAAGCCCGGCCATGGCGGTGTGGGTCGGCTGAAAAGGCTGCTGCAGGTCGTGTTCGATCTTGAGCCGCCAGTTGAAATAGAAGGCATCGTTGCCGTCGGTACGAAAACGCTTCACCCGCTTCATCGCCGACCTCATGGCCTGGGCCACGGCGGGCGGGTCGTCGACGATGATCTGGTAGTGCTTGCGTGTGTCCGCACCCAGGGTGTCGACCACGAACCGGTCGAGGGCCTCGAAGTAGTCGGCGCTTGTGGACGGGCCGGTCATTATCAGCGGCAATGGATGGCCGTTGTTGACGGGATGCAGGAGGATGCCGAGCAGGTAGAGCAGCTCCTCGGTGGTGCCGGCGCCGCCGGGAAAGATCAGAATGCCGTGACCGATGCGGACGAAGGCCTCCAGCCGCTTCTCGATGTCGGGCATGATGACCAGCTCGTTGACGATCGGGTTGGGAGGCTCGGAAGCGATGATGCCGGGCTCGGTGATGCCCAGGTAACGGCCATCGTGCAACCGTTGTTTGGCATGGCCTATAGTGGCGCCCTTCATGGGGCCTTTCATGGCGCCGGGTCCGCAGCCGGTGCAGACGTGGAGCCCGCGCAGCCCCAACTCGTACCCCACCTCCTTGGTGTAGTCGTACTCCGTGCGGCCAATGGAGTGGCCGCCCCAGCAGACGATCAGATTGGGATCGGTGCCGGTGTGCAACACTCGGGCGTTTCTCAGGATATGAAAGACCGCCGACGTGATGTGGCTGGGTTGGTTCAGGTCGAAGGCCGGATCGTTCTGGATCTCATTGTGGACATAGATGATATCGCGCAAAACGGCAAACAGGTGCTCCTGGATGCCGCGAATCATCTTGCCGTCGACGAAGGCGCTGCCGGGGGCGTTCTCCAGGCGCAGCTTGACGCCGCGGTTGCGTTGCATCAGGTGGATGCCGAAATCCCGATAGCTCTCGAAGATCTCGCGTGCATTGTCTGTCTGGCTGCCACAGTTGAGCACCGCCAGGGCGCAACGGCGAAACAGCCGATAGAGACCGCGGGCACTGGTGTCGAGCAGGGCGTTGACCTCGAGCTGGGAGAGCACCTCGAGGCTGCCCTGCGGGCGGACCGAGGCGCTGACTTTGGCGGGGTTGGTATTGTTCACGTGACTGCCTGTGTTGGGAACCTTCGGGTTCGGAGCGATCCTTGATTGAAATTTGAGTTGTCAGTCTCTGCAACGCTGATGGTTTTTTAGACCTTCCCCCTCTCCCTGTCCCTCTCCCGCGAGGGGAGAGGGGACCCTCCATCGAGAGTCGACAACGACCCCCGCGCCCAGCCTGGCCCCCAACTGAAAGCCCCTCCCCTCGCGGGAGAGGGGGGGGAACCAAGCTCCCGCAAACCTGCCATCTGCCAGCAGACTCACCGCCCCTTCGGCAGCAGATCGGCAATGATTTCCCGCTCCTCCCTCAGTTCCCGCTCAGAGGCTTTGAGTCTGGCGGTGCTGAAATCGTCGAGCTCCAGGCCCTGGACGATCTTGTACTGACCATCCTTGCAGGTAACCGGGTAGGAGAAGACCACCCCCTCATCGATGCCGTAGCTGCCGTCGGAGTGGATCGACATGCTGACCCAGTCCCCCTCGCGGGTGCCCAGGGCCCAGTCGTGGACATGGTCGACCACCGCATCCGCCGCCGAGGCCGCCGAGGAGAGACCGCGCGCCTCGATGATCTCCGCGCCGCGGCGCTGGATGCGGGGAATGAAGTGATCGATGGCCCAATCGCGGGTGACCAGGTCATAGACCGGTTTGCCTTCGACCAGACAGTTGTCGATGTGGGGATACTGGGTCATGGAGTGGTTGCCCCAGACCGTCATGCGGGAGATGTCGGCCACCCGGGTGTTGGTCTTGTTGGCCAGCTGGCCCAGCGCCCGGTTGTGGTCGAGGCGGGTCATGGCGGTGAACTGGCGGCGATCCAGATCGGGTGCGTTGGCGGCCGCGATCAGGGCATTGGTGTTGGCCGGATTGCCGACTATCAGCACCCGGACGTCCGCTGAGCCGTAGTCGTTGATGGCGCGGCCCTGTTTGGCGAAGATCTTCGCATTCTCGGTAATCAGGTCCTTGCGCTCCATCCCTTTGCCGCGCGGTTTGGCGCCGACCAGGATGGCGTAGTCGGTATCCCGAAAGCCGATTGCCGAGTCGTCGGTGGTGACGATGTCGTGCAGCAGCGGAAAGGCGCAGTCTTCGAGCTCCATGCGAACACCGCTGAGGGCCGACATCGACTGCGGAATCTCCAGAAGCCTCAGGATCACGGGTTGATCCTGACCCAGCATGGCGCCGGATGCGACGCGAAAGACGAGGGCGTATCCGATGTGGCCTGCGGCGCCGGTGATGGTGACTTTTACAGCGGGTTTCATGTGACGGCTCCTCTTGATTATTAATTTGTTGGATGCAGCACCAAGTATAGTGTGAACTTATGGCCTCGACAGCCGATCTTCCCCTCCCGTCATCTCTCCCCGTAATGCCAGCTACTGCTGGGCATCCCAACCCCGCTTGAAAGCGCTATCGAGCGCCGACAGCTCAGTGTCCAGCGGTTCCAGCCGGCGCAGGCCCTCAGCCATGCCCAGCCGGCCCGACTCGATGGCCTGCTTGAGGGCCTCGCGCTCGGCGACCACTTCGGCGATACGGCTTTTCAGCCGCTGCAGTTCAGACTCCGGAGGGTACTGCTGGGGGCGGTTCATGAAGCCGCCTCCGCGCTGACGATCACCTCGTGCATCTCGATCGCCCCTTCGCCGTCGAAGGCCTCCTTCGGCATCGGATTGGCATGCGCGGCGCGGAAGTCCTCGCTGCCCACCCAGGCTTCGAAAGCGGCCTTGTCGCGCCAGGTCGTCAGCACCACATAGGGCACTCCCGGCTTCGCCGGCTGAAGCACCTGCATGCGGACAAAGCCGGCCTGTTTCTCGATCTGACCGGCGCGGGCGCGGAAGCGCTCCTCGAACATCTGCCGATAGTCATCGGCTACGGGGACGCGGTTGGCGACGATGAACATGTTCAACTCCTTTAGGGCCTATTAATAGAGTGATCTGGCCTGGATGGAGCGAAGCGGAATCCAGGGAAAGGCGCATGCTATTCCGGATTCCACTTGGCTCCATCCGGGCTACCGGCGAATCCAGCCGGCCTCAGATGTTCGTAGGGCGGCAGGGTCTGCAACCGGTTGTCGGGTTTCGGCAGTCCCACCGTGAAGTGGTAGAGACTCTGGTAGCGGCTGTCGGTCAGGCCCAGGGTCTCGTGCACCGCGTCGTCGAAGAAGCAGCCGATCCCCGTACCCCGGATGCCGGCCGCCTCCGCCTGCAGATAGAGCACCTGGCCGACCAGCCCCGCCTCCCAGAAGAGTTCCGGGTAGGCACACGCGCCCCGGGTCTCCAGGCTGAGATCGAAATCGGCCAGCATGCCGAGGCTGAAGTAACTGCTGGAGGCGATGTCCTGATGGCAGGAGAGGGTGCGGGCGGCCCGCTTGGCGTCGGCGGTGACGAGTCGGTAGAGCGGCAAATGGGTCGGGCAGCCGTCCGGCGGTTGCCATTCGAACTCCTTCCGCAGGGCCGCTCTCAGCCCGTCGACTGCCTGGGGATCCCTGGCCAGCAGGTAGAGGCCGGACGGCATATCGTCCACCCGGTGCACGAACAGCACCGGATGGATCAGGGGGCCGTAGGGCCAGCTCTCCCAGGGGACCCGGCCGCGACGGGGCAGCAGACTGTCGAGCAGGGCGAAGAAGGTCGCGCGCGGCAGGCTGGTTTTGCCGCTGAAGGCCTGGGCGCTGCGGCGCTGCAGCATCAGCTCCCTGGCTGACCTGTCGGACATCGCCAGCGGCGGCGGATAGTCGGCGGGTGGATAGGGCGGTTCGAGGCCGCCGGGCAGGGCGGGCGTGTCATCCGCCACCTGGTCGATGATCGGCCAGCGATGGCTGGGGTGCCGGCTCAGGATGTTGGCCTGGCCCTGCCACTGCGCCTCATCCAGCAGGGATAACCAGTGATCGATGCCCGGCTGATCCCCAACGGGCCGGCTCGCCGCGTTCTTTCGCGGCAAGAGTTGCAGCAGCAGGTCGGGCCGTTCCCGCTCCGCGTCGGCAAAGTCCAGCTCCCGGTCGAGGCCCATGAGACGCGCCAGCTGCCCCTCGTCGGCGGCCACCCGCCGCAGACGAAAGCCCAGGGTGGCGGCGGCATAGGCGAGGGCGCCGATGGCGTGGCCGAGATCGAGATGGACATAGCGGTAGGCCCGCTCCCCGTACTTCCAGGCTTCGCGCCAGGCGATGCTGCTCAGGCCCAGCAGCAGGCCGGGTGGCTCATCCGCAGCGGAGGTTCGAGAACATGCGCAGCGCTGTTCCATAGCGTGCTCATGGGGGGCGTAGTGGTAGACGCCGTCGACCAGGCCCTGCAAACCACGGGCGATCAGATAGCCCTCGGTGGGATGGAGATTGCCGCTTGAGGGGTTGCAGCGCAGGGACCAGCGGTCGGGCCCGAAGACCTTCCAGGCCGCCAGACCCAGACTGTGGCGCAGCAGGCTGGAGATCTCCAGGGTTGTCCACTGGGCCAAGGGGAGGGTGGGGCGTTGGGTGTCCAGCTCGCCCAGGGAGGGGGCAGGCAGTCCGGCGAAGTCCAGGGGCAGGGGGATCAGCGGCGCTCCGGCGAAGCGCCGGAAGGGGTCGGGCTGCTGCTCCCAGTCGAGAAAGTCGGGCCCGGCGGCATAGCGCTCCAGGCGATGTTTGGTCCGCTCATGGTAGTCCCGGACCCGCGCCAGCCTGCCTGCGTCGGCGTCGCTCATGGGGGGGGCAGGGGTCAGGCTTGTTGCCGCTCTTCCGGGGTCTTGGCCTTGACGGTAAGGGCATGCAGCTCGCCGCTGGCGATCTCGGTGTTGAACAGGGTCAGGATGGAGCGCTGCCGTTGCAGGCTCTTCATCTCGGCGAAGGCGGGGGAGGTGACGCTGACCTCGAAGCTGCAGTTCTCGCCGGCCACGGCGATCTCCGCATCCGGATAGAGGCCCTTGATGCGGTCGATCAGGTCTTGTTCATTCATCGGTCGTTTCCTGGTTTTCGTTGCGATAGAGCGGTCGGTCGTCGAGTGCCGGTGTCCTTTCATCGCGCTTCGGTATTGCGGGTTAGCATATATCTTCCCATGCCCAAGGTGAAATACGCCTCGTGGAAGCAGTGGTTTTCTTGTGGATTTATCGCGTGATAGCGGAAGGGTTTGGCGGGTAGGGTATTTAACTTGCGCGAAATGGAGCAGGCTTCGGCAAAGGACTTCGGTGCGGCAAGCTGCACCCTACACGCGATCAAACCGTAGGGTGCGGCTTGCCGCACCAATTTACAGGCAAAATAACTTACAAGCTTAAGCTATTGCCTTAAGTCAGTGTCAGTCTAATCAGAGCTCATTGCCGTGGCACTCGGTACAGCCCACCATGTGCGCCTTCGGAAACACGGCACTGTTGCCCCCTGGGCAGAAACTGGTGGAGTTGTCGCACTCCAGGCTGCGATCCGTGGCCATGCGTGAGAGCACGCTGCCCTCGCCGTTGTTGCCGTGACAGACGCGGCAGGCGTTGCGGTTGCTCTCGGCCAGACTGCCGTGTCCGCCACGGGCAAAGCTGGTGTCGCCGACCGGATGCATGCCATGGGGCCCGCTGAGGGTATTGCCGAGGCTGCCGCTGTGGCAGGTGTCGCACTCGATGATGCTGCCCTTGTGGCCCTGCAGCTGGGTCGCCGCCACGTTGTCGTTGGCCAGATCGTTCTTGTTGGGCCAGATGCCGTGGGTGGAGCCGTGGCAGGTCTCGCAGAAGAGGCCGCCGTGGCCCTTGCTGACGCGATAGAGCATCGGGTTGCCGATGCGGGGATCGCCGGGATCGGTGATGACCGGGTTGCTGGCCTCGATCACGTTTTCGGCGAAGCGTTTGTTCTGCGGCACGATGGGCGTCGCCTTGGCGTCGCCGGTCACGTAGGCCTGGAACAGTCGCAGGTTATCCAAGTTGCCGTCGGCGTCCGCCGGGTTGACCACCACGCCGGCCATGCCGGTGAGATTGCTGCGCACATCGCCCGTATGGCAGGAGCCGCAACTCGGTTCGTTGGCCCAGGGCACCCGGGGCTGGCTTGTGTTGGTATAGAAATCGCCGCCCAGTTCGAAGGCGCCGGGATTGCCCGGTGAGACATTGCGGGTAAAGTCATTGCCCACCTGCTGCATGTCGCCGTGGCAGTCCTGACACAGCATGCCGCCGTTGGCCATGGCCCCGCGCAGGCAGTCGGTACGACGCCCGGGGTGGCACTGGTAACAGGTCTGCTGCAACACGTCGCGGCGCTCGGCATCGTTGCTGACCAAACCGAGGCTGTCCTTGATTGCCGTCGGCATGGCCGGGAACAGGGGGTTGCCCGAGGTGTCGGTGACCGTGGCGTGGTGGCTGTGCATGACGTTGGACATGCTCTTGACCGAGGTCTGCTCGCGGCCGTTGCCGTCGGTGCCGGCCTTGGGTCCGACCTGGGCCAGGTCGAGGGCCGGGGTGTAGTGACACTGCTGGCAGACCACCGGTTTGTCGGCTTCCAAGCTGGTGCCGTGCTTCAGATCGTGCAGTCGCAGGATGTTCAGATCCGAGGCGTACTCCTTACTGACCTCGAGGGGTACGGCATCCAGCTGAGGGTCGTCCAGCACGGTCGCGACAGTGATGCTATTGGACTCCAGTCGCTCGGTGGCCGCACCGTTGCCGCCATCCACCGGCGCTCCGTGACAAGCGCCGCAGTTGGCTTCGCCGGAGATGGGCAGCACCGTGTCGACCGTGGCGAGGGTGGTGCCGTTCTGCTTGGCCTGAATCCGGAACAGGGGCCAGGGGTTCTCGCGACCCGCATCGTCGAAAGCGGTCAGCGGTATGCCGGGCGCCTCATACCAGTTGACGTTCTCCGACACATAGCCGAACTGGAAAGCGGGATCGGTGAAGAAAGGCTGGTCGACCACGTGGGCCTCGAAGGGCTGCTCCGCATTAGCCACATAGGGACCGTTTCTGCCCGGCATCGCCTGTTGGTCGGCGCTGAGCTGGCCGTCGCCCAGGTAGAGTCGCTCCACATTGGGCATCGGCAGGCCCAGGTCGAGAATGCCGTCGACCGGCGCGGCGGGGTAGAAGAGCGGCAGGATACCTGCAGGATAGAAGGGGTCGTAGGCGTCGCGGGCGATATCCCAGAAGTTGGTTTTGTAGACATTACCCTGAGCCAGACTGGAGTAGACCGGTCCGGTTCCGGCGGAGTTGACGCCGCTGAGGATCGGATCGTTGGGGTTGGAGGCGGCGGAGTAGAAGACCTCGACGCCGTCAGTCGGTGTCAGCACGGTGGGCGTGCTGCCCCGTTCGATCACGGTGGCGTGCACCACGTTGAAGGGAGGCAGGATGCTCGACACCCGGGTGTCGAAATCGCCACAGTGCATGCCCAGGTCGTTGACGGCGAAGATGCGGTGAGTGCTCTGAGTGGTCGCGGTCTGCTCGGAGACCGGCGTCACCGCCAGGGCGCCGCTCTGGCTGGTCGAATTGATCGAGACATTGGGGGTCGTCGGGGTGTCGGTGACGCTGACCGTGGTGGTGTCGCTGCCCGTGGCGCCATCATTGTCGGTGACGGTGAGGCTGACGCTGTAGCCGCCGGCTGCAGTGTAACTGTGGGTTGGGTTGGCGGAGGTGCTGGTGGCGCCGTCACCGAAGTCCCAGAGATAGCTGGCGATGGTGCCGTCGCTGTCGCTGGAGCCGGTGCTGAAGAAACTGATCGGATTGCCGGTGGTGCCGTTGTAGCTGCCGTTGGCGTCGGCGGTCGGCGCCTGATTGGGGGCGGCAGCGATGCTGGCGCTGGTGATGTCGCTATGGGTCGCGCCACCGTTGTCGGTGACGGTCAGGCTGACACTGTAGCTGCCGGCGGTGGCGTAGCTGTGGCTCGGATTGGCCTGGCTGCTGCCGCTGCCGTCGCCGAAGGACCAGCTGTAGGCTGCAATGCTGCCGTCGCTGTCGCTGCTGCCACTGCTGCTGAAGCTGATGGCCGCCCCGGCTGTGCCGCTGTAGGGACCGTTGGCATTGGCTGCAGGCGGCTGGTTACCCGGAGGCTGGGTATCGATGGTGACGGTTGCCGTGTCATTGTCGGTCGCACCGTCATCGTCGGTGACGGTCAGGCTTACGCTGTAGCTTCCGGCTCCGGCATAGCTGTGCGCCGGATTGGCCGAAGTGCTGCTGCTGCCGTCGCCGAAATTCCATTGATAGCCCTGGATGGAACCGTCGCTATCGCTCGATCCCGCGCTGGAGAAGGCGATCGCTTCTCCGGTCAGGGCCGAGTAGGGGCCGTTCGCTTCAGCAATGGGCGTTCGATTGGTCGTGGCGCTGTCGTCGCCACCACCGCTGCCGCCGCCACAGGCGGTCAGGACCAGCGGCATCAGGAAGATCAGGATGGACGACTTCAGTCGTGGGTGTCTGCACGGAATGGGAGCATCGTAGTCGATCATGGCCATCCCCCTGGATCGAGACTGAAGAGAAGGATGCGCGCTTTGTGTGACTTGTTGTGATATTGGCGCGCGATTAGTGGGAAAATAGTCCCAATATTTGATCTAGTCAATATTGCGTGCCCGACATGGGCCGGTTGAGCGGATTAGGCGCAGGCGACTGTTGAACGGATATGTGCGTTTGTGGGCAAAGGAGCGGTCTGGCGTCACCTCCCATGGTCTCCCTCTCCCTCCGGTTGAGCTCCGGGGTGAGGGGGATCACCATTGCCTCACTCGAACGAGATGAAAATATTCGGCACCCACAAGAGCTCTCCTTTGAGAGGGCCTTCCATGATTTTCACCAGCGACTTCTCCCGCATCTGCCGCTGCACATCCAGTTCCCTGGGCTGCCGAAACGATTCGTGCCAACTCACCACCACGGCATGGGTGCCGCGCGGGATCAGCAGTCCCTTGGTGGTATTCGCTTCGTTGTTGTGTGTGCCGAAGATCAACGGATAGGAGTTGGTGGTGGTCAATCTCACCTCGAAAACCAGTTGGCTCTGCCGGCGGTAGTGCTCCAAGATGCGGTCTATTTCGCCCGCGCTCCGAAGCTTGGACAAGGCCGCGTTGAAGCGCTCGATGAAGGCTGCATTCTCCGTGTTTTTGCGGCCGGCGATCAGATAGACGTCCCGCACGATCCCCGGCATCTGCGGAAGGATGGCGATCTGGTGTTGGGCGGTGGGGTAGTACTTGTCCAGCAAGGTCTGCGCCACCCTGCGATCCGCGGGCAGCATATCGATCTCTCCACTGATCAACTTGCGGAAGGCGAGACGTTCGTCGTCGATAATGACGGGGTTGGTGACGTTGTCCGTGACTTCCTGCGGATAGGCGTAATCCCGCACGAAGCCGACGCGGCAATCGCCGGAACACTGGGACAGATCGGCATAGGATTGGTAGATCGACGGCTGCTTCAGCTTGTCGATGTTGTAGAAAATCACACTGGAAATCTTGAACAAAGAGTCGGAGTAGTAGGCGAACTGCTCGCGCTTGTCGGATTTGACAAAGGGAAAGCTGGCCCTCACCAGTCCCTGCTCGACCGCCTCGAGGGCTTCCCCCCAACTCATGAACTCCAGATGGGGGCTATAGCGCATCTCTTCGAGCACTGCATCGATGATATCCACGGCGATGCCATAGCCGGTGGCCTGGCCGCTCTCCTCTGTTTTGGAAAGCGGTTCCGCAGTGGTGTAGGGGGGCCATTCACCGGTCGCCAGGGTGATGAAGTTCTTCGGCACTGCAAGCGCATTCGCGCTGATTCCGAGAAGGCATAGCAGCAGAAACGCCTTTTTCCACTGCCCGCTTAGCCCTACCTGCATGATGAGTCTCCTGTCTCTTATCGATTTGAAGAGTATCGTTACTATTCTCTCAGTCAACAAGCTGGGTTAGGCTTGAGTGCATGGACCCTGAAGTCTGCCAGGATACTTGCAACATGACGACGCTGGCATGAGATGCGACCTTATCACTCCCTTTCGGGTGGATCTGAACATCCCCAAGCACTATGTGCGCGCCTATCCCGGCCTCTGGCAGAAAGCCTTCAAGGTCGCGGAGGATGCGCTTCAAGCCGAGCGCTCCCTGCGGGAGGCGGGGGCGACGTTGGGCAACTACGGAGGCGCCCGATTAGGCGAGCTGCAGGAGAAGTCGCGTGTCCTGTACGGTGAGGAGGGCATGCAGGACCCGGGATTCTTCTTCAAGGAACACCACTTGCTGTCAATCGGCGGAACGCCCTCTGCGGCGGATGAGCTGCCGCCGGAGTTGAATCATGGACAGCACATCGCGATCAGCGACAGCTTCTGGGAGTGCCGCTTCTACGACAGCAATCTCGCGGTGTTGATCCTCAGTTTTCAACTTGGACCCCTTGCTGCCGCGAAGGCTTGCAGCGAAGAGGGTCGGGAGCGCTTCTCCCGCTGGACCGATCGTTGGGTCGACAAACTGCTGGCCGAACTTTGCGCTGAACAGTCCGGCCGCATCCTGCAGGCGGGCGATTGGCTGCGCAGGCAGCTCATCCAGCCTTTTCTTGAGTCGCTGCCGGGCCGTTCCCGTCGACACTGGCGGCATGCCCTCACAAACCTGCAGCCAAAGCGATCCGCTGATGCAGAGGCTGATCCATGGGGCAAAGGCGACATACTGGCGCTGGACGCCAATCCCATCTACGCACAGCTCCATCGGCGGCTGTGGACCCATAGCGCATACAGCCTCGATTTGAACGAGCTGCCCGGCGTCCCGACGAAGATCCCGCAGGAGCTGGTGGACTCCCTGGCGGTGTTCACCTCCAAAGAGGTTGCCGAACGTTGGCCTGAGTCCCCGGGCTGCTACTACGGCTGGGGCGCCAGCCTGCGCCCAGCCAATCCGGCCCTGGATCCCCAATGGCGAGAGGCGGCCAGCGTCAGCCAGTACTACTACACCTGCCTGGACATCGCCGATACCGGTCTGCCTTTGGAGATCGCCCGGCAACGGGCAGCGGCCCTGGATGGCCGTTCCAGCCAGGTGATGGTGGATACCGAGCAGGTCAGCAACCGGCTACAGGTGCTGCAGAACGACTACGCCGACATTCGCTCCCGCGCCGCCAGCGAGGCGGGCCGGGTGCTTACCGGTTATCACAACAACTGGCACCTTGACGCATTGCTCAAGAGCATCGACAAGAAACTGGCCCTTCTGCGCCAATTGACGGACACCGCCAGCGACAACCTGCAGAAGAAGAACGACGATATGATGAATATCATTCTGTTCATCATTGGTGTGTTGGGCCTGGTCAGTCTGTTCACCGGACTCCACGACTATCTGTCCGGTGGCATGAGCACCCGCTTCTACGACGAACTGCCCGAGATTGCCCTGACCCTGGGCAAGAGCGATGTGCTGATGGGCACCCTGCTGGTGATCCTCGCCGCGCTCGCCGCTTTCTTTTTCTATCGCAGATCGCGCTGAGGCGAATCCCTTTTCGGCAGCGGCGTTCACGGCATCCGGCACGCTGATAGCGGCCGAACCGTAGCATCGATCCGATTCCTGATTGCCCACCATGATCAGCCATGCGCATAGCCGGTTCGGGAATTGACTCATGGTTTGAAAAGTTTTGAGTATTTAGTGATGAATTGTGCGTTGGGGTGTTCGCTCCGGCTCTCGATCTATGCGTCCCCTCTCCCCTTGCGGGAGAGGGCCAGGGAGAGGGGGACCCAAAACAAAATCTCAACACTCACTACTGCTGTCGGCTCCTGTTTCATTGGCTGAGGGGGCTCTCAGCCTGCTGCTCCCGCAACAGAGTGGCAAAGGCCTGGGCGGCCGGCGAGAGGGAAGTGCCCCGTTTGGAGATCACGGCAAGTTCGCGCACGATATTGAGTCCGCGTACCTCGATTTCGCAGACATCCTCCAGGGTGTCGACACCCAGGCGGCTGACGAAGGCCAGATTGCCGGTGGTGGCGACCATGCGCAGGATGGCCGGGATGGAGCGCAGCTCCATCACCACGTTCATCTCCACGCCGGCGACGCGCAGGGCCGCATCGATGATCTGGCGTACCGCGGTGTCGGCCTCGAAACCGACAAAGGTCAGGCCGTCGAGGGCGTGGGCGTCGATCTCGCCCTGACGCGCCAGGGGGTGATCTCTGGGCGCCACCAACACGATGCGGTCGGTCAACAGGGGCCAGATGTCCAGCTCCCGGGCCTGCACGGGTAGGGTCACCAGGCCCAGCTCCAGCCGGCCGCTGATGACATCCTCCGCCACTTCGATACTGCCCGCCTCCTTGAGCTGGAAGCGCACTCCCGGGTGCTCCTGCTGAAAGCGGGCGATCGCCTTGGGCAACACGAAGGAGACGGTAGTGGCGCCGCCGCCGATACGGACCGTGCCGCCCTCCAGGCCCTGATGCGCACGTACCTGCTCACGCAGATGATCGAATCGGCTGACCAGTCCCCGGGCTTCGCCCACCACCAGACGGCCGATCTCGGTCAGCTCGGCCCCCTTGCGGCCCCGGTTGAGCAGCTCGGCGCCGAGAAAGCTCTCCAGCTGTTGCAGACGGCGGGAGAGGGCGGGCTGGGTGACGCCCATGCGGTCGGCGGCTTCGGTGATAGAACCGGTGTCGGCGACGGCCAGCAGTGATCGCAGGAGTTGAAGGTCCATGACGTGGCGAGTTTAACATGCAAAAAAGTAATGATATATATGCGAACAATCCATTATACGTATAGAAGTTCCTTTGCTATCTTTCGAGTCCACGACCCGGAACCTGCCGGAAAAGAACCATGACGGGTACTGCCATCGGAGGCGGACCCCAACAAACCAAGTGAGGTCATCATGCTTGAAGCCTATCGCCAGCACGTCGAAGAACGCGCCAACCAGGGTATCCCGCCATTGCCGCTGGATGCGCAGCAGGTCGCCGAACTGGTGGAACTGCTGAAGAGTCCACCGGCCGCTGAAGCGGAGACCCTGCTCGACCTTCTGACCAACCGCGTCCCGCCGGGCGTGGACGACGCCGCCTATGTAAAGGCCGGTTTCCTGGCGGCGGTGGCCAAGGGCGAGGCCGAGAGTCCGCTGGTCGACAAGCGCAAGGCGGTGGAGCTGCTCGGCACCATGCTCGGCGGCTACAACATCCAGCCCCTGATCGACCTGCTCGACGACGCCGAGCTGGGCGGGCTGGCGGGCGAGCAGCTGAAGTTCACCCTGCTCATGTTCGACGCCTTCCACGACGTGAAGGAGAAGGCCGACGCCGGCAGCGCCAACGCCAAGGCGGTGCTGGACTCCTGGGCCGACGCCGAGTGGTTCAAGCGCAAGTCCGACGTGCCCGAGGCGATCAAGCTGACCGTGTTCAAGGTCACCGGCGAGACCAACACCGACGACCTGTCGCCGGCGCAGGACGCCTGGTCGCGTCCCGATATCCCGCTGCATGCCCTGGCCATGCTGAAGAACGAGCGCGAGGGCATCAGCCCGGACGAAGCGGGCAAGGTCGGCCCCATCTCGACCCTGGAGTCACTCAAGGAGAAGGGGCTGCCCCTGGCCTATGTCGGTGACGTGGTGGGTACCGGTTCCTCGCGCAAGTCGGCCACCAACTCGGTGCTCTGGCACATGGGCCAGGATATCCCCTTCGTGCCCAACAAGCGCCAGGGCGGCGTGGTGCTGGGCGGCAAGATCGCGCCCATCTTCTTCAACACGGTGGAAGACTCCGGCGCGCTGCCGATCGAGTGCCCCGTGGAGCAGCTCAACACCGGCGACGTCATCGTGCTCAAGCCCTACGAGGGGAAAATCGAAAACGAAGCGGGCGAACTGCTCTCCGAGTTCAGCCTCAAGACCGAGGTGCTGCTCGACGAGGCGAAGGCGGGGGGGCGCATTCCGCTGATCATCGGACGCTCCCTGACCGAGCGGGCGCGCGAAGCCCTGGGGCTGGAGCCGTCCGACGTGTTCCGCCGCCCGGTTGATCCTGCCGACTCCGGCAAGGGCTTCACCCTGGCGCAGAAGATGGTCGGCAAGGCTTGCGGCGTGGCCGGCATCCGTCCCGGCACCTACTGCGAGCCGCGCATGAGCACCGTGGGTTCCCAGGACACCACCGGTCCCATGACCCGCGACGAACTGAAGGAGCTGGCCTGTCTCGGCTTCTCCGCCGATCTGGTAATGCAGTCCTTCTGCCATACCGCCGCCTATCCCAAGCCGGTCGACATCAACACCCAGCACACCCTTCCCGATTTCATCCAGAATCGGGGCGGCGTCGCGCTGCGGCCCGGCGACGGCATCATCCACTCCTGGCTCAACCGTATGCTGCTGCCCGACATGGTCGGCACCGGCGGCGACTCCCACACCCGCTTCCCCCTCGGCATCTCCTTTCCGGCCGGATCCGGTCTGGTCGCCTTCGGTGCAGCGCTGGGTGTGATCCCGCTCGATATGCCCGAGTCGGTGCTGGTGAAATTTACCGGCGAGATGCAGCCCGGCATCACCCTGCGCGATCTGGTCAACGCCATTCCCTATGCAGCACTGCAGCGTGGTCTGCTGACAGTGGAGAAAAAGGGCAAGAAGAACGTCTACAACGGCCGCATCCTGGAGATCCAGGGGCTGCCCGATCTGACCGTGGAGCAGGCCTTCGAACTCTCGGACGCCTCTGCCGAGCGCTCCGCCGGCGGCTGCACCATCGAGCTCTCCGAGGCGTCGGTGGCCGACTACCTGCGCTCCAACATCACCATGCTGCGCTGGATGATCGACAACGGTTATCAGGACGCCCGCACCCTGGAGCGCCGCGCCCGCGCCATGGAGGAGTGGCTGGCCAACCCGAGCCTGATGCGTGCCGATGCCGACGCCGAGTATGCCGAGGTGATCGAGATCGACATGTCGCAGATCACCGAGCCGCTGCTGGCCTGTCCCAACGACCCGGACGACGTGAAGCCGCTCTCCGAAGTTGCGGGCAGGAAGATCGACGAGGTCTTCATCGGCTCCTGCATGACCAACATCGGCCACTTCCGCGCTGCCGCCAAAATGCTGGAGGCCTCGGGCGAGACCATTCCGACCCGGTTGTGGATCGCCCCGCCCACCAAGATGGACGAGCAGCAGCTGATGGAGGAGGGCCTGTACAACATCTACGCCAGTTCCGGGGCCCGTACCGAAATGCCCGGTTGCTCGCTGTGCATGGGCAACCAGGCGCGCATCGCGGCGGGTTCCACCGCGGTCTCCACCTCCACCCGCAACTTTCCCAACCGGCTGGGGCAGGGCGCCGATGTCTTTCTCGCCTCGGCCGAACTCGCCTCTGTGGCCGCGGTGATGGGCAAGCTGCCGACGGTGGAGGAGTACATGGCCTACGCCACCAAGATCAACTCCATGGCGCCGGAGATCTACAAGTACCTCAACTTCGACAAGATGGACGAGTATGTGGAGTCGGCCCAGCGGGGGCAGGAGATTGCGGTTAAGTTGATCGCCTGATGATTATCCCGGGCCGGAGGTACTTGCCTCCGGCCTGTGTCGATATTGTTGATCCGATCATTTGGAACCTGGAAAGATGCTTCTGTAAACCTCCCCTAAACTAGTGACATGTGCAGTTAGAGTTCTCCGGCGTACACTAGAGCCAACGGAGAACGAAATGAAGAAATCACGCTACAGCGAAACCCAGATCGTAAAGATCCTTAAAGAAGTCGAAGGTGGTCGC
>JBNLGI010000100.1:0-2709 GCA_050305975.1 Sedimenticolaceae bacterium | reverse complement strand
GGCTGCACCCAGTGCAAGCGCTGTACGGTGGAGTGCCCCTTCGGCGCCATCAACGAGGATGAGCAGGGCTATCCCATGTACAACGAGTCCCGCTGCCGTCGTTGCGGTACCTGCATGGGCGCCTGTCCGGTACGCGTCATCTCCTTCGAGAACTACTCGGTGGAGACCGTGAACCAGCAGATCAAGAACTGCGACATCCCCGAGGAGTTCGACGAGAAACCCCGCATCCTGGTACTGGCCTGCGAGAACGACGCCTACCCGGCCCTCGACCAGGCTGCCCAGGCCGGCGTCGAGATCAACCCCTGGGCCCGTGTCATCCCGGTCCGCTGCCTCGGTTCGGTGAGCCTCTCCTGGGTCACCGACGCGCTGAACAGCGGCTATGACGGCATCGTCATGATGGGCTGCCGTCGCGACGACGACTACCAGTGCCACTTCGTGCGCGGTTCGGCCATGGCCGCCGAGCGTATGAGCAAAGTGGGTGACACCCTCGACTCGTTGAACCTGGAACCGGAACGCGTCCAGCTCTACGAAGTTGCCATAACCGACGTGGAGCGCGCACCCAAGCTGATCAACGACATGGCGGAGACCGTGGAGAAGATCGGCCTGAGCCCGTTCAAGTTCTGAGGGGATAGACAATGAGTGAACTCAATACCGCAATGATCGAAAAGTATCGCAGCAACTTCCTGAAGGAGGTTGAGGCGAATGTGGAGGAGGGCGAATGGGTCAAGATGTGCATGCAGTGTGGCGTGTGCTCCGGCTCCTGCCCTTTGGGTAAACACTGGGAACATCCGCCGCAGGAGATCTTCATGATGATCCGCGCCGGCAAGCGCGAGGCGGTGCTGACCTCCGACTCCATGTGGATGTGCACCTCCTGTTACAACTGCATCGCGCGCTGCCCCCGCGGCCTGCCGATCACCCACATCATGCACGGCCTGGCCGTCTACTCGAAACGCCTGGGCCTGGTGCCGCAGAAGCAGCCGACCGCCGAGTTTTCCCAGATCTTCTGGGACAACCTGATGAAGAAGGGCCGGGTCAACGAGCTCAAGCTGGGCCTCTCCATGTACTTCAAGGACGGCTTCGGCCAGGGCATCAAGAACGCCATGGCCAACCAGAAGCTGGGCCAGAACATGATGAAGGCCAAGCGCATGAACGCCATGGAGTTCTTCGGCGGCCACAGCGTCAAGGATCTCGCCGGCTTCCACAAGATGGTGAAGAAGGCGCAGGAGATCGAAGAATCCAAGCTCAAAGAGTTCAGCAAGTGAGGACAATCCGACATGGCTAAGATAGAACTCTCATTCTACCCGGGTTGCTCCTCGCAGAAGGGGGCCACCTCGTCCAACTACCTGGTCTCCGCGCAGACCATGTGCGAGGAGTTGGACATCCAGCTCAACGAGATCCCCGACTGGAACTGCTGCGGCGCCTCCATCGGCTACGGCGGCGGCGGCGAGCTGCCCCGTCTGGCGCTCTCCGCGCGCAACATCGCGCTGTCCGAGGAACACAATCCGGGACAGCAGATCGTCGCCACCTGCGCCGCCTGCTGGCTCTCCACTCGCGAAGCCAAGGAGCGCCTGCACGAAGACGAGCAGATGTTCAAGGACGCCAACGCCGCCCTCTCAGAGGCCGGCCTGAAGTACAAGGGCGAAGCCGGCGTGCGTCACATGGTGGAGGTGCTGGTGGAGGACATCGGTTTCGAAGGCATCAAGTCGAAGGTCAAGAAACCCCTGGAGGGCATCAAGATCGCCGGCTACGTGGGCTGCCAGACCAACCGCCCCTTCGGCATCGCCGGCGAGTCGTTCGAAAATCCGAAATACCTCGACAACATCGTCGAGGCCGTCGGCGCCGAGTCGATTCCGACCTACGAGAAGAAGGTGCAGTGCTGCGGCGGCGCCCTGGCCTTCTCCGAGCCGGAGAAGTCCCAGGAGATGATCAAGGGCATCATCGAGGCGGCCTACGACAACGGCGCCGACATGATCGTCACCCCCTGCCCCCTGTGCCAGGCCAACGTGGAGATCTATCAGGACAACATCAACGAGACCTACGGCACCAAGTTCAAGATGCCGGTAGTCTACTACTCGACCCTGATGAGTGTGGCCTTCGGCCGCAGCGCGGCGGATGCCGCACTCAACGGTCAGGTCATCCCGGCCAAGAAACTGGAGGAGATCGCCAACAAATAAGGCAATCCATCTTCGGTCTTGAAAGCCCGCTGATGCGGGCTTTTTTTTGCCTATATGCAGACTGGATGAAGCAACTTGCAATCCAAGATGAACCGGGGCCGCTCCATTCCCGGATTCCGCTTCACTTTATCCGGGCTACAGCTTGCCGAGTAACGGCGGTCAGATGACCCGGCTGCTCGCCTTGTCCGTGGGATAGCGGCGCTTCTCGATGCGGTAGTAAGCCCTGAGCAGATCGGCCTCCAATCCGATCCGCCTGCGAATCTCGCCGACAGGTAGGTCCATGTAGGGCGCGTAATCCACTTCGGAAAGGGGCTCGCAATCGGAAACGAAACCGAGCCGTGTGGCGTCCTTGAACACCGCGATCTCCTCATCGCTGAACTTGTAGGGTCCGGGATAGAGGTATTTGGCGGCCAGGGAGAAGAGCCGCTCCTCGGTGGAGCTGACCCGATTGGTGCTGCCCATGGTAAAGCCTATGACGAACGCCTCGTCCTTGGGCAGCATCCCTCTGCCCAGCAGCACATGGATGCAGTCGTGG
>JBNLGI010000099.1:0-1708 GCA_050305975.1 Sedimenticolaceae bacterium | reverse complement strand
GGCGGCAACTGCCATATGTCCTCGGTGGCCGCTTCGGCCATCCTCGCCGCTCACGACTACGAGCCGGTCTATCAGATCGCCTGCCGCGACCGCAACCGCATCGCCATCCAGGGCGACATCCTCGGCGCCGCCGCCCTGGGGGTGAAGAACATCCTCTGCCTCACCGGCGACGACGTCTCCCAGGGGGATCATCCCCAGGCCAAACCGGTGTTCGATCTCGATGCGGTCTCCCTGCTGCATATCGCCCGCGGCATGTGCGACCAGGGCGAGTTCGCCTCGGGACGCAAGCTGGAGACACCCCCGGACTTGTTTGTAGGCGCCACGGCCAATCCCTTCGTGCCGCCCTACACCGACCGTATCGCCAATCTGGAGAAGAAGATCGTCGCCGGCGCCCGCTTCATCCAGACCCAGTTCTGTTTCGATCTCCGACTCTTCGAGCAGTTCATGAGCGAGGTGCGCACACGCGAACTGCACAAGCGCGCCCATCTCATCGTCGGTGTCGGCACCCTGAGTTCGGCCAAAGCGCTGAAGTGGATGGCCAACCACGTGCCGGGCGTGCACGTGCCCGACGAGCTGCTTAACCGTATCGGTCGCGCCGAGGACCAGAAGGCGGCCGCCAAGGCGGCCTGCGTCGAGATCATCCGCAACCTGGCCTCCATCGAAGGGGTGGCCGGGGTGCATGTCATGGGCCACCGCAACGAGGATGTGCTGGCCGAAATCATCATCGAATCGGAGCTGCGCAGCCAGCCCCGCCTGCAAACCGCCTGAGGAGATCCTTGCATGAACGATATGACGGACGAAGAGAAGCAGCTGGTCGAATGGCTGGCCGACATGTACGAAGAGGAGGCCATCGAACTCTCCAACAGAATGCTGCTGGAGGACAAGAAGGACCCCATGCGGGTGCTCGACCTCTGCCGCGCGGCCATGGATATCGTCGGTCAGCGTTTCGAGGAGGGCGAGTACTTCCTGCCCGAGCTGGTGCTGGCGGGTGAGATGCTCGACAACATCGGCGCCGTGGCCAAGCCGCTGATCAAGCAGACCGACGGCGCCGAGCAGCAGAAGCTGGGCAAGGTGCTGATCGGCACTGTGCACGGCGACCTGCACGACATCGGCAAGAACATCGTCAGCTTCATGCTCGACATCAACGGCTTCGAGGTGAAGGACATCGGCATCGACGTGCCGGTGCAGACCTTCATCGACGAGATCAACGCCTTCCAGCCCGACGTGGTCGGTCTCTCCGGCTTCCTCACCCTCGCCTTCGACTCCATGAAGGAGACCATCGAGGCCTTCGATCAGGCCGGCATGCGCGACAAGTTCAAGATCATGATCGGCGGTGGCCAGATCGACGAGACGGTGCGCAACTACACCGGCGCGGACGCCTTTGGTGTGAATGCTGTTGAGGCGGTCAATCTATGTCGTAACTGGATGGGGGTGGCCGCGTGAGCAGGGAGCAGGGGCCCCGCAAAGCGGGGATGCGAGCGTCCGCGAATGCGGCCGGTCACCGACAGCTAGACCTTTCCGATCTCAATAAGCATGCGGAGGTGACAGCATGAGTATGGAACAGACCCCCGAAGCCAAGGCCGCCTACGATGCGCGCTTCCAGCGCATCATGGACTGCGTCAACCTGAAACAGCCCGACCGCATGCCGGTGGTGCTCTACGCCACCTTCTGGCTGGCCAAGTACGGCGGCATCACCTGCCAGGAGCTG
>JBNLGI010000098.1:0-1518 GCA_050305975.1 Sedimenticolaceae bacterium | reverse complement strand
CGGCGCCTTCGAGAAAGCGGCCACCCAGTACGCCGATACCTACCGCGGCACCCAGGGCGCCCAGGCCCATCATGATCGCGCCGGCAATGTACAGCAGTGCTTGTTCCATTATTGGTCTCCCGTTTAATGAACTAGATAGTTGAGTAAGTTGAAAATCAGTGTTCGTGATGCGCCATATCCAGATAGACGATGGTCAGGGTCATGAAGATGAACGCCTGCAGCGTGATGATCAGGATATGAAAGATGGCCCAGCCCAGTTGCAGCACACTACCAAACAGGCCCAGCACGACGCCGGCGTTGTACATGATGGCGATGAGGATGAAGATCATCTCGCCGGCGTACATGTTGCCGAACAGTCGCAGGGCGAGCGAGATGGGCTTGGCGATCAGGCTGACGAATTCAAGAATGAAGTTGACCGGAATGAACAACACGTTCACCACGGCATTACTCGAGGAGAAGGGCTGCAGGGTGAGCTCTCCGGCGAAACCGCCGATGCCCTTGATCTTGATGCTGTAGAAGAGAACCAGAATGAATACACCGATGGCCATGCCGAAAGTGGCGTTGGGATCGGTGGAGGGCACCACTTTCATGAAGTGGATGCCGAGCAGGCCGCTGACCCACGGGATCAGGTCAACCGGCACCAGATCCATCAGGTTCTGCAGGAAGATCCAGACGAAGATGGTCAAGGCCAGAGGCGCGACCAGGTCGTTGCGGGCGGAGAAAGAGCCGCGCACGCTGTCGTCGATGAAGTCGACGATCCATTCGACGAAGTTCTGCAAACCGTTGGGGACGCCGGCGGTGGCGCTCTTGGCGGCCTTGCTGAAGAAATAGAGGAACAACACACCGAGACCGATGGACCAGAACATGGTGTCGACATTGATGGACCAGAAGCCCATCTCCTTCGCCTCTTCGATGGTGTGGGCGAAACCCCAGCCCCCTTCCGGATGTTGCCCGAAAGTCAGGTTGGTCAAGTGGTGCTTGATGTACTCGCCCGAGGTCAGTGTGTCGCCGGCCATGTTCTCTGCAACCTATACGTGCTCTCTGTCGTGAATCAGGGTGACCACCAGGGGAACCACCACCTGCACGATCAGGTAGCCTCCCAGCAGTGCGCCCATACTTAACGGAGTGATGAAGCGTATTGCAACCACAAACATCAATCCGGTGAGTAAAAGCTTCTGGATTTCAGCTCCGAGCATGCGTCTGGCGATCTGCTCCGGTTGCTGTGCGCGGTAGCGCACAAACACACGAAAAGCAAAATAGCCATTGGCCAGTGCGGCGATCATGCCTCCCACGGCGCCCGACCAGGCGTGCGATTTACCGTACAGCAAAAGCAGCAAACCCAACCCTAGCGCGGTCCCGAACTGGACTGCGACGATAGTGTGAATTTGGCTGTTTCCGGTAAGCTGCATCCCGGTTTCCCGGTACCCCGTTTGAGCCTTACCAGCAAGGTCGGGGGAGTATAAGGTTTCTGATATATAAGGTCAAAGGATAGGTGATAAAAATTTTTTAATATACCTA
>JBNLGI010000097.1:0-18178 GCA_050305975.1 Sedimenticolaceae bacterium | reverse complement strand
ATGCTGGTTTTTTCATACAACTTGCTGATGAGGTGGAACAGTAACGCCCCTCCAGCCTGGCTGAACGGGAGATAGCCAAGCTCATCGAGGATCACCAAGTCGGTATGCATGAACCGGTTGGCAAGCCGTCCAGGCTTGCCCTGCTGTTTATCCAGCTCCAGTTGATTGACCAGTTCAATCGTGGAGAGAAAGCGTACACGCAGCCGATGATGCTGGATGGCGTGTACCGCGATGGCTGTGGCCAAGTGGGTTTTACCGGTCCCGGGGCCACCCACGAACACCACATTCTGGGTATCATCGATAAACTCACAGCGGTGCAATGCGCGGACCAGGGCTTCGTCGACCTGACTTTCGGTAAAGTCAAAGCCAGTCAGATCCCGATACGCCGGGAAGCGAGCCACGTTCATCTGGTAGTTGATCGAGCGCACTTCCCGTTCAGCCACTTCCGCCTTGAGCAGGGTCTCGAAGATCGGCAGGGCCTGTTGGTACGCCGGCGAGGCTTGCTCGGCCAGCTGCGTGATACTGTCGGCCATCCCGTGCAGCTTCAGTTGTTTGAGTGTCATGATCAGTCCCTCCGGGTTCACGGCTTGGCACCCCGCAGTCGATCATAGCGCCCGGGATCCGCCACCGGTTCGGTAACCAGCTTGAGCGCCGGTGGGGCGGTGGCGGGTCTGGGCCTCGGACCCTCACTGAGGCGACTCAGGCAGTTGAGCACATGCTGCTTGGAAGGCTGTTCCACTTCCAGTGCCGCAGCAACTGCCTGCTCGACCAGGGCTTCATCATGCAGCAGCACCAGCGCTAGGATATCGACCATCTCGCGGTCCCCACCCGGGCGCTTGATCAGTTGACCCTGCAGTCGCCTGAAGCTGTCGGGTAACTTCTGGAACGGAGCGCCATTGCGCAATGCGCCGGGTTTGCGCTGTACCACCGACAGGTAATGCCGCCAGTCATAAATCGTTTTGCCGCTACCAGCCTTGCGTTCACGACTGAAAGCACGATCATGGATTGCAATAATCTGGGCTTCCGCAGCCACAACCAGACGCTCGGCATAGACCCGCAAGCTGACCGGTCGGTTGGCGAAACTCGCCGGCACACTGTAGCGATTATGTTCGTGCGTGATCAGGCAGGTGGAGCTGACCCGCTTGTTGAACTCGACGAAACCATCGAAGGCTGCCGGTACTTCCATCAGGCTCTCCCGTTCGGCCAGCCAGTAATCGTACACGGTACGGCGCTTGTCCTCGGGATGTGGCAGCTCCTGCCACAAGTCGATGCAGCGTTGCTTGAGCCAGGTGTTAAGGTCATTCAAAGACTTAAATGCCGGGGCGCTTTGCCAGACCCGCCGGCGGCTATCGAGCACGTTCTTCTCGATCTGACCTTTCTCCCAGCCCGAGGCCGGGTTGCAGAACTCGGCTTCGAACAGGTAATGACTGACCATCGCGGAAAAGCGCTTGTTGACCGCGCGCTGCTTACCGCGACCCACCTTGTCCACGGCGGTCTTCATGTTGTCATACAGCCCGCGCTCCGGGATACCGCCAAAGATCTCGAAGGCATGGACATGCGCATCGAACAGCATCTCGTGGGTCTGGGTCAGGTAGGCGCGCAGGAAGAAAGCCCGGCTGTGGCTGAGCTTGAACTGAGCAATTTGCAGCTTGGTGTTAACCCCGCCGATCACCACGTAGTCTTCGCTCCAGTCGAACTGAAAAGCCTCGCCCGGGGAAAAGGATAACGGGACGTAGGTATGCCGGGCCGCGGTCTTCTTCGCGTCCTGCTGTTCCTGCCGCCATCCCCGGGCAAACGCCGCCACCCGGTCGTAGGAACCAGTGTAACCCAGCTGCACCAGGTCATGATGCAACTGCTTGACTGTCTTACGCTGCTTACGATGCCGTCTCGACTCGCGGAACAGCCAACTGGTCAGGGTCAGCTCGTAATCATCCAGCTTGGTCGGACTCTTGCGGTTGGGGTAGCGGGGCTCAACGACCCCGCTGGCTAAATATTTGCGGACTGTGTTCCTGCTCAGACCGGTAGCTCTTGATATCTCTCTGATCGGCCTTCCTTCTCGGAAATGCCATCGCCTGATAATGCTTAATAACGCCACGTCGATCACTCCAAAAAACTCCTGCAAACCTTCGGTGCAGGATGAGTTGTACGTGGGTCAAAATTCGATGCAAATTATACGCTCAGGTGGGTCAATTTTAGGTGCAAATCAACAACATGGGCATCAGCTATATTGCGCCTGGCAGCTGAAAGCAATCGACCTATAACTGCCGCATCCACTGTCATGCGTTCCAGACTCTTACCGACAAGATTATCCAAGCTCATCCCTTCCTCCCATCACGTCCATTCGGGGTTTGTTCATCACATCCTTGATGAAGGCATCATTATCCTTCTCCAGCCTGATCCATTCATCCTTGCGGAAGATCTTTGGATTCACCTCCCGTCCCAGCGCTTCCTGTACCGGGTAGAGGGCGTTAGCCGCCTCTGAAAAGCCAAGGTCGCCAATGATCATCAGGTCGATGTCGCTCGCTGCCGACTCCTTGCCGCTGGCTATGGAGCCGAACACAAAGGCCCAGTCTATCTTTTTCGAAAGGGGCGACAAGGCTTGACGGAGGGGTTCGGTCAGGCCAACGGTCTTTTTGATGATGCTGATTAGCTCTGCATAGATAGGGCATCCAGGGTTGGCCTGATAGTGGTGCTGGTTGCCGATCTTGGACATCTGCAAGATCCCTGCGGCCAGCATGCGGTCCAGCTCCCTTTTGATGGTCGCTACCCCCATGCCTGTCAGGCGCAGGATCTCTTTGAGATAAAAGCTTCTGTTTGGTTGCTCATACAGTAGTCCCAGCACCTGTTGCTGGGTTTCGGTGAATAGGGCATCACTAAGTTGGCTCATCGGGATTGTCATGAGATGGTTCACTATTGATGAACGATAGTTCATTTAAAGTGAACTAACAACCTCGTTGTGCTTTGAATGTGGGGACTCGGTTGGATAGATGATAGATGTTGGGGCTGGTTAAACCGGTCATCTCGGCCGGTTCCGGCTAATTGAGTAGTGGGGCGGGAATTAGATTCGTGGCTTTGTTTGTGATTATGAAGGGGGACTAAGGGGTGCGGTGCGCAGTGTCGATTGGTCGGTGCGGCAAGCCGCACCCTACGCGATGATCGAGGGGTATGGTGGGACAGGGCGCCGCGCCGAGGAGTTTGATTGACGGGTTTGGAGGGGCAGGGCCCCAGCCTATGGGTCGGCCGGGTTTTCGAGGGGCTCGGTGATCTCGTCGAGGCGGTTGGGCTGGATGAGGGAGAGGAATTGGCGGGTGCAGGCCTCCCAGGAGTAGCCTTCGGCGAATTTGCGGCACTGGGCGCGGTCGACCTTGATGGCGTTGTCCATGGCGCTCTGCAGGTCTTCGTCCATCCAGCCGTTGACGCCGTTGATGATGACGTCGAGGGGGCCTTCCACCGGGTAGGTGGCGACGGGGACGCCGCAGGCCATGGCTTCGAGCATGACCAGGCCGAAGGTGTCGGTCCTGCTGGGGAAGACCATGACATCCGCCGAGGCCAGGTGGCGGGCCAGATCGCCGTTTTCCAGGTAGCCGAGGAAGTGGGCCTCGGGGTATTTCTGCTTCAGCGCTTCGAGGGCGGGACCGGAGCCGATCACCACCTTGGAGCCGTCGAGTTTCAGCTTGAGAAAATCCTCGATGTTCTTCTCCACCGCCACCCGTCCCAGGTAGACGGCGATGGGGCGGGGCAGCTCCATGATCGACGCCGCTCTCGGCACGAAGTGGTCGATATCGACACCCCGGGTCCAGTACTTGAGGTTCTTGAAGCCATGCTCCTCCAGGGTCTTTTTCATGGAACTGGTGGCGACCATGGTCAGCACCGATTTGCTGTGGAAACGGCGTACGAAGGCGTAGGAGAGGGCCAGCGGGATCGGCGCGCGCAGCCTGACATACTCCGGGAAGCGGGTGTGGTAGGTGGTGGTGAAAGGGAAATCGTTGCGCAGGCAGTAGCGGCGCCCGGCCCAGCCCAACGGTCCCTCGGTGGAGAGGTGGATGGCGTCGGGCCGGAACTCATCGAGCAGACGCCTGAGCTTGGCGTAGGGAAACAACACCAGGGGGATGTCCGGGTAGGTCGGCATCGGCACGCTGCGAAACTGCCCGGGATTGATGCAGAGGACTTCGTGCCCCCAGCTCTCCAGCAGCGCGATGGTCTTGTTGAGGGTGCGGACGACCCCGTTAACTTGGGGATACCAGGCGTCCGTTACGATCGCTATGCGCATAGTCGTCTTCTCTCCGGTCCAGGAGTTGCATCGATTCGTCGACCCAGCGGATCAGCCTGAGACTGCCGTCGGGCTCTTCGGCCAGGGCGGTGCAGCTCTCCACCCAGTCGCCGCAGTTGGCGTAGGTGATGCCGTCGAGGTCGCTGATCACCGCGTGGTGGATATGGCCGCAGATGACGCCGTCCATCTGCCGCTCGCGGGCGGCATGGATCACCGCCTGTTCGAAGTTGCCGACGTACTTCACCGCCTCCTTGACCCGCTTCTTCAGATAGGCCGACAGCGACCAGTAGCGGAAACCGAGCCGTCGCCGGGCAAGGTTGAACCAGCGGTTGAGCCACAGCAGCAGGTCGTAGGCGCCGCTGCCCAGATGGGCCAGCCACTTGTTGTTCATCACCACACAGTCGAATTCGTCGCCATGCAGCACCAGCAGGCGTCTGCCGTCGGCGGTCTGGTGGACCGCCTCGGCGCGCACGTCGATGCCGGAGAAGTGGAAGTCGAGGTGGTCGCGGAACAGCTCGTCGTGGTTGCCCGGGATGTAGATCACCCGGGTGCCGCGCCGCGCCTTGTCGAGCACCAGGCGCACGATCTCGTTGTTGATGGCCGGCCAGTGCCAGCCCGACTTCATCTTCCACACATCGAAGATGTCGCCTACCAGATAGAGGTTTTCGCTCTCGTTGTGTTTGAGGAAATCGAGAAGATATTCGGTTCTGGCGGCGCGCAGGCCAAGGTGGGTGTCGGATATAAAGAGGCTTTTGTAGTTCAGTGTCGTCATGGGATTCCCCGCTGAATCACTGGCTGCGAAACATAGAGGTTCCCGGTTGAGGTTTCGTGTCTGAATGATGATTTATTTATGACAGTGTCGATTTTTGCCCGCCAAGCTGGTAGAAATTTCCGCCACTATGGTGATGCAATCGGAAGATAACAAAGGGCTCCGGCGCCTGCTCAACGCCATGCGTTGGACACTGCTGGGATTCAGATCCACCTTCAAGCACGAGGAGGCCTTCAGACAGGAGGTCTATCTCTGCCTGGTCATGATCCCGCTGGGGCTGTGGCTGGGCGAGACCGGTGTCGAGCGGGCCCTGCTGGTGGGGCCGCTGCTGATCGTGCTCATCGTGGAGCTGATGAACAGCGCCATCGAGTCGGTGGTCGACCGCATCAGTACCGACCACCACAAGCTCTCGGGCCGGGCCAAGGACCAGGGGTCGGCGGCGGTGTTCGTTTCGCTGGCACTGGTGGCGCTCTGTTGGGTGTTGGTGCTTTTCTTTTGATTGGTTTTTCGGGCGATGCCGGTCATCTCGGTGCGGCTTGCCGCACCGCTGAATTTACCTGTTACCATGAGCATCCTGTCATGAATCGCTAACCTCGCTCTTCCAATATGGCCGACCTATGAACCAAGGCAACCCGCATGAGGGCCTGGAACCGCAGATCCGCAATGCCGTGCGTGCCGTCATCGTGCGTGACGGGGCGGTGCTGATGCAGAAGAAGTGGTCGGACGCCAAGGGCGAGTGGTACACCCTGCCGGGCGGCGGCCAGGATGTGCACGAGACCCTGGAGGCGAGCCTGATCCGCGAGTGCGAAGAGGAGATCGGTGTGCGGGTCGAGGTGGACGAGCTGCTCTCGGTGGCCGACTTCTTCAAACAGCGTGAGACCAGCTTTCCCTCCACCCGGCACGTGATCGAGATCTACTTCGCCTGCCGCGTGCCCGCGGACTACCGACCGGCCTCGGGCCACCACCCCGACAAGCACCAGATCGACGTGGTCTGGCTGCCCCTCGAACGGCTGTCGGAGCACAGCCTCTATCCGCGCGATCTCGCGCACCGTCTGTCGCAGCTCGTCGACGGTGTCCAGCGGGGCTACCTGGGCGAGATCGTCTGAGATGGTCCTGTCGCAGAGCCTGCGTGAGAACCTCCATTTTCTGCTGGTGGAGACCATTGCCCACCTGGCCCTGATGAAAGACTACCTGGATCAGCCTTCGAGCGGCATCGCCAGCCGGCTGATGGAGCGCCAGGGGTATGTGGAGAGCCTGCGCCACACCATTCAGGACCGGGCCCTGCGCCAGATGGCGGCATCGGACAAGCGGGAGGCCGATCGTCAGCGCTACCGGTCGCTGGAGGTCATCGCCACCCACCTGGAGCGGATCGCCGAGCTGTGCCGAGACGCGGTGGTGCAGGGGGGGCATATGCGCGATCCGCGCCGGCTGCGGCTCAAGGCCTATCGCAGGATGCTGGAACGGCTCGACGACGCCCTGGCCCTGATCGAGCCGGCCCTGCAGGAGCAGAACACCGGGCAGGCCCTGAAGATCGGCAAGGTGGAGCGGAAGCTCGACCGTGACTACCGCCGGCTGCTCACGCAGAGCGCCAGGGCGCTGAAGCGCGAGCGGCGGCCCATCGACACCATCAACCAGATCCTGCTGGCCCACCGTATCGAGCAGATGGGTGATGCCCTGCTGGCCATCAGCGAGGCGATCATCGCGGTCTGCCTGGGACAGCACGTCAACACCGAGCGGTTTCACGCCCTGGCCGATTCGGTCGGCGAGCTGAAAGCGGTCAACGGGCTCGACGAGCTCCAGCTGGTCTCCCTGGCGCAGACCCGCTCCGGCAGCGCGGTGAACGCGCTCAGCGACGAGGACGAGGTCACCCACGCCGTGTTCAAGGACGGCCGCAAGCGCAAGCTGAAGGAGGAGCGCCAGCGGGTCGAGGACTGGCACGAGATCCTGCCGGGGCTGGCGCCGAAAATCCTCTCCTATCGCAAGCGGGGGGACTCGGCTTCGCTGCTGATCGAGCACCTGGCCGGCGAGACCTTCGAACAGATTCTGCTGCACGGATCGGACGCACTGCTGCAGCAGGCTTTCGGCCAGTTGAAAAAGACGCTCAAGCGGATCTGGCGCGAAACCCGCAGCGACAAACCGGTCAGCGCCGACTACACCGGCCAGCTCGGCAAGCGCCTGCCCGACGTCTACGCCATCCATCCCCAGTTTCAGACCTCCGCCTGTGCCATCGGCGATCTGCAGCTGCCCGGTTTCAAACAGCAGCTGGGCCGCCTCAAACAGCTTGAGAAGGGACTCAAGGCGCCGTTCTCGGTCTATATCCACGGCGACTTCAATGTGGACAACATCATCTACGACCCGGGAGAGGGGCGCATCAACTTCATCGACCTGCACCGCTCGCGCCACATGGACTATCTGCAGGATGTCAGTGTCTTCATGGTCTCCTGCTACCGGCTGAGGGTGTTCGACCCGCGCATCCGCCGGCGGATGCAGGGACTGTGCAGCGATTTCTACCGTTTCGCCCGGCACTACGCCCGCCAGCAGGGGGATGCCGGTTTCGAGACCCGACTCGCACTGGGGCTGATCCGCTCCTTCGTCACCTCCACCCGTTTCATTCTCGACAAGTCGCTCTCCTGGGCCATGTTCAGCCGCGCTGTCTACCTGACGGAGAGGCTGTTGCAGGCGCAGGGCGGCGAGCGCGCATTCAAACTGCCGATCGAGGAGGTCTTCGTTGGCTAGAGGTCCAAAAATCGGCGTCGTCGGCACCCCCGGCAAATGGTCCACCGAGGCCCTGGCCGATGCCGTCGAGGCGGCCACCGGCTTCCGCCTGGTGATCGACATGGGCGAGGTCTGCGCCGAGCTCGATACCGGTGTCCTGCGCTATCACGACTGGAAACTGAGCGAACTCGACGCGGTGGTGGTGAAGAAGATCAGCGAGGTCTACAGTCCGGCCACCCTGGATCGTCTGGAGATGTTGCGACTGCTGGAAAGGAACGGTGTGCGGGTGTTCAGCCGGGTGTCGTCGATGCAGCCCCTGATAGACCGTCTCAGCGGCACCATGGCGCTCGACAAGGCCGGTATACCGATGCCCCCCACCCGCGTCACCGAGAGCCGGGCCGCCGCCGCGTCGGCGGTATGGGACTTCGAGTCGGCGGTGTTCAAGCCGCTCTACTCCACCAAGGCCCGCGGCATGACGTTGATCGATACCCGCGACGGGCCGGCCGGCATGCAGCAGGCGATAGCGGCCTTTCACAGCAACAACCCGGTGATGTATATCCAGCAGCGGCTCCAGCTGCCGGGTCAGGATCTGGGTATGGTCTTTCTCGGTGGCGACTACCTCGGCACCTATGCCCGCGTGGGCCGGGCCGGCGCCTGGAACACCACCATCCGCAGCGGCGGCAGCTACCAGCCCTATGAGGCGGACGCGGGGCTGATCGAGCTGGCGCAGCGGGCGCAGGCGGTTTTCGGCCTCGATTTCACCACCGTCGACGTGGCCGAGACGGCGCAGGGGCCGGTGGTCTTCGAGGTCTCCGCCTTCGGCGGCTTTCACGGCGCCCTCAAGGGCATCGGCATCAACGTGGCCGAACGCTATGTGGCCTACATGCTGAAGGAGCTGGCGTGAGCGCCGCCTGGCCGTTGCCGGCCGACGCCGTCTCGGCGGCAGCCCTGTTGCAGGGAGAGGCGCGGCTGCTCGCTACGCCGTTGCGTCTCTACGCCAACGGCTGCGAACTGGTCATCCGCTCAAACAGCCGGCCGCTGCTCGATCGCCTCGCCGCCTATTTCGGACACCTGCCGCCGGCGCCAGAGCTGGCACAAGCGTCGATCGAGATCGTTGCCATCGAAGGTCCGGTGCGTGACACCGGCTGGCCCTTCGTCGACTGGCGTCGCGAACCCGGCAAGCGCGGCCGTAAGGACGCCATTCTCGAGCTGGCGGATGGACGCCTGGTGCTGAAGGTGCGCACCGGCATGCTCTTTCTGCAGAGCGAAACCAGGCGCATCGCCGCCGGTCCCTGCCTGGGCCACGACAATCAGCTGATCAACTACATCAACAGCCAGCTGATGAACCGCCTGCAACAGAAAGGCTGGTCGATCTGCCATGCGGCGGCGCTTGCCCATGGGGAGCGGGCGGTGGCGCTGGCCGGTTTCTCCGGCAACGGCAAGTCGACCCTGATGCTGCGTCTGCTGGAGCTGCCCGGCTATCGCTATCTCACCAACGACCGTCTGTTCCTGCGTGCCGAAGCGAGCGACGTGATGGCGGTGGGCATCCCCAAGCTGCCGCGCATCAACCCCGGCACCCTGGTCAGCAATCCCCGTCTGGTATCTCTGTTGCCCGCGGTGCGTCGCGCGGAGTTGCTGCAACTGCCCAAACAACAACTCTGGGAGTTGGAAGAGAAACACGATGTGGATGTCGCCGCACTCTACGGCGAGGAGCGCATCGACACCTCGACACCGCTGCCATTGCGCGCACTCTTGATCCTCAACTGGCGACACGACGCTGACACGCCAACCATGCTACAAAGGGTCGCTCTCGCCGAACGTCGGGATCTGCTGCCGGCGGTGATGAAGACACCCGGTCCCTTCTACCAGGATGTGACGGGGAGGTTTCAGCGGGACGACGACCCTCTGCCGGAGTCTGACTATCTGCAACTGCTGAGTGAAGTGGAAGTGACTGAAGTGACCGGCCGGATCGACTTCGATCGTCTGCTCGAGCTTTGGACAGGGTCTATGCAAATGGATAAGACAGCGCCTGCATAGCGAAGCACAGGGGTTGAAGTCGAATGACGTTTACTTTAGCGGCATTGGTGGGGCAGGGCCCCACCCTACACCCTGAACGGAACAGTAGGGTGGGACCCTGCCCCACCAGTAGTTGCTTAAGTAAGTAGTATTCGGATCGGAGTCGAATGGCGGGCGATCTTTTAGGAAGTTGCCATAATTGGCGGGATCCGGAACCAGACAAGCAATTATCAAGGTACACACTATGTCACGTGAATTGATGCTGCTCAGACACGGCAAGTCCGACTGGAGCCAGCAGCTGAACGATTTCGACCGGCCGCTGAAGGATCGCGGCAAGCGGGGAGTGCAGCGCATGGGAGTATGGTTGCAGCAGCAGGAACTGGTGCCGGACCTGGTGGTCAGCTCGCCCGCGGAACGGGCCATCGTCACCGCCCAGAAGGCGGTCAAGGCGATGGCCGGAGATGCCGGCCGGATTGTGCAGGACCGGCGTATCTACGCCGCCCGGGTGGAGGATCTGCTCGAGGTGCTGGCCGAAATGCCTGAAACCGCGCAGCGCGTGATGCTGGTGGGCCACAATCCCGGCCTGGAGTACCTGGTCGAATACCTGGCCGACAGGCCGATCGCCCTGCCCAGTGACGGCAAGCTGCTGCCGACCGCCAGCCTGGCGATTATCGAACTGCCGGACAATTGGCAGAGTCTCAAGGCGGGGGCCGGACAGCTGACCAGCATCACCCGCTCCAGCAGTCTGCCGAAGAAGTTTCCCTTTCCCGACCATCGGGGCAAGGAGCTGCGCGATCGGCCGGCCTACTACTATAACCAGTCCTCGGTCATCCCCTACCGCATCCGCGACGGCAAGCCGGAGATCCTGGTAGTGATGTCGAGCAAGCGCAAGCACTGGGTGGTGCCCAAAGGGGTGAGCGACCCGGCTGCCAGCCTGCAGGCTTCCGCCGCCAAGGAGGCCTTCGAGGAGGCGGGCGTGGAGGGCGAGGTCGGCGAGACGGCCCTCGGCAGCTATGAGTACGAGAAGTGGGGTGCGACATGCACGGTGCAGGTCTATCCCATGCGGGTGAGCCGCGTCATCGACGAGGAGACCTGGGAGGAGAGCCACCGCGGTCGCGAATGGCTCAGCCCCAAGCAGGCCATGAAGCGGCTCAAGCAGGCGGAGTTGAAGCCGATGATCGAGGCGCTGGCGAAGCAGCTGGAGGCGCAGGAGGCATGAACCGGCGGCAAGCGTTCGCTAAAGGGCTGAAGACATCGTCATCCAGGAACAAAACAGGAAACATAAGATGATCGGATGCTATGGTGGGGCAGGGCCCCACCCTACACACTGAAAAGTTGCGTCCAGCGGTGCGACAAGCCGCACCCTACGCGCTCACATAGAATTGTAGGGTGCGGCTCGCCGCACCTTAAGAGCCAATAGCAACTATGTACAACGGTTTAAAAGTTCGGAAAGTGATGAGATGACGCAGTCTCCCCGCGTCATCGCCGCCCTGATGCGGCACGGCGACTACCTGCAGCTGCCGGAGACGCCGAGCGCCCTGCAGCCCTTCCCCCTGACCGCCAGGGGTATCGAGCAGGCCGAGCGTTCCGTGGCTCTGCTGCGTGGGGTGCTGGAGCTGTTCGGCTGGGCCTTGCATCCGGTGGTCGACAGCTCGCGTCTGCTGCGCGGCTGGCAGACGGCCGAGGTGATCTGCCAGACCCTGGAGCGGCAGGGCTGGGAACCGCTGGCGATCGAACAGTTCGACGCCCTGGCCGAACGCAGCCTCGGCGCCGGCAACAACCTCAATCTGCGACAGGTCGAGGCGGCGATCAAGGCCGATCCCCGTTTCGAGCCCTTGCCTCCCGACTGGAAGACCGACAGCCATTTTCGTCTGCCCCTGCAGGGGGCCGAGTCCCTGATGGAGGCGGGCCGGCGTGTCGCCGCCCATCTCGACACCCGTCTCGCCGAACTGCAGCAGGAGGTGGAGCGGGATACGGTGAAACTCTTCGTCGGCCACGGCGCGGCCTTTCGCCATGCCGCCCATCACCTGGGCGTGCTGCCTTTCGAGCAGATCGCGCAACTGAGCATGCATCACTGCCGGCCGGTCTTCCTGGAGCGGAAGTTCTCTCATGTCTGGGCCCATCTGACCGGCGAGTGGAAGGACAGGACCGCCGATGAGACGGTGACGGACTGAGTACGCCGACATGCCCCATCGACATCAGAAATTTCTGCCGCTCTACCAGGGCGCAAAATGGATCGGCCCGTCGCTACCGACCGAGAGCGAGCCCTGGCCCCTGGGCAGTCAGCGCTCCACCGCCAAGGAGAAGGGACAGCGCAGCTCCAGCGAGCGGCTGTTGCGGGAGGCGTTGCGCAACGCGTCCTGGCGCTGGCCGAAGCGGCGGCTCTTCTTCTTCTCCGATCTGCACGCGGACGCGGACGCCTTCATCGCATCCCTGGTGGCCTCGGGCGGAGTCAGGAGGACCGGCGCGAAAGACAGTGATCTGAAACTGACCCCTGCCGGACGCAAGGCCAGCTTCGTCATCGGCGGCGACTGTTTCGACAAGGGACCCAGCAATCTGCGCCTGCTGCGGGTGATCCATCACCTGATCAAACTGGGGGCGCGTGTGCTGCTGCTGGCCGGCAACCACGATATCCGCATCAAACTGGGCATCGCCTCCGTGGGCATGGAGCCCGATCCGCGTCACGATCACTTCTTCATCCGCATGGGCAGCAAGGCGATTCCCATGCTGAAGGAGATCAGCGACCAGTATCTGCAGGGCAAGGGCGCGCTCAAGGGCATGCCCTCCAGCCGCGACTGCCGGCGCCTGCTCTACCCGCCGCAGCGCTGGTTCAAGGAGTTTCCGGAACTGGCCAGCTGGATCATGCCCGACAAGCGGGCGGCCAAGGAGGTGAAGCGGCTGCGCGAGAAGATCGACAGCTTCGAATCCGACTGCGCAAAGGCGGGGCTATCGTTGCGTCAGGTCTATGCGGCGGCGCTGCAGTGGCAGTCCCTGTTTCTCGATCCGCACGGGGAGTTCGCCTGGTTCTTCAAGCGCATGCGCCTGGCCTATCGGCGGGGCTCCTTCCTCTTCGTACATGCCGGTATCGACGACCGCGCCGCCAAGCTGATCAACCGCAAGGGGGTGAAGCATCTCAACCGCCAGTTCCAAGAGCATGCGGAGGACGAGATCTTCGAGTTCTACTACGGGCCGCTGGCGAACACCCTGCGCACCAAATACCGGGACGTGGACATGCCGCTGACCCGCAAGGGGGCCGAGCTGATGCGCGACGCGGGCATTCATGTCATCGTGCATGGCCACGCCAACCGCTACCACGGGCAGCGCATTATGCTGCGCAAGGGCATGGTCAATTTCGAATGCGACGCCACCATCGATCGCCACTCGCGGGAGAAGGAGGGACTCGCGGGGGAGGGGGCCGCGGTGACCATCTTCCATCCCGAACGGCTGGTGATGGGCGTCAGCACCGACTACCCTCGCATCAAGGTCTTCGATCCGAGTATGCTCGACAAGTGAGGTGGTATGAGACAGGGCAAGAAGAACTTCCGTCATGAATCGCTGCAGGACCGGGATTCGATCCAGGCCATTCTGAAGGCGATCACCCAGGGGGTGGCGAAGGGGCGGCTGACCCTGAGCGACGAGGAGGGCGAGATGGCGCTGCATCCGGACGGTCTGCTGCAGCTGAAGGTGACCGCGACCCAGGACACCGATCGCCATCGCCTCAATCTGCGTATCACCTGGCAGGCGGAGGAGGGCAAGTTGAAAGCGGGCAAGACGCTCAAGGTGAAGAGCAAGTGAGGCGGGCATGAGTGCGCAACAGACAGATGCCATGGGCAAGCTTTCGGCCCGCTGTGCCGATCGCCTGCGGGCCCGGGGCTGGCGTCTGGTCGTGGCCGAATCCTGCACCGGCGGCTGGCTGGCCAAGGTGCTGACCGATCTGCCGGGCAGCAGCGACTGGTTCGATCGGGGCTATGTCACCTACAGCAACGCCGCCAAGCAGTCGCTGCTGGGCGTGCGCGAAGCGACCCTGATAGCCCACGGCGCAGTCAGCGAAGAGACCGTGGCCGAGATGACCCGGGGAGCGCTGCGCGAGAGCGGCGCCGATCTGGCGCTGGCGGTCAGCGGCATCGCCGGTCCGGGCGGGGGCTCGCCGGAGAAGCCGGTGGGCACGGTCTGTTTCGCCTGGCAGCGCAGGGCGCATGAGCCGCAGGTGAGTCGCGAACGTTTCGACGGCGACCGCGAGGCGGTGCGCCGGCAATCGGTGGTCTACCTGCTGCAGCGCCTGCTGGAGATGGCTGATGGCTGAAGGCCGGCATTTCTTCGCTATCTGGCCCGATCAGGCGGTGTCCGAACGCATCGTCCGGGAGGCCGGAAAGGCCCGGGGGCGACTCCACCATCCGGCGGATATCCACATGACCCTGGTGTTTCTCGGTCAGATCTCCGATGCACAACTGCGCTGCATCGAAGCGGCCGCCGATGCGATACGGGGTCAGCCTTTCACATTGAGTATCAACGGCATCGGCTATTGGCACCGGCCGCGGATCCTCTGGGCCGGTCCCAGTGAGACCCCCGAGCCGCTGAGCCAGCTGGTGTTCGATCTGCAGAATGGCCTCAAGGCCTGTGGCTTCGAACCGGAGCGGCGACGCTACAAGCCCCATGTCACCCTCTATCGCAAGGCGTCACGCACAATTCCGAGAGTGATTGAACCCGCTGTCGAATGGCCGGTTAGAGCCTTCGTGCTGGCGACCTCCGGTGGTGGTGCGCCGGGCGAGCCGCGCTACCGTGTGCTGAAACGCTGGTCACTGGGGGAAAGCTCGGAATCCCATCGATGAGATCGACATGTGAACGGATGTTGAATCACAGGTAGGGTGGGGCCCTGCCCCACCAAATCCCTTGCATTAGGTTGCGCAGATAGGTTGCACTGCGCTTAAGCAACCGCCATCAGCCCCGGAGGATACTTTCATGGACAAAAGCCGCATCTCCGCTGCCTTCGTTTTCGGTTTGCTGTTCTGCGTCGGCCTGGCGTTGTTGGGGCTGACCCTTTCCAACGGCCTCATCGAGATGAAATCGCTGGAGCGCACGGTAACGGTGAAGGGACTTTCGGAGCGGGAGGTGCCCGCAGACCTGGCGATCTTCCCGGTGAAGTTCATCGAGGCCTCCAACGATCTCAACGAACTGGTGGCCAACCTGCAGCGAAAGAACGAGCAGGTGGTGAAGTTCCTCCTCGAGCGGGGCTTCAACAGGCAGGAGATCACCCGCTCAGCACCCGCCATCACCGACAAGCAGGCCCAGGCTTTCGGCGGCAATCCCGGAGGTTTTCGCTACTCCGGCAGCTCCATCATCAGCGTCTACACAAAGGAGATCGAGCGGGTGCGCGAAACCCAGCAGGCGCTGGGCGAACTGGGTCAGCTCGGCATCGCCATCACCGGCGACGACTACCAGGCGAAGACCAGTTTCATCTTCACCGGCCTCAACGACCTCAAGCCGGAGATGATCGAGGAGGCGACCCGCAACGCCCGCGAGGTGGGCGAACGCTTCGCGCAGGACTCCAAGAGTCGGCTGGGCAAGATCAAGACCGCCTCCCAGGGGCAGTTCTCCATCAACGACCGGGACGCCAACACGCCCCATATCAAGAAGGTGCGGGTGGTCTCCACGGTGACCTACTACCTGTCCGATTGAGACGGAGCTTCAGTCCACTCATTCTGGCGCCGCTGTGGAAGCGTGTCTGTCTGTAGCAGCGGTCTGTTCGAGGATGTAATCCACGAAGGCCCGATCGGCTCGGGAGAGATAGCCTCCCCGTTTCCAGGCCAGGGAGAGGTCGAGAAACACCGGCTGGTCGAAGGAGACCGCGACCAGGTCATCCACCGGTTCGTTCTCCAGCACCATACGCAGAAAGGTGGTGATACCGAAGCCCTGGCGCACGATCGCCTTGGTCAGCGGAATCAGATTGGTTTCGAAGGCGATGCGCGGCGACCGCTGCTCCCGTTCGCTGAAACGGTCGACGAACTCACGCAGGAAGTAGCCGGGCTTGAAGACCACCAGCTCCTGGCTGAAGAACTCCTCCATGCCGATCGAAGCGCGTGATGCGAAGGGGTGGTCGGCAGGCACACAGGCGACCATCTCCTCGCGGGTCAGCAGCCGGGTCTCCAGGTCTTGCGGGGGGCTGTCGGCGACCACCACGCCGAGATCGAGCTCGCCGTCGTGGATCATCTGCTGCAGGCGTCGGGTGCCCTGCTCATAGACCGACAGCCGCAACTCGGGGTAACGGTGCTTGAATCCCATCAGTATCGGCGGGAAGTAGTAGGAGCCGAGCATGCTCGGGATACCCAGGCGGACCTCCCCCTTGGCCAGCCCGCGCAACTCTCGCATCTCCAGCTCCGCCGCTTTGGCCAGCTCCAGCAGACGGCGCGCATGGCCCAGCAGCACTTCGCCCTCCACCGTGGGGGTGATACGACGCTCCCCCCGGTGCAGCAAGGTGAGCTCCAACTCCTGTTCCAGCTTGCGCAGCGCGATGCTGAGGGCGGGCTGGGCGATATGCAGTTGACGCGAGGCGGCGGAGAAGCCGCCCGCCTCGACGACCGTCTTGAAGTAGCGCAGTTGTTTGAGATCCATATCGTAATCGAATGAATAAAATATAAATAATATATTTCAATTATAGGTATTGGAACACTACGCTTCCCATCACGCAGTGAGTTGACGTTTCTACGCATAACGCAAAGAGCGCAATGGCTTTATCAGCCACCAGGCGAGCAGGCCAGATTATGGTGCGGCAAGCCGCACCGGTACAGGGCTCGAGTAATCGCCATTCAATCGGTGACCGGGTCAGGTCAAGCGCTTGGTTGAGCGGCGTTTCTCATGAAAATCCATTGCGAGCTCTGCGCTTCATTGGGCGCATTGCGTTATCAACAGACCCGACAGGAGTGATCGGAAGCGCATGATCCAATCCCGCACCCCCGCCTTCTGGCGCGCCACGCTGGCGCTCTGTCTCGGCTCCGTGATGGTCTTCAGCAACCTCTACATCACGCAGCCGCTGCTGCCGCTGATCCGGGAGGCCTTCTCCGTGACGCCGTTGCAGGCGGGCATGACCCTGTCGGTGACCACCTTGACCCTGGGGGTCTGCCTGCTGCTGTTCGGCCCGTTGTCGGATGCGATCGGGCGTCGCGTGATCATCCTCTCCACCCTGACCCTGCTGGCGCTGACCACTTTCGCCGCCGCCTTCGCCGCGGACTATGCCATGCTGCTGCTGCTGCGTGGCCTGCAGGGGGCTTTCATCGCCGGTCTGCCGGCGGCGGCCATGGCCTATATGGGTGATGAGTTCGAGCCCAAAGCGCTGCTGCTGGCGGTGGGGCTCTATATCGGCGCCAACTCGCTCGGCGGTATCGCCGGTCGGGTGATCAGTGGCGTGGCCGCACACCAATGGGGCTGGCAGGCCAGCTTTCTGTCGCTGGCCGCCTTCGATCTGGTCTGCCTGCTGCTGGTGCTCTGGCTGCTGCCCGCCTCGCGTCGTTTCGAACCGCGCCCCCTGCGTCCGCGGCAGATGCTGGGCGACCTGGCCGGCCACCTGCGCAACCCGATGATCCTCGCCGCCTGTGTCATCGGCGGGCTCAACTTTTTCGTCTTCGTCAATCAGTACAGCTACATCACGTTCGTGCTGGCCGACGCGCCCTATCACCTCTCGTCCGACTGGCTGGGACTGCTGTTCCTGACCTATCTCACCGGCACCCTGGCGGCAGGGTTCTCCGGGCGGCTGGTGGCCGGGCGCTCCCAGCCGCTGGCGATGGCGCTGGGTATCCTGATCCTGATGGCCGGTTCCCTGCTCACGCTGATCCCCCATCTTGCCGTCATCGTGCTCGGCTTTTTCGTCAACGCCCTCGGCTTCTTCTTCGCCCACACCCAGGCGGCGGGCTGGGTGACCCGGCATGCGCAGACGGCGCGGGCCAGCGCCACCTCGCTCTATCTTACTTTCTACTATGCCGGTGCGACGCTGGGTGGTCTCTATCTCAATCTGTTCTGGGACTGGGCGAAATGGGTTGGGGTGGTGGTCGGTTCGCTGCTGGTGCTGTCGTTTACCCTGAGTACGGCGCTTTGGCTGGGCAACCGGGAAAGGCGTGGAGCAGGTCAGCCTGTCGGGCCTTTGCCGGAGAGCGCGATCGAAGAAGCCGCCTGAGGCTTGTCTATCGGTGCGGTAAGCCGCACCCTACGTAATATTCCGACCTCAGTGCCCGTTCATGCCGTATCGCTGAGATGCTGCTCCTTACTCCGATCAGCGAGTTTGGTGGGGCAGGGCCCCACCCTACAGACTCGGGTAGGGTGCGGCTTGCCGCACCGGGTAAATTTGAGTCAACCTTCGAATCCACCTTAACTCCCGCGCACATCCAATTCATCCCCTTTGACAATCCCTGAATACCTCA
>JBNLGI010000096.1:0-15901 GCA_050305975.1 Sedimenticolaceae bacterium | reverse complement strand
GACCGCGTTGGCTTTAAAATTCTCGAAGACGGCAAGAAGGTTCGCATTTTCAAGTCGAACCAAGAAGTCGTCGATATCTAAGGCGTGATCAGACATGGCTAGATTACAGCAACACTACAAAGAGACCGTGGTCAAGGAACTGATGGACAAGTTTCAGTTCAAGAGCGTCATGGAGGTGCCCAAGATCACCAAGATCACCCTCAATATGGGTGTGGGTGAGGCCATCGGCGACAAGAAGATCCTTGAGAACGCGGTTGGCGACATGGAGAAGATCGCCGGCCAGAAAGCGGTCGTCACCCGTGCGCGCAAGTCCATCGCCGGTTTCAAAATCCGCGAGGGCTGGCCCATCGGCTGCAAGGTGACCCTGCGCCGAGAGTACATGTATGAGTTCCTCGATCGGCTCATTAATGTTGCGATTCCGCGTATCCGCGACTTCCGCGGTCTCAACGCGAAGGCGTTCGACGGTCGCGGCAACTACTCCATGGGCGTGAAGGAGCAGATCATCTTTCCCGAGATCGATTACGACAAGATCGATGCCTTGCGCGGTCTCGATATCACGATCACCACCACGGCCAAGACTGACGAGGAAGGGCGCGCCCTTCTAGAGGCCTTCAAGTTTCCTTTCAAGAACTGAGTCCAGATATGGCAAAGAAGAGCATGATCGCACGTGAAAGCAAGCGTGCCCGTACCGCCTCCCAGTTTGCTGCCAAACGCAGCGCCCTGAAGGCGGTGATCAAGAATCCGAACAGCACCTTCGAGCAGATCGAAGAGGCGACCCTGAAGCTACAGAAGCTGCCGCGCGATGCCAGTCCGGCCCGCAAGCACAACCGCTGTCAGATCACCGGTCGTCCGCACGGCTTCTACCGCAAGTTTGGCCTGTGCCGTAACAAACTGCGTGAAGCCGCCATGCGCGGGGATGTCCCGGGTCTTGTAAAAGCCAGCTGGTAATTGTATAGTATTGCGCCTTTCCGGGTCCCTTGTGGCCCGGTTTTGTTAATTTTGGGTATCGCGTCGTCAAAGGCGGACTGACCCCAGGAGCTCATAAATGAGTATGTCGGATCCTATCGCGGATATGCTTACCCGTATCCGCAATGGCCAGGCAGCTAAGAAGACGACCGTCGCGCTGCCCTCGTCCAAGCAGAAATTGGCAATCGCCAACCTTTTGAAAAACGAAGGTTATCTCCAAGAAGTCTCTGTCAATGAGAATGCAGGCAAGCCCACCCTTGTGTTGGAGCTGCGTTATTTTCAGGGGCGTCCCGTGATCGACCTGATTAAGCGGGTGAGCCGCCCCGGCCTGCGCGTCTACAAGGGCAGGGACGAGCTGCCGAAGGTCCGTGGCGGCCTGGGCGTGGCGATCATCTCCACTTCAAAGGGCGTGATGAGCGATCGCGCGGCCCGCGAACTTGGCCAGGGCGGTGAAGTCATCGCTGTCATCGCCTAAGGGGGTCAGTCATGTCACGTGTAGCAAAGAGTCCGATTTCACTGCCCTCCGGTGTCAGCATCAAGCAGTCTGAGGGTGTGCTGTCCGTAAAGGGTCCGAAGGGTGAGCTGACACAGAAGATCCATCCGCTGGTCAGCCTGGATGAGGCTGACAATGCCTTGACCCTGAAGCCGGTCAACGACGACAAGCAGTCCTGGGCCATGGCCGGAACCATGCGGGCCCTGGTCAACAACATGGTGACCGGTGTCAGTCAGGGTTTCGAGCGTAAGCTGTCGCTGGTCGGCGTCGGTTATCGCGCGCAAGCCGGTGGCAAGTCACTGAATCTGAGTCTGGGTTTCTCGCATCCCATTGACTATCCGGTGCCTGAGGGCATCTCGATCGCAACCCCGTCGGCCACCGAGATCGTGGTCACCGGCAGCGACAAGCAACGCGTCGGCCAGGTGGCGGCAGAGATTCGCGCCTTCCGTCCGCCCGAGCCTTACAAGGGCAAGGGTGTGCGCTACGCCGATGAGCAAGTGATGCGTAAAGAAGCCAAGAAGAAATAGGGTATAGAACGATGGACAAGAAAGAATCACGTTTACGTCGCGGTCGTAAGACCCGTGCGAAGATTCGCGAACTGGGAGTGCACAGGCTCTCCGTCTTTCGCACGCCTCGCCATATCTATGCCCAGGTGATCAGCCCCGACGGCTCCCAGGTGCTGGCAAGTGCCTCCACCCTGGACAAGGCGGTTCGCGGTGAGATCAGCGGCGCCACTGGCAATGTCAGTGCCGCTTCTGTGGTCGGAAAGTTCATTGCCGAGCGTGCGAAATCCGCCGGTATCGAGAGCGTCGCTTTCGACCGTTCCGGCTTCCGCTACCACGGTCGCGTCAAGGCGTTGGCCGATGCGGCACGTGAAGCCGGTCTTCAATTCTAAGGGTCAGGATTATGGCAAATTTCAACGCAAAACCTGAAGGTGACGAGCTGCTCGAAAAGCTGGTCAACGTCAACCGGGTCGCGAAAGTGGTCAAGGGCGGTCGCCAGTTCGGTTTCTCCGCGCTGACGGTGGTGGGTGACGGCAAGGGTCGTGTCGGTTTCGGTACCGGCAAGGCTCGCGAGGTTCCGATCGCCATCCAGAAGGCGATGGAGACCGCGCGCAAGAACATGGTCCAGGTCAAGCTCAGCGGTGACACATTGCAGTACCCGCTGGTTGGCCGTCACGGTGCCGCCAAGGTCTACATGCAGCCGGCCTCGGAAGGTACCGGCATCATCGCCGGCGGTGCCATGCGCGCCGTGTTCGAGGTGCTCGGAGTGCACAACGTACTGGCCAAATGTATCGGTACCAACAACCCGATCAATGTGGTCCGCGCCACCATCAATGGTCTGAGCGAGATGGACGATGCCGAGGCGGTGGCGCTGAAGCGCGGTAAAACCGTTGAAGAGATTCTGGGGTAAGTCATGGCTGATAAGAAAACTATGCGTGTCACCCTGGTGCGCAGCATGAACGGTCGCCTCAGCAGCCACAAGGCCTGCGTGAGAGGTCTCGGACTGCGTCGCATGCACCAGACGGTGGAAGTGGAAGATACACCCTGCACCCGTGGCATGGTGAACAAAGTCAACTACATGGTCAGGGTCGAGGAGGCTTGAGATGCGTCTGAATTCGTTACAGCCCGCAGCGGGCAGCAAGTCGGATCGCAAGCGGGTCGGCCGGGGCATCGGCAGCGGCCTGGGTAAGACCTGTGGTCGTGGACACAAGGGTCAGAAGTCGCGTTCCGGTGGCTATCACAAGGTGGGCTTCGAGGGCGGCCAGATGCCGCTGCAGCGTCGCCTGCCCAAGGTGGGCTTCGTCTCCCGCGTTTCGCTGACCACCGCACAGGTGAGGCTTGGCGAATTGGCCAAGGTCGAGGGCGACGTGATCGATCTCGATAGCCTGAAAAAGGCCGGGGTGGTAGCTAAGTCAATGAAGCGCGTGAAGATCTTCGCTTCCGGCGAGATCGGTCGTGCGGTCAACGTCAAAGGCATCCCTGTGACCAAGGGTGCCAAGGCCGCCATTGAAGCGGCTGGCGGTTCGGTCGAATAAGCCATGGCAAAGCAAGGCGCACCAATGATGGGAGCTCTGGGCGGCATGGGACGCGTGACGGAGTTGCGTCAGCGTCTGCTGTTTGTCGCCGGTGCGCTTCTGGTATTTCGCATCGGTACCTTCATTCCCGTGCCGGGTGTGAATCCAGTAGCTTTGGCTGCGCTGTTGGAGCAGGCTCAGGGCTCGATCCTCGACATGTTCAACATGTTCTCGGGTGGAGCGCTGAAGCGCGCCAGCCTGTTTGCGCTCGGCATCATGCCCTATATCTCGGCCTCCATCATCATGCAGCTGATGTCTGCTGTGATCCCCAGCCTGGAGCAGCTCAAGAAGGAGGGTGAGTCCGGACGTCGCAAGATCACCCAGTACACCCGTTACGGTACGGTCTTGCTGGCCACTTTCCAGGCCATCGGTATTTCGGTCGCGCTACAGAGTCAGTCGGTTGGCGGCGAGTCGGTGGTGACCCACCAGGGCATAGGTTTTGTTGTCACCGCAACGGTTTCGCTGGTGACTGGCACCATGTTCCTCATGTGGCTGGGCGAGCAGATCACTGAACGGGGCATCGGCAACGGTATCTCTATGATCATCTTCGCCGGCATCGTGGCCGGGCTGCCTGCGGCCATCGGCGGCACCTTGGAACTGGCGAGGACCGGCGAGATGAACGCCCTCACCATCCTGTTCCTGTTCGTGCTGGCGGCGGCGGTAACCGCTTTCGTGGTCTTTGTCGAGCGGGGTCAGCGTCGTATCACGATCAACTATGCCAAGCGTCAGCAGGGACGTCGCCTGCTTGCGGCGCAGAGTACGCACCTGCCGTTGAAGCTCAACATGGCGGGTGTTATTCCGCCGATTTTCGCCTCCAGCATCATCTTGTTTCCCGCCACATTAGGGCAGTGGTTCGGCAATACGGAGGGTACACGCTGGATCCAGGAGATCTTCTCCAAGCTCTCCCCTGGCGAGCCAGTTTATGTCATGGCGTATGCGGCGGCGATCATCTTTTTCTGTTTTTTCTACACCGCCTTGGTCTTCAATTCGCGGGAGACGGCCGACAACCTGAAACGCTCAGGGGCCTTCATACCCGGAATCCGACCCGGCGAGCAGACTGCCAAATATATCGACGGCGTGATGTCGCGCCTCACCCTGGCGGGTGCGATCTACATCACGGCGGTCTGTCTGCTGCCGGAGTTCCTGATCGTCGGTTGGAATGTGCCGTTCTATTTCGGCGGCACCTCTCTGCTGATCATTGTGGTCGTGGTTATGGATTTCATGGCTCAGGTGCAGGCACATCTGATGTCACATCAATACGAAGGCTTGATGAAGAAGGCCAATCTGAAAGGTACCGGAGCCGGGCTGCTTCGCTGATCAAGCCGGTTAACGAACGTTTGGAGTAGATTTCATGAAAGTGCGTGCATCTGTGAAAAAAATCTGCCGTAACTGCAAAATTGTGCGTCGTAACGGCGTCGTGCGGGTCATCTGCAAAGAGGGCCGCCATAAGCAGCGTCAAGGCTGATTAGGCTGAAAATAGAACGTCGCCTCTATTGATAGAGTACGCGACGTAGAGTAATATTGCGCGTTTCCCTTGGGTGGGATGCCGCTTGGGTTGTTCAGGAGACTAGAGAAATGGCTCGAATAGCTGGGGTCAACATTCCGGATCGAAAACATGCTGTGATCGCGTTGACGTCGATTTATGGCATCGGCCGTTCGCGCGCCGGAGATATCTGTAAAGAGGCAGGTATCGAACCGCACGTGAAGATCCAGGAGCTGAGCGAGGATCAAGTCGAGAAGCTCCGCGGCATCGTCGCGCGCTACACCGTTGAGGGTGATCTGCGTCGCGAAATCTCCATGAACATTAAGCGCCTGATGGACCTCGGTTGCAACCGTGGCATCCGTCATCGTCGCGGTCTGCCGCTGCGTGGTCAGCGTACGCGCACCAATGCGCGCACCCGCAAAGGCCCGCGTCGTCCGATCAAGCGCTAAGTCACCAAACAACAGATTGAATCCGTAGGTACAAAAGATGGCAAAACCGAGTAGCCGTACCAAGAAGAAGGTCAAGAAGAGCGTAACCGATGGCGTTGCGCACATCCACGCCTCCTTCAACAACACCATCATTACTATCAGTGACCGTCAGGGCAATGCTCTGGCCTGGGCTACCGCTGGTGGCTCTGGTTTCCGTGGCTCGCGCAAGAGCACCCCGTTCGCGGCTCAGGTGGCTGCCGATCGCGTTGGTCAAATGGTTAAGGAGTACGGCGTGAAGAATCTTGACGTCAACGTCAAAGGTCCCGGTCCCGGCCGCGAATCCGCTGTGCGCGCACTCAACAATGCCGGTTTCAAGATCACCAGCATCTCGGATGTGACGCCGATCCCGCACAACGGTTGCCGTCCCCCCAAAAAGCGCCGCGTCTAATTTCTGGAGTTCTATCATGGCAAGGTATATCGGACCGAAATGCAAGCTTAGCCGGCGAGAGGGTACTGACCTTTTCCTCAAGAGCCGTGTGCGTTCACTCGACTCCAAGTGCAACATGGAGAAGGTGCCGGGTCAGGCCGGTGATCGCCGCCGTCGCGTCTCGGACTATGGCCTGCAGTTGCGCGAAAAGCAGAAAGTGCGACGCATCTACGGGGTCATGGAACGTCAGTTCCGCAACTACTACAAGGCGGCTGCCCAGGGTAAAGGCGCGACCGGTGAAAATCTTCTGCAGCTGCTCGAGACCCGTCTCGATAACATCGTCTATCGCATGGGCTTCGGTGCGACGCGAGCGGAGGCTCGTCAGCTGGTCAGCCACAAGGCAATCGAGGTCAATGGCAAGGTTGTCAACATCCCGTCTTACAAGGTTTCCGCCGAAGACGAGATTTCGATTCGTGAAAAGGCCAAGAAACAACTGCGTATTCAGGGAGCCCTGGAACTGCAGGGTCAGTATGGCTTTGTTGACTGGGTCGAGGTGGATCCGAAGGCGATGAAGGGCAAACTCAAACGCGTGCCTGATCGTTCCGATCTTTCCGCAGAAATCAACGAACAGCTGGTCGTCGAGCTCTACTCCAAGTAAGTAGACACTGACGAGAGGAAAATACATGACCGAAAGCGTTACGGAGTTTCTCAAGCCTCGGATCGTCAACGTCCAGCAGGTCACCGGCACCCGTGCCAAAGTGACGCTGGAGCCTCTGGAGCGGGGCTTCGGACATACCCTTGGCAACGCCCTGAGGCGAATCCTGCTCTCCTCCATGCCTGGCAGCGCGATCACCGAGGTGGAGATTGCCGATGTGTTGCACGAGTACACCACGATCGAGGGTGTGCAGGAGGACGTGCTCGACATACTGCTGAATCTGAAGCAGGTTGCCATCATCATGCACAGTCGGGATGAGGCTACCCTGCGTCTGCAGAAGAAGGGACCGGGCCAGGTTCTGGCCAGTGACATCACCCTGGATCATGATGTTGAAATCGCCAACCCGGACCATGTGATCGCCACCCTGACCAAGTCCGGCGAAATCAACATGACGCTCAACGTGCGACGCGGCCGCGGCTATCAGCCTGCCGCAGTTCGCCAGAGTTCAGCCGGTGATGATCGTCCCATCGGCATGCTGCAGGTGGATGCCTCATTCAGTCCGGTACGCAATGTCGCCTATTCGGTGGAGTCGGCGCGTGTGGAGCAGAACACCGATCTCGACCGTCTGGTTATCGAACTCGAGACCAACGGTACCATCGATCCGGAAGAGGCGATTCGCCGCTCGGCCAGTATCCTGCGGGATCAGCTCTCCGTGTTCGTCGACTTGGAGGCCGAGGCCGCCGAGGCGGTCTCCGAGCCGGAAGAGCCGGCAATCGACCCGATCCTGCTGCGTCCGGTGGACGATCTCGAGCTGACCGTTCGCTCCGCGAACTGCCTCAAGGCCGAGAACATCTTCCTGATCGGCGATCTTATTCAGCGTACCGAAGTGGAACTGCTGAAGACGCCTAACCTGGGTAAGAAGTCGCTGACTGAGATCAAGGACGTGCTGGCCCGCCGTGGTCTTTCGCTCGGCATGCGCCTCGAGCGTTGGCCGCCGGAGAATATCGAAGAGCAACTGGCCCACTGAACGAGCCGGTTAAACACTAATTTTGAATTTGGGGAAGTCGACCCATGCGCCATCGGAAATCAGGACGGCAGTTAAACCGTAACAGCAGTCACCGTAACGCCATGTTCAGAAACATGGCTGCCTCGCTGATCAAACATGAGTTGATCAAAACCACCTTGCCGAAGGCTAAGGAGCTGCGCCGGGTGGCCGAGCCTTTGATCACCATGTCCAAGACGGACAGCGTCGCCAAGCGTCGTCTGGCGTTTGACCGCCTGCGCGACAAAGTTGCAGTCGGCAAGCTGTTCGCCGAGCTGGGCCCGCGCTATCAAGAGCGTCCCGGTGGTTACCTGCGTATTCTAAAGTGCGGTTATCGCCCTGGAGATCAGGCGCCGATGGCTTATGTGGAGCTGGTCGACCGTCCGCAGGATGAGGATACTGGCACGGAAGCAGCTGACGCTGAATAACAGCTGATTGGCCATATGATATGAAACCCGCATGACTCGTCATGCGGGTTTTTTTATGCGCATAGGTTTGCTCGAGACGCTTACGGGGTGGTACTGACCTCTGATGACTCTCTCGTATTGTATAGGCCGGATCAGTACGGAGTGAATTGCAGGATCGTCTGCCTACCGCTTGAGTTGTTTCATCAAGGTATCGAGTGATACCGCCTGAGGATTGGTTTTGCTACCGGCCTCGCTCGCTCCTACCTCGAAGGCACGATACCCGTTGACCATGGCGGAAATGTCACCGCTTTTGGCAGACATGTCATGGGCGAAGACCGCCGGCAGATGCAGGGCCGTGAAGAGAAGAATGATCTGATAACAGAGTTGGTGCAGATCGAGCATGCTGACGGGGCCCAGCAGGTGTAGGGCGTTCAGCAGCATCAGTCCGCTCAATGTGGCCAGTGTCAGAATGAAAAAGAGGGCGATGTAGACAGGCCCCCAAAGAGGGTTGTGACTGTACCATTTGGGTAGAGGTGCCTTGCCCAACGTCAGGTAGAAACGAACCACCAGCCATGCCTGGTTCAGCCTGTGCAGGTTCGGTTCGCAATCGCTCAAAAGGTCTGTGCCTTTTCCGAAAAAGAGCAGATAGAGGCGTAGCAAAAGAGCCGGAATGAAAACGCCACTCAAGAGATAGTGGAGTTCTCCGGCCGTCGCGGCGACCGTCACGTCGATACTCATCAACCAACCGGTGGCGAGCAATCCCAGTGTCGAGAGCGCAAGCGTCCAGTGTGCGAGTCTGAGCCAGCGACTCCAGACGAGAACTTGGGAAACGGTTTTGGCGTGCATGGTAATATCCTGCCTGGATCCGAGGTTAGCCTGTCTGTGCCTATGTATCCACCCTGCATCAGTGGGTTATTCAGCCTTTAACGTAGGTGACATGGCATCGCTACGAGAGTCAGTTGGTTTCGGTCAATGTTGCGACAAAGAAAAAGCAAGAGGGAAAGGCGCGAAGCTAGGGATCAGGCGCTGCTGCGATATACTAAGCAGCGACAGCGCAATCTGCTGGCCAAGCCGGGCCCCCACCCCTTCATCGTCGTCCTCGATCATATGAAAGCGGGTTTCAATGTGGCAAAGATATTTCGCAGTGCGGAGGTCTTTGGGGCCAGGGAGGTTCACCTGATCAATATCGGTCCCTTCGATCCAGCGCCGGGCAAAGGAGGCTTCAAAAAGGTACCCGCCCGCTTTTTCGAAAGTTTTGCCGACTGTTATGCCGATTTGACCGGGCAGGGATACAAGGTATACAGGCTAGATGCCGAAAGTAAGCGCTCACTCATTTCTACCGACTTGCCGGAGAAATCCGCCTTCGTTCTGGGGCATGAAGAGTGGGGACACAGTTTCAAACCGGAGGAGTATCCGGATATCGAAGGGCTATCGATACCTCAGTTCGGGCAGATTGAAAGCCTGAATGTGGCGGTCGCCGCCTCGGTCACCATGTACGAGTACATTAGGCAGCACGCGCATCGTAAGGGACCCGGCCCTGAGGTATAACAGAGCCGGGACCGTCTGGGTGGTAGTGGATTCAGGATGAAATCTTGAACCGCTCCGTCACCAATAGCGAGAGAATGACGCCGGCGGCGGCGGGCAATAGCAGTAGCCAGATCATAGGTTGCCTCCTCATTTGATAGGTAAGGCTTCCGTTCCCTAAAATCGTCAGGGCTCATAACGCTAGTCGTTTATATCATATGAAGATAATTCCCGGGATTGTTGAGATCTGGTTCTCAATTCATGCCGTGAGGCGGGTTTTGCCGATGAATGAGATTGTGGGTGGTCGCTGCTCCTCTATCTGAATGCGGGAGAGGCTGGCGGTGGCGATGGAGAGACGATACATGCTGCTTAGGGGGGCGCCAAGTGTTGAGGTCAACGCGCAGCGGATGACTCCGGCATGGGTAACCATCAGGATGTGCTTGCCCTGATGGGTCTCTATTGCGGTCTGCAGGGCCTGGTTGACGCGTTGAGCGAAGTGTTCAAGGGACTCGGCGCCTTGTGGGCGGTGGTTGATGGGGTCGTTGTAGAAACGCTTGAGAATCTCGTCGTCCAGGGCTCTCAGCGTCGCAGCCGATTGCCCCTCCCAGGCGCCAAAGCCCACCTCTTTCAAGCGTTCATCGATAGTGACCGGTAGCGAAAGCTTGCGGCTGAGCTGCTCGGCAAAGGCTCGGCAGCGGGTCAGTGGCGAACAGATGATGATTTCCCAGGGCGTTTCCGCAGAGGTGGCGTGCCACATCTCCCGCCAGCCGCGTTCGCTGAGCGGGTCGTCCAGCTGACCCCGGTAGCGCCTGCCGCCAACGGGCTCGCCGTGGCGCAGGAGGTCGATGATGGTCATCTCGGACAAGGTTTCAGAGGATGCCGGTAAGTGTCAACAGACCGGCGATGACGAGCCAGACCACCAGAGATCTCCAGACCAGCGCCATCGCCGACTGCGGCAGGTGACTGTAGTCATGAAGTTCGTCGCTGTCATCCTCGAGCAGGGTGGTGAGTCGCATGGCTCCGCTACCGGTGCAGATCAAGATGCCGCTGTTACTGTCGCTGAACTCATCGTAACGCCGATCCTGATAGCTGCGCCAGCCATAGAGCGCATCCTCGAAACTGCCGGCGATGGCATAGCAGACGGCGGTGATCCGGGCGGGCAGCCAGTCCATGATCAACAGAAGGTGCTTGGCGCTGAGAAAGAAATCGATATCCCGGTTGGCCTGCTCCAGCCGTGGCAGCTGCGTGGCGATACGATAGAAGAGTGCGCCTACCGGACCTAGCAGCAGAAACCAGAAGAGGACGCCAAACTGATGATGATTGGCCTGAAACAGGACCCCTTCGGCGACCGATTGGGAAAGGGCCGGTTCGCTGGTGGGCGGTTCGTCGTCGATGATCTCTTTCGCGATGCGCCTTTGGCTGGTCTCGTCGTCAGCTTCAACGGCCCGGATGTAGTCGTTGACCTGGGTATCGAGATCCACGGGGCCGAGGCAGAACAGCAGCACGGCGGCGGCAAACAGGACACTAGGAAGACTGAACAGGCTGCCGGCGAACAGTTGCTGCAGCAAGGCGACGAGCAGCACCGGGGGCAGTAGCTGAATGATCAGGCTCATCAGGCCGCTCTGGGTCCATGCGGGGGCGCGTTGTCGACTCAGCCAATGACTGTAGGCTTCCAGCCAGTGCTTCTGGCGCAGGTACTGATAGTCGAGCAGAAATCGTTCTGCGATCAGGCAGATGACTATGACGATGAGGCTCATCGCGCAAGTTTCCGGTAAATTTGAGAAAGTTTCAAGAAAGTGCCTGCGGTTTCAGTGCAGATGGGCGCGAGAATTCCAGGTGGTCGGTCATGCGTGTCGGCCGGGCTGCTCCGAATCCAGGGATGCAAGATAGCGGGACCAGTCGAAACAGGGTCCCGGGTCGGTCTTGCGCTCGGGCGAAATATTCGCATGACCGGTAATGCGTTGCAGCGTGATCTGCGGATAGTGCCGACGGATTTCGCGAGTGGCTGCCGCGAGCGTGGCGTATTGGGCGTCAGTGAACGGCAGCTCGTCGCTGCCTTCGAGTTCGATGCCGATGGAGAAATCGTTGCAGCAGTCGCGGCCGCAGAAATTGGAGGCGCCGGCGTGCCAGGCGCGACGGTTGAGCGGTACGTATTGGATCAGCCGGCCGTCGCGCCGGATCAGCAGGTGCGCCGAGACCCGGAGTTCGGCGATATCACGAAAGTAGGGGTGTGCAGCTGGATCGAGCCGGTTCATGAAGAGATCGTCGATCCAGGGCCCGCCGAACTCGCCGGGCGGCAGGCTGATGCTGTGGATCACCAGCAGATCGACCGGCGCACCTGCAGGTCGTTCGTCCCAGTTTTCGCAGGGGCGGTACTCCGCCTGGGGAAGCAGAATCTCCATGGCGCTCTTCAGCCGTCGCCGTGCTTGCGGTTGAGGCCCTTGAGCACCATATCGGTGTAGCTGACGATCCCCACCACCTCGCCGTGCTCTTCCACCGGCGCGCGGGAGAGGTCGAAGCGGCTGAAGATGCGGGCGCAGTAGCGGATGTCCATGTCCGGTGAGACGGTCAATGCCGGCTTGGTCATGATCTCATAGATGTTGACCCGCTCGGGTGCCCGGTCGACCGCCAGCACCTGGCGTGCGATGTCGGAGAGCATGACCAGACCGAATTCGTCGTCCGGATTGCGCTTCTTGACGATCAGCGATTTGGTCTCCACATGGAGCATTTTCTCCAGGGCCGTGGCGACCGTGTCCATGCCATCGACCATGTCGAAGTCGGTTTTCATGACATCCCGTACCCGAATCAATTGGCGTTGGCTCATAACTCCTCCTCGATAACTTGAGACAGTGTTTGAATCTGATGGCTGACGCCGACTGCATCTTCGATGTCGATCTGAAAGGCGATGCCGCTGCCCGGCTGGTCGTCGAAGTGGCCCGCCTCTGCGATCGTCTCCAAAATGGTCCGGCTGAGATGCTCTTCGACCAACAGCAGGAGCACGTCGCGCTGGGTCTCCAGGGTGAGGCCGAAAAAGGTTTTCGGTTGCTGCACCCCTTCGCCTCGCGCCTGGTTGATGACGGTGGAGCCGGTGGCACCGGCCGAGCGTGCCGCCTCCAGGACCTTGTCGGTGGTGCTGTCCTCCACCAGGGCAATGATGAGTTTAAAGTGCATGGGCATATCCTCTGTGGATCATGGATCGCTCCGTTTCGTGCGCCATTCGCTCAGTTGGGCGTAGGCCATGACGGACATGATAGGAAACAGGCTGGCAAATGCGATCAGGCCGAAACCGTCGAGCAGTGGATTGCGGCCGGGGATGTTGCTCGACAGTCCCAGGCCGAGGGCCGCCACCAGGGGCACCGTCACGGTGGAGGTGGTGACGCCGCCGGAGTCGTAGGCCAGGGCGATGATGCTGCGCGGTGCGAACAGGGTCTGCAGGATCACCACCACATAGCCGGCCATGATGTACCAGTGCAGGGGGGTGCCGCTGATGATGCGATAGCTGCCCAGGGCGATGCCGACGGCGACGCCGATGGCGACCGCGATGCGCAGCCCCCATTGGCTGATGGCGCCGGCGGAGACCTGATTGGCCTTGATCGCCACCGCGATCAGCGAGGGCTCGGCGATAGTGGTGGAGAAACCGATGCTGGCGGCGAACAGGTAGACCCAGAAGTAGTGGTGCCACTCCGCCTGCAGCGTATGTTCGATGTCGAGCAGTTGAGGCGAGGTCAGCTGGCTGGCCATCAGCTCGCCCAGGGGAAAGAGCGCCAGGTCGAGGCCTTCGAGGAAGAGGGTCAGGCCGACCAGCACCATGAGCAAGCCGATCACGACCTCGCGTGGATTTTTCAGCGGTCGCCGCAGGACCAGGAACTGGAAGCCGAAGAGGATGGCGGCGATCGGCAGCACATCGAGCAGGGTGCCCAGCATCACCTCGACGAAGTGGATAAGTGCTCCGTTCACAGCAACATCCCGTAGCCCATGACGAAGATCATCGGCGTCAGCGAGGCGAAGGCGATGAGACCGAAGCCGTCGGTCATCGGGTTGCGCCCCTTGATACTCGAGGCCAGTCCCACCCCGAGTGCGGTGACCAGGGGGACCGTAATGGTGGAGGTGGTGACGCCGCCGGAGTCGTAGGCGATACCGATGATCTCCGGCGGAGCCAGCGCGGTCATGATCACCACGCCGAGATAGCCGCCTATGATCAGGTACTGGACCGGCCAGCCCCTGAGGATGCGCAGCACGCCTAGCACGATGGCGAACCCCACCGAGAGTGCGACGGTATAGCGCAGACCATCGGCATACTCCTCCTGAGACCCCTTAGATGTATTGATCATGCCGCCATTTGCGGCGATTTCAGCGGCTTCGTCTGCAATTTTGATTAGTGCGGGTTCCGCAACCGTGGTTCCGAAGCCGAGCGCGAAAGCGAACAGTAACAACCAGTTCAGGCTGCCTTTACGGGCAAAGTCCCAGGCCATGCCCTCACCCAGCGGGAACAGCGCCAGGTTGAGGCCCTGTATGAAGAGGGTCAAGCCCAGCACCACCAGCAGGGTGCCGATCAGCAGTCCGCCCAGGTTGGGGATGGGTTGCTGCAACACGACCAATTGAAAAAAGCCGATTACGGCGGCGATAGGGGTCAGGTCGCGAAGACTGTCGAGAAGGGAGGCTGTGAAGTGCCTGAGCAAGCGCATACGGTTTCAGGGTCGGCTGGGCTACTGACGGAGACGACCTTACAGGAGTCCGGGCGCAGCACGCAACGGTCAAGACAGGACCTTGGCCGCACCGCTGGAAGAGGAATGACGAAATTAAAAATCGTTTCATTCACAGGTTGGCGTGGTCCCGGCCCGACAGGCCCGATTCGCAGCTGCGGTCAAGTGTCGCTCAAGTTTCGTTAAGCTGCCGCCGATATTGATATTTGTTGAATATACAGGGCCTTGATGCTAGCTTTTAGGTACCGGTTTTGTGATCGACTGGCGTGGACTCGCGGCCTTCTGCCAGCTTTGTGAGGGTATTCTCAGTCACTCTTGGGCAGCTGACATACCTTTAATACAAGTGTGTAATCAAGCCGCGTTATCATTGACTCTCAGCCACCGGCGGTTTTTTCAGAAGTGTCCATAGATGCCTGGTCAAGACAACATCATCACTTTCGGCTCTGCAGTGCCTCGTCGAAACACCATCACGCTTGACGTCAATGGGCGCCGGATCGCGGCTGAGTGCCGTAAGCTCATCGTCCAGACCATGCCCAAGCTCATGGGCGGATTGTTCGAGAATCTCGACGATGCCCTCTACGAAATGGCCAACAAGTCTGACAGCAACACGCTGCAGAACATCTATTTCGACTCCATGCGCGAGCTGCGCAAGCAGCGGGTCGGCATTGATCGTGTCTTCAATCAGGAGCTGCTGCGTGTCTACGACCGCTATTGGGAGACCGGTGAAGTTGAGGTCCGGCAGCAGAGCCTGGAGGACCTGAGCAAGAACTCCGAGCTGGCGCTGCTGGACGACGAGGAGTTGGAAGACTCCCTGGCCATCACCAACATGATCTCCAAGGCGGAGAACCACTTCAACCGCGAACTCTTTGCCATGGGGCAACGCTTTGCCTTCGTTATCGGAGCCGGCCGCATCGATGACCATATGGCGCAACAGATTCCGATCTCTCCCGCCGCACTCTGCGCCGCCTTTCAGAGGGCCATGAGCAACGTGCCGGTCGAACTGCCGGTCAAGCTGGTGGTCTACAAGCTCTTCGACCGCCACGTCATGCACTTCATAGGCGGTCTCTACGACGAGATCAACATCCTGCTGGGCAAGGCCGGCGTGATTCCCAAGCTGACCCCCAAGGTGCGGCGCAACCCCATCTCACCGGCTTTGCGGCGGGGTGATGGCAGCGAGAGCCAGCTGGCCGGCGAATCCTCCTATCTGGCCGATCCGAGTCAGGCGGTCTACAGCTCCACGGTCGCGGGCGAGCCCGCCGCCGGTGTCAGTGTACAGGGCGAGGTCTTCGCCGCTTTGCAGCAGCTGCTCGGCGTGCGGCGCGCCAGGCTGTCTGACGGCAGCCTCAGCTCCAGTCTGATGTTGAGCACCCCGGTCTCCGGTGTTCCCGTGATCGATACCGGCGAACTGTTGGGCGCGCTCAATGCCATCCAGCAGTCGAATGTCGTGATGTTGCCGCAAGGGCGACGCGTCACCCAGGCTCTGAGTCCGGAGCAGATGCGTGAACGCCTGGTCAGCGACCTGCGCATGGCCCAGGAGGGCGGGCAGGTCACCCGAGCGCTCGGTGACGCGGACAACGACACCATCGACGTGATCTCGATGTTGTTCGAGTTCATCCTCGACGACTACAGCCTGCCGGACGCGATGAAGGCGTTGATCAGCCGCTTGCAGATTCCCATGCTGAAGGTGGCGATCATC
>JBNLGI010000095.1:0-5919 GCA_050305975.1 Sedimenticolaceae bacterium | reverse complement strand
TGCCAAGTTCGCAGGACGGCTCACATTGGGAAGAGCCGCATCAGGACGATTGAAACGGTTAATGGTGGACGTAGCTCAGTTGGTAGAGCTCCGGATTGTGGTTCCGGCGGTCGTGGGTTCGAGACCCATCGTCCACCCCATTCAGCATCGGGCCATTAGCTCAGCTGGTAGAGCAGTGGACTCTTAATCCATTGGTCGAAGGTTCGAATCCTTCATGGCCCACCAAACCAGCGCAGAAGCCCGGACTCTCGAGTTCGGGCTTCGCTGTTTCTACGCAGCGGATTCGGAAGCCGCGACATCAACCGGCCGGATTCGACAACCGCGCGCAACCCTCAGCAAGCGTGTGCGCCCGCATCCTCTGCCGCACACATTCGCGGCATACGCTTTGGTTTCATCTCCATACGTAACCTGCCAATTGGCCACGCATGAAACAGGCTTTCCAAGAAGTGATCGGAGGGCGCAAGAATAGCGGCCGGAATGCGGCCAAATCGCTCAAAAGCCTGAGGATTGTTCGAATACTGTCCAATTCATCCCTGCTCGATGCGCGTCTGGGGAGTTCACGTCGCCGGTCGTTGTAAGAGCGACAGAAGGCCTGAGCAAACAGTCAGCCTACCGATGATACCGTCATATATTTGCATTTTGTGTGCGAATTCCTATCTCCAATGACCTTGCCTTGACCGATCCTACCGCCCTACCTATATTTGAAATTCACTATTTATGCGGGTCCACGCTGTGATCCGGACCGCACTGCCGAGAAGGGAACAGACGTGAATGTCGAGATCACGGCTTTTGCGCCTTCCCGCCAAATCGAGGTACTGCGCACCGCCCTGCAAAGGGTTGGATTTCTCTCTCGTCGTGCCAGGGTGGGCAGTCACGATTTGCGGGATGGCTATCTGGAACTGTTATATGTCGCGGATCAACGCTCTGACGCGCGCGATATCCGCAGACTCCTGGATGCGCGTGTCGCACCCTTCCATCTGCTGGTTGCCGACGAGCAACTGTTTCACACCAACGAACTGTTGGATCACGCTCTGGATTTCTGCCACTGGCCGGTCGGCGACCGGGAGCTTGCGGCCCGCCTGAAACGTGCGGCGAAGATCGAAGGCAGGGCCGAGGGCGGTATGGCGGAACTGCCGAATATCAACGACTGTCTGCAGATGAATCTGGTCGGCGGTTCGCCGGCTTTTCATGAGATGCTTTGGAAAATCAAACGCCTTGCGCAGGTCGACGCCAATGTCTTGATCACTGGCGAGACAGGAACCGGCAAGGAGTTGGCCGCCCGCGCACTGCACTATCTGGGTCCAAGGCGGGGTAAATGTTTCCAGGTCATCAACTGCGGGGCCATCCCCGAAAGCCTGGTCGAAAACGAACTGTTCGGCCACGCTTCGGGCGCCTACACCGATGCGCGTCAGGACCAGATCGGGCTGATCGAGCAGTCCTGTGACGGCACCCTTTTTCTCGACGAAGTCGATTCCCTGCCACTCAAGGCACAGTCGGCGCTGCTCAGGTTTATCGAGCGGCGAACCTACAGACCGCTCGGTGCCCGCGAGGAACGCAAGGCCGATACCCGGATCATCGCCGCGACCAATGTCGATCTCGAAGAACTCGCCGTGCAGAGTGAGTTTCGCCTCGACCTGTTCTACCGGTTGAATCTGCTGACCTTGGACCTTCCGCCGTTGCGCCAGCGCCGCGAGGACGCCTTGTCGCTCGCCGAGCACTTCCTCGGCCAGTGCGAGATCGCCTATGGGCGAGGTCGAAAGATGTTGCACCCCTACACCCAGACTCAATTGGCGAGTTACGCTTGGCCGGGCAATATTCGCGAACTCGAAAACTTCATCCATCGCGAGTATCTGATGGCCGAATCGAACATGATCGTCGCCTCGCCGGACGCAGGCAGTGCATCGATTCCGATGGACGATCTGACTCGACCGTCACCTACCAACTTCAAACAGGCCAAGGAGCAGGCAATCAACCTGTTCGAGTCTCAATACATCCGCACGCTGCTTTATCAGACCTCGGGCAACGTCACCCGGGCGGCGGAACTGGCGGGTAAAGAACGACGCGCCTTCGGCAAGCTGGTCAAAAAGCACGGGATAGATCCAAAAGGTTTCGCTAGTCCCTGCTAGCCGGGGTCTCCACCCAGCCTCCCGTATCCCACAATACCGACAATCGGCCGCTAAGCGGGAGCTGACTGCCTCGGGCAGCACCACCAGATATCGGGCGTGCATCAGCTTCAGCCCGGGGACGGGCGCTTTTCGCCAAGATCAACGGCCGGGTATCGGATTGCTCCTCAAGGCATGCGTCGCTTCCCGGAAGCCAAACAATCCTCTCCTTGGGCACGCATACAGCTCAAACCATCACAACTCCCCGTGCAGGGAGGCGACTGATGGGAAACCCCGCCGATTCCGGGTAAAACGCGACCCACTCATACAACCGCACTCCCTCCTATCGGGTCATGCTTGCCCCGGTTGATGTCTACGCTTCGGCAATAACTGGCTGATTGAAAGACCATTTCCAGATTGGCCCGACCTTTGCCATATCGATGGCGTGAACAAGCACGACGAGAACCGTAAAAAGCCAGAGGATGGCTCTGATCTCACGGCGATACAGAGCGCGATTTTGCAGTACTTGAAACAACATCCCGAATCTTGTGACACGGCCCTGGGGATCACGCGTTGGTGGTTGCCCCAGCAGGGTGTCGAGGCCGGGTCGGAGCAGGTCAGAGAGGCGTTGGCGGATCTGGTACGACGGGGTCAGTTGGAGACCATTGAACGCCGGGGCGGTGAAACCCACTACGCCTCCGCCCGGCACGGTGCCGATTGTTCCGACTGAATGGCAGCGAGGGTACGCCTCGGCGCGCCGACCAAACGGGCGGTATAGCTCTCCGCCCCGGCAGTCATCTGCAAATGACCGAAGAGCAGAACCACAGAGCAGCACTTTAAGGAGACTGAGTTCATGGTACAGCCCACTTATCCCGGTGTGTACATCGAGGAAGTTCCCAGTGGTGTGCGCACGATCACCGCGGTTTCGACCTCAATAGCGGCCTTTCTTGGTCGGGCAAGCAAGGGGCCGATCGACCAGCCGGCAAGGCTGCTGAGCTATGCCGACTACGAGCGGCGCTTCGGCGCGGCGCATCCGCAGAGCAACCTGGCGCGCAGCGTACGCATGTTTTTCAACAACGGCGGCGCCGATTGCTATGTGGTGCGGCTGGCGCGTAATGCGGATGCCGCCACCGTCACTCTGCACAATCTCAACGGCGATCCGGTGCTCGAGGTCAGTGCCAAGGCACGCGGAGCCTGGGGCAACAATGTCCGGCTGGAGATTGATTACGATACGCCCTTCCCGGACCAGACCTTCAATCTGCGCATCACCCATGAGGAGAGCGGCACGGTGGTGCAGGACGAGAGCTACACCGGGTTGTCGATGGACCCGAATGCGCCACGTTTCGCGGTCGATTTTGTCAACTCCAGCTCCGAGCTGATCGAGCTGGAGCTCCACTCCGATGTCGACAGCGGCGGGGTCAACGACCTGAGCGACATCGCCAACAGCTTCGCCGGTTTCTCGCAGTCGCGCCGGCCGCTCGGCGCCGTCGCCTCGGTGCGCGATGCGCTCGACGATCTGATCAATCCGGCCGCGCCGGCTACGCCGCAGTCGCGCTTCGAGATCAGCGTCGACGGCACCAGCTATGTCGAGGTGGATCTGGCGCCCTGGTCGAGCGCGGACATCGCTGCGGCCACTCTGGGTCAGATCCGCGATCGGTTCCAGGACCGGATCAATGACGCACTGGATACCGTCTCGCCGATTGCCAACGTGGCGGTGACCACCGCCACCGCGAGCAACTTCCTGACGTTTACCTCAGACGCCCTCGGCAGCTCGCGTGACACGGTGCACGTGCGGCGCGCCAGCAACCGCGACATCGCCGCTGCGTTGATGTTGGGTGTCGATCAGGGCGGAGTGGAGCTGGCCCGCTACAGTAATTTCCGGCCAGCCCCGACCGCCAGCGTGCTGACGGTGTCCAATCTGGGCGCTGCGGTCGGCAATGTCGATAATCTCAACCAGCTGACCGCGCTGCCCAGCCAGAACATCACCAGCATCACCATCAATACCGAGACCGTCCAGCTCGATGATCCGCTGGGCTTCAACATCCAGACCACCGGCACCGGTACCGATCCCTTCTCGCAGAGCGCCACCGGCTACAGCCCGGGCACCGAGGAGAATGACGGGGTGCGCGAGAAGCTGCGCATCATCGCCAACGCGATCAATGCCAATGCCAGCCTGGACTACAAGGCCGAGCTGTGGGGCTACACCCTGGCGGTGATCCCGACCAGCGGCACCATGAACGAGCAGCCGACCGGGATCAGCACCGCGGTCACCACTGACCTGTCGGGCAACATCACCCTCAATACCCGTCAGTACACGTTGGGCGATACCGGCAGCAGCGCCTTCAGCACCCCGGGTACGGTCGGTGGCGACGGTCAGGCGCCCGATCTCGCTACCTATCTCGGCAGCGAGGCCGAGCAGACCGGGATGCATGCCCTGGACCCGGTCGATCTGTTCAACCTGATGATCCTGCCGGGTGATGAGGAGGTCAGTCAGACCACCATGAACGCGCTGTGGGGACCGGCCAGTACCTATTGCGAGAGCCGCCGCGCCTTCCTGCTGGTCGATCCGCCGGCGGGCTGGACCGACAACAACGGCCGCCCGGCCGTGGTTCAGGACACCGCTCTGGTCAACGACTTGCGCGCCACCCTGGTCAAGACCCACTCGGCGGTCTACTACCCGCGCCTGCGCTATTCGGACAATGGCGTGCTGCGCAATATCGGCCCCGCTGGCGCCATCGCCGGGCTGATCGCCCGCACCGACGGCACCCGTGGCGTATGGAAGGCCCCGGCAGGCATCGAGGCGGGAGTGCGTGACATCGTCGGTCTGAACGTCGAGCTGACCGACGCCGAGAACGGCGTGTTGAACAAAAAGGGGGTCAACTGTCTGCGGGTGCTGCCCAACGGCATCGTCAACTGGGGCGCCCGTACCCTGGATGGCGACGACGACTTCGGCAGCGAATGGAAATACATCCCGATTCGCCGTTTGGCGCTGATGATCGAGGAGTCGCTCTACCGCGGCACCCGCTGGGCGGTGTTCGAGCCGAACGACGAACCCCTATGGGCCAATCTGCGCTTGAATGTCGGCGCCTTCATGAACTCCCTGTTCCGTCAGGGCGCCTTTCAGGGCGGCAGTCCGAAGGAGGCCTACTACGTGCGATGCGATGCGACCACCACCACACAGAACGACCGCGATCGCGGCATCGTCAACGTCGAGGTGGGCTTTGCGCCACTCAAACCGGCCGAGTTCGTGATCATCAAGATCCAGCAGATCGCCGGTGAGATTCAGACCTAGGCGAGATTCAGACTCAGTCGAGATAGAAAGGGAGACACCACTATGGCGAACGGTTTTGTCGTCAACGCGAATCGCTACGATCCGTACAAGAACTTCAAGTTCCGCATCCTGTGGGACAACAAACCGGTGCTGGGGGTGAGCAAGATCAGCGCCCTCAAGCGCACCACCGAGGTGGTCAAGCACCGCTCCGGCGGTGAGAACTCCTTCGACTACAAGTCACCGGGGCGCACCAGCTACGAGGCCATCACCCTGAATCGCGGTCTGACGCATGACCGCGAGTTCGAGGCCTGGGCCTCCAAGGTGCATACCTTCGAGGGTGACAACGTCATGGCGCTGGCCGAGTACAAGAAGGAGCTGACCCTGGAGTTCATGAACGAGCGCGGCTTGGTCGCCTTCCGCTACTTCCTGCACGCCTGTTGGGTCAGCGAGTACATCGCGCTGCCCGAGCTCGACGCCAATGCCAACCTGGTGGCGATCGAGAGCATGAAGATCGAACTCGAGGGTTGGGAGCGCGACTCGGATACC